>JAHJTX010000217.1 GCA_018829545.1 Bacteroidota bacterium | reverse complement strand
TTAATTGTGCCATATTCTATTAGTGGCAGGAAGTAAATACCCTAGATTAGTTATTATACTTTTGTTAACTTATTGACAGAGCTAATACATTTAGCCATTATTTTATACGTCACTGTATTTGTGAAATTATGCACTAAGTAACGAGGCGAATCTTAATAGTAAAAAAGAAGCATGGTTAATATTTGGCATTAGGGATAGCGATAGAATAATTGTCGGCACAAATTATCGTCCCAACAGAGCTGATCTTGATAATTTGAAGGGTGAAATAGCAAGAAAAACTAATAACAATATCACTTTTATTGATATCTACGAATTATTCATCAATCAAAATCGGGTTTTAATGTTTAGGATTCCTCCTGCTATTAAAGGTATTCCTACAAGTTGGGTGGGTCATTGGCATGCACGCAATGGTCAAGAACTTGTATCATTGAGCATTGAAAAACTTGAAAGAATAAGAAACCAAAATAATGTAGTGTAAAATGTTTTTCTGTTTCTTATTTTTATATACAATTTCAGTTGCCTTTCTTATTTATGAAGGAGGAAAAAATGAAAGTAATATCACACAAAAATGAATTAGGTTTTGGTATTTATACTATTCCCGATATAAGTCGTTTGCTTAAAATTGAGCGCAGGAAAGTTACACGCTATATTTCAGAATATTGGGACGAGAATCAAGGTAAAAAACTTTTTAGCGACACCTATTCTTGGACCATAAACAAAAGAAACAAGGCTGTAAATTTCTATGTTTTAATAGAGCTTTTTACTTTCTTTGAATTGCAAAAGCGGGGAGTCAAAGCAAAAACAATTCTCAAAGCTCGAAGGAGCATTTCTAAAGAATTAAGTATTGAATATCCTTTTGCTTCATCAAAACTTTTAACTGATGGAAAAAATATCTGGTACAGATTTCAAGATGATATTGTCAATGCAGATGGAACTAGTCAAACAAATTTTATCCAGATAATCGAGTGCTTTGCAACGATGGTGGATTTTTTCGACGATAGCTTTCTAGCCAGACAATTTTGGCCATTCGGGAGAAATAGTAGCATTGTTGTGGATCCACATCATCAATTTGGACAACCAGTAATTAATGGAACAAATATAAATGCTGAAGTAATCTATTCAATGCTTAGAAGTGGTGAACCAACTTCTGCACTGGCAGTTCTTTATGGTCTAACCGAAAAAGAAATTGATGATGCTATTAACTTTTGTAGAACTGCAGCATGATCGAAATTTTTCTTGATGAAAATCTTTCGGAATATGTAGCAGAAGCCCTAAACTCACTGAATAAGGGTTATTTTAATGAAATTAAAGTATTTTCTACAAAATTAGAGTTTAACAGAGGCATCCAGATGAAGAATTGATCCCTGCAATTGGTCAACGTCAGGGGATTTTTGTTACACAAGACAATAACATTAATAGAAATAAATTCCAATTTGCACTCTGCTCCAAATATAATTTAGGAATGTTTTTTTTAACATTGCCTAAAAACCAGAATAAACACTGGGAAATTGTAAAGCTACTTATAATTAATTGGGTGGAGTTGGTAAACAAGTCGCAAAATGACATAAAACCTTTCGCATATAGAATACGTGTTCGGGGCAAAATGGAGAAGCTGTAAATATGGCTAGTTTTATCCACACAGAATCAACATTCGAATCGGCTATAATTGCGCATCTAACCAGTAATGGCTGGTTTGAAGGGAACGCATCGGATTTCAACAGTGAAATCGCTTTGGATAAAAAAGCAATCATGAACTTTATTCAAACCTCACAACCTAAAGAATGGGATTTATTAAAATCATATTACAAAGAAGAAGTCGAAAACAAATTCATCCAACGATTATTTAAAGAATTGGATTTACGCGGAATGCTCGATGTTATCCGTCACGGAATAACCGATAGCGGCGTAAAATTCAAACTTGCTTACTTTAAACCGGATAGTGGACTTAATCCCGATACACTTAAACAATACAGTCTAAATAAACACTATGTAACAAAGCAAGTTTATTTTTCTGCCAAAAACAAAAAAAGCATTGATCTTCTTCTTTCGTTAAACGGTCTGCCGGTTGCTACAATAGAACTTAAAAATCATTTCACGGGGCAAAGAGTAAAAGAAGCCATAGAACAATATAAAACCAGCCCCGACCCTAAAGAGTTATTATTCCAATTCAAGAAAAGAGCCATCGTTCATTTTACAGTCGATCCCGATGAAGTATATTTTACAACAAAACTTGAAAGCAGTAGAACAAGATTTTTCCCGTTTAACAAAGGGTTCAACAACGGTGCCGGAAATCCACCAGCAAAGGATTACACAACTAACCGCTCGGCTTACTTTTGGGAAGATATTTTATCGGTTGATAGTTGGTCGGAGATTATTGGCAGATATGTTCACCTTCAAAAGGAAGAATACACAGTTGAGGGTAAAAAGTATTACAAAGAAGCAATGCTTTGCCCAAGGTTCCACCAACTTGATGTTGTGAGAAAGCTTATTGCTGATTCTAAAACAAACGGAAGCGGTCAAAGATATTTAATAGAGCACTCAGCCGGAAGCGGTAAAAGTAACTCAATTGCCTGGCTTGCTTATCGTTTATCCTCTCTTTACGATGCGTTCGATAAAAAGATTTTTGATTCGGTAATTGTTATTACAGATAGGAATGTACTCGACCAGCAATTGCAAAACACAATTTATCAGTTTGAGCATAAATCCGGTGTGGTTAAAAGAATTGAAGTTGACTCTAAACAATTGGCGGAAGCAATAACAAGCGGGGTAAGTATAATTATTACTACGCTTCAAAAATTTCCTTTTGCTCTGAATCATTTATCAGAAATTCCAAATAGGAAATATGCTGTTATCATTGATGAAGCTCACAGCAGTCAAGGCGGAGAATCAAGCCGCAAAATGACCGAAGCGCTTGTAGGCAAAAATGTTTCATTGGAAGAATCGGCAAAAGTTAAAGGTGAAATTGAAGCTAATGTACAGGACGAAGACGATTACATTAGAGAAGTAATTCAGAAAAGAGGTCCGCAAGAAAATATAAGTCTGTTCGCTTTTACAGCCACGCCCAAACCAAAAACATTAGAAGTTTTTGGGACTAAAGATGCTGAAGGAAAGCCGAAACCATTTCACCTTTACTCAATGCGTCAAGCAATTGAAGAAGGATTCATCCTTGATGTGCTGAAAAACTATACAACTTATGAAACCTATTATAGATTTAATAAAACCATTGAAGATGATCCGCTATTAAATAAAAAGAAAACGGTTAGAGCTATTGGTAGATTTGCTTCTCTTCACCCCACTAATCTTGCTCAAAAAACTGAAGTTATGGTTGAACATTTCCGCCAAGTTACAATGAAGAAGATCGGGGGAAAGGCAAAAGCAATGGTCGTAACAGCATCGCGCAAACACGCATTAAAATTTTATCTGGAATTTAAAGATTACATAAAAGAGAAGGGTTATAAAGGCATAAGACCGCTTGTGGCGTTTTCTGGTTCTTTAATTGATGACCTCTATCCCGATGGTGTAACTGAACCACAATTAAATAAATTCGGTGAAAAAGAATTACCGGATAAGTTTAACACTAATGAATATCAAGTCCTGCTTGTAGCTGATAAATATCAATATGGCTTCGATCAGCCATTATTGCATACGATGTATGTTGATAAAATGTTATCCGGAGTAAAAGCGGTTCAAACATTATCACGGTTGAATAGAACTTGTCCAGGCAAAGAGGATACGTTTGTTTTGGATTTTGCTAATGACCGACAGACAATAGTGGATTCATTCCAACCCTACTATGAAAGGACAATGATGAGTGATACCACCGATCCAAATCACCTTTATGACTTAAAAGGCAAAACTGATACAGCTCAAGTATATTTCCAATCTGAAGTTGATGCATTTTCAAAAATATTCTACAAACCTGAAAGCGCGTCAGTAAGAGATCAAGGAAAATTGTACGCTTTTATTGATCCCGCTGTTGATCGCTTTAAATCATTTGATGAAGAACAACAAGACGAGTTTAAGAAATCGCTAACTTCATTTATCCGCATCTATTCATTTCTTTCTCAAATTATACCCTTCCAAGATGTTGATTTAGAAAAGCTTTATTCATTCGGGCGATTTTTATTAACAAAACTTCCAAAAGTAGATTACACAGAAAGATTGAAGTTAGATAACGAAGTAGCTTTGGAATATTACTGTCTACAAAAAATTGCAGAGGATGATTTAGTGCTTCAGGTACAAGGACAGCATAGTCTCGACCCAATTACTGAAGCCGGAATTAGCAGAGAGAAAGAGGAGAAAGATAAACTTTCTAATATTATCTCACTTCTTAATGATAAGTATAATTTCGATTTCACAGATCAAGATAGATTGTATTTTGAACAAATAGAACAAGCATTATTCGAAAACAATGATCTGAAAGTTCGTGCGAAAAATAATCCAATAGAAAATTTCAAATATGCTTTTGACGAAGTTTTCATCCAGACTTTGATAGACCGGATGGATGCTAACCAAGAAATATTTGAAAAAATCATGGTCAATTCTGAATTTAAAGATGATGTTAAGAATTGACAGTAAACTAATTTGCTTTGCCAGCCGACGTCCCGTCAGAAAAAATCGGGACAAGCTGTTTTTATTGCGGCATTCGTGCCAATCACTAAGTGAAACCTTCGGAGATGGCAAAAACCACTCTTTTGGAGAATACAATAGGTAAATCTGGGAGACACCGATATTCAACTTCATAAACAGTTGGCTTAAATAAAACAAGAGGTAGTTTATTATGAAAAACAATTATTCATTTACAAAATTTCTGATACCGCTAACTTTTCTTTCTTATTGCTTTGCTTCTTCACAGAGTATTGAAATAACACATTATAATTTGCAATTCGAAATATTTCCTGAAGCTCACAAATTAATTGCAGAATCTGAATTAACAATTAAATGCTTAAATAAAGATGTTATAGAAAAAGTAGAACTATTTTTAAACTGTGATCGGATCAATTCGGTAAGAGATATTTATGGCAATGATCTGGAATTTTCCAAGGAAAATGAGAAAGTAATTATTTGGCTTAGACATACTTTGGATGATAGTATCGCAATAAAGCTGAATTATGAAGGCATTTATCAAGGGTGGGTATCAAATAGAATCGACGCTAAAAGTTCTTGGCTGCTTTATGAATCAAATTTTTATCCTCGTGTAAGCAATGAAATCCCCGACAATAAATTTTCCTTTAGCATAAAAGTAACTGTACCCGATAGTATGAACGTTGTATGTTCCGGTCAGCTACTAAAAAGAGACACCTCAAAAAGCAAAACTACTTTTTATTACAGCTCAAAGATACGCGAATCATTTTTAAGTATTAGTGCCGCTGTTTATGAAATTAAGGAATACGAAAATAGGGGAATGAAAGTCAAAAGCTTTCTTTTCCCAGAGCATCAATCCAAAAGCGATACTCTTGTTGAGATATTTAGCAATGTGCTTAATTATTATCAAGATAAATTCGGGAATTATTCTTTCCCAGACTTTAAAATTGTTGAAACAGAGAGACGAGGTGGTTATGCTCCACCCGGACAATTTCTCTTAAGTTCTCAAATGATAGCTAATATTGATGATTTAGGAGTTTTTATAATTGCTCATGAAGTTGCTCATCAATGGTTCCCACATATCAGAATGTTTTTCCCAGATTATTATTTAAACGAATCTTTTGCTCAATTTGCTGCTTTTGCCTATGCGGATTTTATTGGAATTACTCAAAAGGAAGATAACAGCTTAAAGAAAAAAAATCTTTTTATGGATTTTGGTGTTGACGGCAACTTAAATGAATTAGCCCGAGTAAAAGATCATTTCATTTATGAAGAAAAACCTCTCTCCGAAATTTCTATCAAGGATGGTAGATTATACAAATGGGCAGCATATTACAAAGGATTTTATTTTTTACGAAGTCTTGCATCTGAAGTTGGCAGAGACACATTTGATCTGGCAGTAAAAAAGATAATAGAAAACAAGAGTCTTAATTTTATTTCTGTAGATGAATTGGTAAAGTCAATTGAGAAAGTAAGCGGCAAGAATCTAAAATATCAAATAACCGAATGGATTAATACCAATAAGACTTTGGATTATGAATTATCGGATTTCTCCAATGAAAAACTGCCAAATGGAGATTATAAGACAACAGTCTACATACAGAATCGTGGTGAAATAACTGTACCTTTTGAAGTTTCGGCAACAACAAAAAGCGGTGAAAAGTTTATCGGTAAAGTAAATCAGTTCTTTAACAATTACGCTTCTTATGAATTTATTACAAAAGAAGAAACCATAAATGCCGGGGTTGATCCGTACTGGTATCTTTTAGATGCTGATAGAACTAATAATTTGTATCCGCGTAAAAACAAGATATCATTTCTATTTTCAAATTATAGTGTAAGCGAAGATCAATATTTCTATTATCCTTCTATTACTTATGGTCAACGAGATAAAGTCAGAATGGGTTTGTGGGCTACAAATATTTATCCGGTATTCTCCGAATCTATCAAGAGAAATTTAGTTCCCGTTGAATGGAGAGCCGGTTTGTTTTATGGCTTTGAAACAAAGCGAATCGGTTATAAACTTAACATAAAGACCATTGTTAGTGTGCCGTCATTCAGATGGGAGGCTGGAATGAACATGAGTAACTTTAGAGGAAGCGAAAATTATGGGGCATTTGTTAACTACAATTTTGAAAAGGACGAAAACCACTTTAAACACAATATAGTGAACATTAATATCACTCGTGATCAAATTTATGATATAGCTTATTTTGATTTAAAGGATTATGAAATTGGAACCAATACTACTTTAGCATTTGATTGGGATAGACTGATTAACAAGGAGAAAGAGCACTTTAATATAAAAATTGGTCAAGAGGTGTTTGGGGGTAGATATTCTTACTCAAAGATAACTATGGAACTTGAAAACTTCTTCCCGACTCTAAATCGGTGGTTTAATTTCAGAATTTACGGGGGAATTGTCAGAGGTAGTTATCCCAATCAAGAGGCAGTTTATTTATCTGGAAGTGTAAAACCGTCTAGTTTTGCCTATTGGTTTGTTGATCCGGATAATAAAATATCAACACAAGAAAATTTGCATATTAAAGGAGATGCAAATTTACGAGGTTTTATAGGTCAGCATCTTAACGGGAAAAACGGTTTCGGAATAAATATCGATATCCCAATACCTCAATTGAGTATAATAAATTTAATTTGTGATATTGGAAATGTTTGGGATAAAAAATTTGGATCATTGAAATATGGTTTCGGTATTGGGATTGATTTACAATTTATTAGAATTGATTTTCCTTTCTATATAAACAAGCCGACAAGAGATGAGAGATCGTTTGATATTAGATGGTTGTTCGAGCTTTCATTTTAATCTAATTGACAAGTAAGGTATTATAGTTTTAGGGATTTGCCTTACCCACCATGCTGTATCAGTTCTAAATAATAAATTGAATGTAAGAAAGGTTAGGTTTATATTTAGATAAAAGCAATTAATAATTATTGAGGACAACATGGTAACAAAGGAAAGAATAAAACGCGAAATAGATCGTATGCCAAACGAATTATTGGAAAAAGTTTATAAATACATTAATGGTCTTACGTCTCTAAAAACAAATAAAAAGAAATTGCACACTTATAAATTGAATGGTCAATTCGACAATATCAATATTCGAGAAAGAGCTTATGAATAATGTTTTATTTGACACAAATTTATTGATTTTTAAAGCCTGCAGAGGAAAACTGAAATTTATATTTATGGTGGTGCTTTTATTTTCGTTGGTTTTAAAATCCAACAGCCATTCACAGTCAAACAATATTTTTGTTGGTGCAAATATTGGAGTCTATGCTTACAATTCGGAGAACAATAATTCAGTAACTGAAGAGAGTTACGCTTTCTCCGATTTGGTGCTTATCTACGGAGCAAATATCGGGTTACTCGAAAACAAATTATTACCGAATGAATTAATAGTTGAACTGCAATGGAAGCAAAGCAAACCATTTGAAAAAATGGAGATAGAAACAACCACTCTGACTTCCGGCGGCAAAACAAATGAATTTGATTTATCTTTAACAACATTCAGTCTCAATTTAGCTTATGAGCTTGATCTTGGAAGCTCAATGAATATTGCCGTCGGACCAACATTAGCGATGTTTCTGAGAACAATTTCATCAGAAAATACTGAGTGGTGGGACTTTGAAGATAGACTAAATTCATTCGGTTTGGGAGCAAATATCTACTTTTACATAAAATCCTCAAATTATTTAATTGGGCTAAAATCAATTTATACACATTCGCTTATTTATGATAATGAGCATCGAGACTTATCAAATTACTCGCAAGATTTTCTGAGTGTTGAACTATTCGTAAACTACTGTTTTGAGTTTTAAGAGGGAACTATGAGATTACTATCGGTTATTTCGTTATTAATTTTAGTCGGTTGTTCAAATTCAGTTGAACCTCTTGAAAATATTCAAACCACAGTGTACTTTTCCTTGGCAGAAACTTCCGATGTAGAATTCTATCTAGAAAACACATATAATACAAAAGTATTTTCGGTATCAACTAAATTGCCGGCTGGAACTCATAGCATTGATTTACCGGTGGACGATTTAGTAGAAGGCATTTATTTTTATACGCTGGTTGTGAAAGGAGTTGATGGCAATAATTATCAAATTACGAAAAAGGTATATTTCAGAAACGCGTGAAAACTATTCTTCGTTCCAAGTGTTCTTTGAGTTATTGAAGAGAAAGAGAAATTTTTATTGCTTTATCAACTTCGAGTATTTTCGAATTATCTAGTGCTCCAAATTTGGTAATTAATCTTTCATCTTTATCAACTGTTCTTATTTGCCCACAATCAACATAACTATCTTCCGTTAATCCAGCCTCGCCTTTCTTAAGAAATATCATAATGGGCAGAGGTTTGGTTATTTCTTTCGTACTTGAGATTGGGGCGATGATTGTAACGGGGCTGAATTTATTTCCAATATTGTTTTGAATTATTACCGCCGGTCGGGATTTCCCTATTTCTTTGCCGATGATTGGGTCAAGATTTACAAGATAAACATCTCCACGGAGGAGAGGATTTATAATACCAGTTCTATTCTTTGTCTGCATATTTCCAATCCGCCTGAGAATTTAAGTAATAATCGTAATTAGCTTTATAGCCAGCTTCAAGTTCTTTCTCTATTTTCTCATTCTCAATTTGGTCAATAAAATTTTGTATTGCTTTTCGAGCAATTTCGCTGACGGTTACTTTTGACTGCTTGGAAATTTTATTGACTCTCTCCGATAAATCTGAATCAACGAAGAAGCTAAGTCGTTCTTTTTTATTTGTTAATTGAGCAGTGGGCATTATTTCTCCTTTGTAAAAATATTGCCATAAATATGTGTAAAAATATGCGTATAATCAAGTGTAATATTAGGTGTAGAATATTGCGAAATTCCAGTATAAGCAAATGCTCTCCGCGCAAAAAAACTGCGGAGCAATTCGCGATAGGTAAGCCGCGGAAAATTTGAACATTTTCTAAGAAGAATTAGGAGAATTAAAATATGAATAATAGAAACCTCTTAAATCTCCGTAATTTATTTGTTGTGATTATTACAATCGCATTATCATTACCTCTATTTAATTGCAGCGAAAGCAGCAGCACATCAACAGAACCAAAACCGACAGAGTTTTCTTTTTCTGAATTTTTCGTTGAGAAAGGTTCAGATAGCGATACTCTTGAAATTCAAGCAACTAGTTGGGGTGTTCTTGAATATGGATTATTTTTATCGCATGATCATTCAAATAAAGCAATACTTTTTGAAATGTGGAACAAATGCGGTACTGTGCTTACA
The DNA here is from genome assembly GCA_018829545.1 of Bacteroidota bacterium. Taxonomy (GTDB): domain Bacteria; phylum Bacteroidota; class Ignavibacteria; order Ignavibacteriales; family Melioribacteraceae; genus JAHJTX01. Next base: position 29,939 of record JAHJTX010000217.1, on the reverse strand, counting down.
AGAACTTGGGTAAAAGTAACGCACAAGGATTTGATTACTTCGGCAGAAGCAGATACATTGCAGCAAATTGGATTTACAAATTTTAGAGATACCCTTATAGTTGTAAAAACAACAACCAATTAATCAATTATTATTATTTATAACGATTTGCTACTATTGCATTTTAGTTATGGAGTTTGCAAATGAGTGATGAGCAAAAGAATAATCCTCTGCACGGAATTACGCTAGAAAAGATACTGACCCAGCTTGTTGATTTCTACGGGTGGGAAAAACTTGGAAGACATATTAATATAAATTGCTTCAACAGCGATCCATCTATTAAATCCAGTTTAAAATTTCTGCGAAAAACTCCCTGGGCGCGTGAAAAAGTTGAAGGCTTTTACCTTCATTATGGAAATCCGCCGTGGAGAAAGAAAGAATCTGAGGAATAATTAGTGTAAAAACCTTAGCATTTCCAATTTAGTTGTACTTCAAGAATAACTATTTAATTATAATTTTTATATGTTTCCGAGAGGATTTTGAAAGAATCTATATCTTTTTTAATACGAGAAAAATTTAAGGGAGTATCTAATGAATAAAAAAGTATTATTTGGATGCGGCGGAGTTTTGGCTGTGGCGCTCATTGTTGGAGTAATGCTTGTGATGTGGGGAGTTGGAATTTATAATAACCTTGTGACTATGGATGAACAAGTAACAAGTTCATGGAGTCAGGTTGAAAATCAATATCAGCGTAGAACGGATTTAATTCCAAATTTAGTGAACACAGTTAAAGGCGTTGCTGCTTTCGAAAAAGAGACATTCACAGCGGTCACAGAAGCAAGATCGCGCGTTAACCAAATTAATGTTTCTTCCGATATTCTTAACGACCCGAATGCATTCAGGCAGTTTCAATCTGCTCAGGATGGGTTATCCAGCGCGCTTTCAAGATTGCTGGTTACAGTTGAAAAATATCCGGAATTAAAAGCGAATGAAAATTTCCTTCAGTTGCAGGCTCAGTTGGAAGGAACGGAAAATCGAATTTCTGTTGAAAGAAAAAAGTTTAATGAATCAGTTCAAACGTATAACACAACACGAAGAAGATTCCCCGCGAATTTTATAGCTGGAATAGCCGGCTTTGGTGAGAAGCAGTATTTCCAAGCTGTGGAAGGTTCGGACGTAGCTCCAAAAGTAGAATTCTAACGAATGAAAAAATCTATTTACATTGTAGTTTTATTTTTGATCTCAGGTTTCCTTTTAGCGCAGCCTAGGATTCCTAATCTAAAAAATTACGCTACGGATTTAACCGGGACTTTGAATAGTTCCGAGCTGAATCAAATCAATCAGGAATTAACCAGATTCGACGAGGCTACCAGCACCCAAATTGTTTTATTGATGATTCCTTCTCTTGAGGGATATCCACTCGAAATGCTTTCGCACGAAATTGCTGAGAAAAATAAAATTGGAACAAAAGAAAATTCGAACGGAATACTATTTCTAGTTGTGAAAAACGACCGTAAAATGAGAATAGAGGTAGGTTATGGTCTTGAAGGAGCGCTTCCCGATGCCCTGGCAAGTTCAATTTTAAGAAATGACGTTGCGCAGCACTTCAAAAAGGATCAGTATCTCGGCGGTATAATTGCAGGGCTTAATTCTATTGTTTCCGCAGTCAAAGGTGAATACAAACAGGAGAAGAAGAAAAGAAAAGATAACGATGGAGGAGGATTTCCATTCATATATATAATTATCATAATTATAATCTCATTCTTCTCACGAGGCAAACGCGGCGGACTTGGAACGCTGCTCCTATTGGGAGCTTTGAGCGGAGGCAGATCGCGTGGCGGTGGCAGTTTTGGCGGAGGCGGTTTTGGTGGATTTAGCGGCGGCGGCAGCTTTGGCGGAGGAGGCTCCAGCGGAAGTTGGTAAGTTGATTTTGCCCTCCGTTTTATGTTGCTAGTCTGCAGTTCATTTATTATAATGGCATTCGATTAGAGCAATTTTCTTCAAATTTTTTGAATTTTGGTTTGTTCATCTTAAAAAAATGATTTAATTTGTTGGTGAATAACTTCATATATCATTCAAAGTTTAACATACATTTAAATTAAACAGGAGAAATAATATGGCAATAGTGATCACAGACGAGTGCATCAACTGTGGTGCATGCGAACCTGAATGCCCAAATACCGCCATTTACGAAGGAGGAGTTGATTGGGATTTAGCGGGTCAAACTTACGGCGAGGGAGATAACTCTCCGGACGGAGCGGAAGGATTTTATTCGGGAGATTTCTTTTATATAGTTCCGGATAAATGTACGGAGTGCAAAGGATTTCATGATGAACCTCAATGTGCAGCTGTTTGTCCTGTTGACTGCTGCGTTCCGGATCCAAAGCATGAAGAAACCGAAGAAGCGCTCCTCGCTAAAAAAGATAGATTGGACGGTCTAGGAAGGTAAGTCTCAAAAAATTAGTTTTCAAAGGACATCAACCGGTGTCCTTTTTTTTTATCAATTATACCAAATTCTTGAGGAAAAATGAAAATCGGTAAGTACAAAGTCGTTCCGATTGAAAGCGGAAGAATTTCTCTCGACGGTGGAGCGATGTTCGGAATTATTCCCAAACCGCTTTGGCAGAAAACAAATCCTTCTGATGAATTGAATAGAATTCTGCTTTCTACGCGCTGCCTGTTGTTAAAATCGGAAAACAAAAATGTCTTGATCGATACTGGCATCGGAAAAGGGTGGGATGAAAAATTCGAAAAAATTTACGGAGTTGATCATTCTGAATTTACACTTATGAATTCTTTGAAAGAAGCCGGAGTAGAGAGCGCTAATATTACCGATGTGATTATTACTCATCTTCATTTTGACCATACAGGAGGCTCGGTTGAATTTATAGACGGCAAAATTGTGCCCGCTTTTCCGAATGCGGTTTATCACGTTCAAAAATCTCATTTCGAGTGGGCGTGTAATCCTTCAACAAAAGATAAAGCGAGTTTTATAGAAAACAGATTCATACCTCTGGCAAAGGAAGGCATATTAAATTTACTTGATAACCAAACAGAATTTGACGATGAAATAAATTTTATCATTTTGAACGGACATTCATATTCACAACAATTGGTAAAAGTCAGCGATTCGTCAACTACGCTTTTATATTGCGCCGATTTAATGCCAACATCGTCTCACATTCCAATTCCATATGTTATGGGATACGATTTGCAGCCGGTTAAAACTATTGAGGAAAAATTGAAGCTGCTTCCCCAGGCTGTGGATGAAGAATGGATTTTGTTTTTTGAGCACGATCCGTATATGACTGCGGGCAGGGTCGGAATTTCGGAAAAAGGATTTTACTTGAAAGAAAGAATAGATACTTTTTAATATGAATGATGACGGATTTACAAAAGTAGCTCCTCTTTCTCGTTTCAAAGACAGGCGGGGCGAAAGGTTTTTAATAGACGATGTTGATGTTGCAGTTTATAAAATCGACGATAAATTTTATTCGATTAGTAACATTTGTCCCCATCAGCACGCGGCAATAATACACAATGGTTTTATTGAGAATGGCAGTGTTGTTTGTCCCGCGCATGGTTGGGAATTCGATATTGTTACCGGGAAAGTGAAATCCGGAGTCGGAGGGTTAAACGTGTATGAAACTAAAATTATTGATGGCTTTCTTTTCGTAAAAGTTTATAAAAAAGAATTGAACTGGTAAAAGTGAATATCAGCAACTCCACAGTTAAAGAAATTGCTGCGAGATTAGGATTCAGTCTTGTTGGATTCTCAAAATGCGGGCAATTAGAACATGAAATTGACAATCTCAAAACATGGCTTTCCAAAAATTATCATGCAAATATGAATTATATGGCTGACAATCTTGAGAAGAAATCTGATCCCGGATTGATTTTAGAAAACGCGGAAAGCATAATTTCATTAGGCTATAATTATTATAACGATGAATCTCATGATGTTCTTGAAGGGCACGGTAAAGTTTCAAGATATGCGTGGTCTAAGGACTATCACATAATTCTTTGGGAAAAATTAAGCGAACTAATTGATGAATTACAGTCTGTTGATTCTGAATTTAACGCAAAAGCATACGTTGACACCGGTCCGGTGATGGATAAAGTGTGGGCGGTAAAATCGGGTCTCGGTTGGATGGGAAAACACACAAATGTTATTTCGCGCGAAATTGGGAGTTGGTTTTTCATTTCCACGGTAATTACGAATTTCATATTTGATTACAGCAAAATTGATACAGATCACTGCGGTTCGTGTACTGCGTGCATTGAGGCCTGTCCCACCGATGCAATAATTGATGAATATGTTTTGGATTCCACTAAATGCATTTCGTACTTAACTATTGAAAATAAAGGAGAAATCCCGGCAGAATTTAATAAGCATTTTGACGACTGGATTTTTGGTTGTGATATTTGCCAGAATGTTTGTCCATGGAATAAAAAGTTCTCGGTTTTGACTTCAGATCATGATTTTCTTCATCCTGTGAACAAGCAATTGAATTTTAGTGAAATTGATGAAATGACCAATAGTCAATTCAAGAAAAAGTTTAGCATTAGTCCAATCAGCAGAGCGCGGTTAAAAGGACTGAAGCGAAATGCGGAATTTATTAAATAACTCACGTTACGCAAAAATGTAGAGCGAAACGCTGTTTCGCTCCTTAAATACTAAATTGACTGAGCGATTCTCAATTGAACAAGGCAGCGAAATCGCCCAGCATTTTTTTCATTTTGCGTAAAGTGAGTAAATAAGATTCTTTCCATCATCAATTGAAATGAACCCTTTGTCCTTTTTGTGAATCTTACTATTCAGAAATAAATGCTACTTAAGCGAAATAATTTTATTTTTGTAGGTAAAACTGCAATTGATAAAATGTAAATACGGAGAATAATATGTCGGATAATCATCACAAAGTTATAATAATTGGCTCAGGTCCAGCGGGATTAACAGCGGCGCTATACACCGCAAGAGCAAATTTAAGTCCAATAATTTTTGAAGGAATGCAGCCGGGCGGACAGTTAACAATCACAACAGAAGTTGAAAATTTTCCCGGTTTTGAAAACGGCATTCAAGGTCCAGAATTAATGGACGTAATGCGCAAACAAGTTACGCGTTTCGGCGCAAAATCATTTTTTAAGGAAATCACCGAAGTCGATTTTTCCCAGCGTCCGTTTATCGTTAAATCCAATGATGAAGTTTACACAGCAGATTCTGTAATAATTTCGACCGGAGCGTCGGCAAAACTTCTTGGAATAGAAAGCGAAAAGAAATTTATGGGTTATGGCGTTTCCGCTTGCGCAACCTGCGACGGATTCTTTTTCAGAAATCAAAAAGTTTTGATTGTCGGCGGCGGCGATACTGCATTTGAAGAAGCGAATTATTTAACGAGATTTGCTTCCGAAGTTACAATGATTCATAGAAGAGAGGGATTTAGAGCATCAAAGATTATGATTGAAAGAGCAGAAAAAAATCTCAAAATTAAATTCGCAACGAATTCGGTTATTAAAGAAATCATAGGCACAGAAGAGGACGGCAGGAAATTAGTAACCGGGGCAATTTTAGAGAACACAAAAGACGGCAGTACTAAAGAGATTCAAGCTGATGGAATTTTTATGGCAATTGGTCATCAGCCGAATACTAAATTGTTCAAAGGGCAATTGAATATGGATGAAACCGGTTATCTGATTGTAAAACCGGGCACAACCCACACAAATATTGAAGGCGTTTTTGCTGCAGGCGATGTTCAAGATAAAACTTACAGGCAGGCAATAACCGCGGCGGGAACAGGATGTATGGCGGCTTTAGATTCACAGCGCTGGTTAGAAGAACAAGGAATTGAATAGAAGTTTGGGATTGTCGTCAATGGTTATCTCTATTTCGATGCCGTTGAGACAATCCCTAAAATCTAAACCTCTGTATTTCCATTCTTCTTATCGGCATCTTCCAGTCTTTTAGTAACTAATGCGGCTAGTGCAAAACCGATTCCCGTTAATGTAAAGAGCAAAAACGGTATCCATTCATCTACCTCCGTAGCGACTTCTATTAAAAGACCGATTCCTAAACCGAGACCAAAAAAGAACACCACGATGCCTATTTTCAGTAAAGTGTATGGACTCTTTTTTGATTTCAGAAATTCCATCATTTCGCCGTACGACATACCGCGTTCTATCATCATTTGCTTTTCTTTGGATTTGAAATAAATCCAAGTAACGAATACAAATCCTGTTACTAACACAGAAATTATTGGAATTAAGGCTTCAATTGCTTGCATATTTTATCTCCTTTTATTGGTTCTGTGGTTAAGACAAAAGGATAGAAAGAAAGGTTACAATATTATTTATATCGATTATTTCCTGTAATCATTAAAACATTTTTCATATTTTCAGACTGTAAATCGAGCAAGGAAGGATATGATAAAAACAGAAATATTATTTTTAATTGAAGATTCACAGGATGGCGGTATTACTGCGCGAGCTATAAGTGAATTAATATTTACTGAAGCCGAAACGTATGAAGAACTAAAAAAAAATATCTTAGAAGCTGTGGATTGTCATTTTGATTCTGAGAAAAAGCCAAAATTAATTCGACTGCATTATGTTAAGGAAGAGGTAATCGCGGCTTGAGAATTCCGAGGGATATTTCAGCAGATGATTTAATAAAGGTATTGAAAAAATACGGGTTTGAGGTTACTAGGCAAAAAGGCAGCCATATTCGGTTATCAAAAATCACAGAGGAAGGATCTTTTAGTATCACAATTCCCAATCACTCTCCAATTAAGATAGGTACATTAAATAATATTTTGCATCAGCTTTCAAGAATATTGAATATACCCAAAGAAGAATTAATTGAAGCGCTTATATAATAGAGTCCTGTTTTTCAACTCCCCCAACTATCAGTAATTTACTCTTGGTCGATTTATTTTTGATCAAAGAGTAACCTTTTTCTGCTTATTTTAGTCTAACGGTTGGCATGAAAAAATTAACTGACGACGAAATAATTGAATCCGTAAGAAGAGGGAATCAAAACGATTATTCTCTTTTAATCGATCGATACAAAGATAGGGCATTCACTCTTCTACGAAGTATTCTAAAAAATGAAATGGATGCGGAAGAAGCACTTCAGGATAGTTTTTTAAAAGTTTATCATTCGTTGAGCGGTTTTAGAAATGATGCTAAATTTTCAACATGGTTCTATAGGATTGTTTACAATACCGGACTCTCTTGTTTGACCAAGAAAAACAGAAAAATAGAAAAGGAAATGTCTTCAGTTGAGGATCATCTTGAGCTTGGCCAGTTAGATGATAATATAAGTTTTGAATCAGAAGAACTTAAAATACATTTAATGAATTTCATAGAACGGCTGCCGATAAGAAATGCGTTAGTAATTATTCTTTTTTACATCGACGATCTTTCATTAAATGAAATAAGCCAGGTTTTGAATTTATCTTTAGTTAATACAAAAGTTCTTTTACACCGATCGAGAAATGTCCTAAGAGAAATACTGATAAAACAAAATTACCAGGAGGAATTTATATGGTAAAGTTATCGGATGAAATATTAAACAAGTTTATAGATAATGAATTAAACTCGCATGAAGTTGCAGATATAAAAGAAATTGTTGATAACGATTCTGTTGAATTGAAGAAACTTCAAGCGCATTCTGCCGTTCATAAAATTCTTAATACAATCGATCCGCTTCCTGCCCCGTCAGGCATTACAGCTAGAGTTATGAGCAGAATAGCTTTAATGAGCAAATCAAGTAAAGCAGAAGACAACTTCATTTATATTATTCTTTCATTATTCTTTGCTTCAATAATAGCTGTGCTTGGGTACACGATTTTTCAAGTGAATGGATCAGGAGAGTCGTCCGCTATCTTCATAAATTTCAACTCTTTCATAAGTTCTTACCTTGCCAAACTTGATTTCGTAAAATCTATTACGTCGAACGATCAATTTTTATTAATTGGAGCAAGTCTCACGTTTATGCTCTTAATCAGCGCGTATTATATTTTTGAATCTCATAAATCCTTCAAGCAAAAATTGAACAAGAATATGCGCTAGAGACAGATTGCCATTCGCTAATCCTTTCTCTATATTCCCCGCGCTTTAGAAAAATTATATCAGATTAAAAATGAGTTTTAAATCAGGTTACATATCGCTTATCGGCTTACCGAATGTCGGCAAATCGACTCTAATGAACCAACTACTGAAAGAGCGATTGTCAATCGTAACAAACAAACCCCAAACTACGAGAAAGAGAGTTCTTGGCATATTAACCAGCGTTGAATCCCAAATGATTTTTCTTGATACGCCTGGAATATTAACACCGAATTATTTAATGCAAGAAAAGCTTTTGGATTTTGTTTCTCTATCTGTAAAGGATGCGGACATTCTTTTAATACTCGTGGACGTTTCCATTGATCTAACCGGAAGTAAAACTTTAGAGAATGCAACGCTTATTGAGATTTTAAATAATCCCAGAAAAAAGAAAATTTTAGTCATCAATAAAATTGATTTATCAAATGAAGAAGTTGTGACAACCCTTGTAAAAAAAGCTGAAGACACAAAATTTTTTGATGCAATAATACCGGCTTCGTCGTTAATTAGTTACAACATTGAAAAGATAGAAGAAACATTAGTTCAATTTCTTCCCGAAGGACCAAAATATTATCCCGATGATCAACTGACCAGCGAACCGGAAAGATTTTTCGTGGCAGAGTTAATACGCGAAAAGATATTCGAAAATTATAAAGATGAAATACCTTACAGCACAGAAGTAATTATTGAAGAATTTAAAGAGCGGGAAAACAGGAAAGATTTTATCTCCGCATCCATCATAGTTGAACGAGAATCTCAAAAACCAATTATTATTGGAAAGGGCGGAGAAGGGATAAAGAAAATTGGTCAATCTGCTCGAACCGCAATCGAAGCATTCCTCATGCGCCCTGTTTATTTGGAGATACACGTAAAAGTCAAAAAGAATTGGCGCAGCGATCCTGTAAGTTTGAAAAATTTTGGATATGATCTTTCCTCTAATTAGGAGCTGATAAAAATCGTTTCAAAAAAATATATTGGTGAATTTGCTTTACTATTAGTTACGCTTCTTTGGGGCGGAACGTTTACAATCGTGAAAGAGTCTTTGAGCGATGTTTCGCCGATGTTATTTATTGGGCTGCGCTTCAGCCTCGCTTCTTTAATTCTCCTACCTTTCGCAATAAAACATTTCAATTCTTTTGACCGAAGTTCTGTTATATCTGGCACTATTTTAGGAGTGCTTTTATTTTTTGGATTCGCAACTCAAACTGTTGGATTGAATTATACCACTGCAACTAAGTCCGGATTTATTACAGGGTCATTAGTTGTAATGATTCCTATACTGCAATTGATTGTGATCAAAAAAAAGCCAAACAAAGGCGCGGTAATCGGAGTGATTCTTGTTTTCATCGGAATATTATTTTTATCCAGCGGCGGTGCTTCAATTCAAACATTTTTGAACGACTTAGGGGCAAACTTTAATAAAGGTGAGGTTTACACATTGATCTGCGCATTTGTGTTCGCTCTCCACGTTGTCTATCTGGATATATTCACAAAGAGGAATTCAATACTTGTCTTATTGTTTTTTCAAATCTTTGTTACGGCAGTTTTGGCGTTTGCCTCTGCTATTGTTTTTTCGTTCACCCAGGTAGAAGCAGTTCAGTTTGATGCGACGTATTATTTAATATTTGGAATTTTGTACACCGGCATTTTTGCCACATTGATTACTACAGCGCTTCAAACAAAGTATCAGAAAGAAGTTACCCCAACTAAAGCGGGCATTATTTACTCGTTCGAGCCAATATTTGCTGCAATCATCGCTTTCTTTGCACTCAGTGAAAAAATCACTAATTTTGGATTAATTGGATGTGCGCTGATTTTCTCAGGTTTAATCGTATCCGAGATTTACGAATCTATTTTTCAAAAAAATGGCAGATAAAAATTTCCGGGCAGAGATTGTTGTAATTGGCTTAGTGCAGGGTGTTGGGTTTAGGTATTTTGTCTACCGCACTGCTGAAAAATTAAGTCTTCCGGGTTTTGTTAAAAATTTATACAATGGTAATGTTTACACGGTTGTTGAAGGCGAAAAATATAAGATAGATGAATTTTATAACAAACTTAAAATTGGTCCTATGCACGCGCATGTTAAAGATTCATCAATAAAATTATCCGAAAGCAAAAATGAGTTTAAAAAATTTGAGATACGGTATTGAATAATTCGGTTAGAATTGGGTTTGGCTACGACGTTCATGCTTTGGATTATGGCCGAAAATTAGTCCTTGGTGGAATTGAAATTCCGTTCGACAAAGGATTAGTCGGGCATTCCGATGCAGACGCGCTGCTTCATTCTATTTGCGACGCTATGCTTGGAGCATTGGCTTTGGGCGATATCGGCAAACACTTTCCGGATACTGATGAAAACTACAAGGGAATTGATAGTAAAATTCTTCTCGCAGAAGTTTACAAATTAGTAAACGAAAATGGCTACACAATCGGCAATTGCGATTCTGCGATAGTAATACAAAAACCCAAACTTGCTCCGTTTATAAATGACATGCGGTCATCAATTTCAAAAATACTCGACTGTTCAATCGACCAAATATCTGTAAAAGCCTCTACTTCCGAAAGACTTGGTTTTGTTGGGCAGGAAGAAGGAATCAAGGTTATGTCCACTGTTCTTTTAATCTGGAAAATGAATTAATGCTAGAAGAAATCCTCCACTATATGAGTACTGTAGATCCAATCGTTCTCTACTTAATACTTTTTTTCTTTTGCTACATTGAAAATATATTCCCGCCTTCTCCAAGCGATGTTGTTGTTGTATTTGGAGCTTCGCTAATTGCCTCAACATCGCTGAGTTACATTCCCATCCTTCTCATCACAAGTTTTGGCAGTTCTTTGGGATTTGTTTTAATGTATTACGTTGGAAAAATTTTTGGCGAGCGGGTAGTTCTTAGCGGCAAATTGAAATTTATAACACAGGAAAGTATCAGCAAAACAGATATCTGGTTTAGCAAATACGGATATAAGCTGATTTTGCTTAACAGATTTCTTCCGGGGACAAGGTCTCTTGTGAGTTTTTTCTCCGGATTGTATGAACTCGATTTGTGGAGAACATTTGTTCTTGCCACCATCAGCGCTTTTTTATGGAATGCAATAATAATTTATTTGGGAATGCTGCTTGGCAATAATGTTGAGATGATTGATTATTATTTATCAACGTATTCCATGATAATTATGATTTTAACATTGCTGGTAATCATATTTTTTATTATCCGCTGGCAGCTTAAAGAAAAAGAGCAACGTGATTAAAATCTTGAAAATATTTATGAACTACTCCTCTCCGGAAGAAGCAAAAAGAAACCGCAAGCATTTATTGTTAGGATTGCTTTCGGGTTTATTGCTCGGTTTATCATTCCCGCCTATTCCTTTATTTCTTCTCTCGTTCATCGCGCTCATTCCTTATTTCTACGTGATTGAACAAAAAAAATCCTTAAGCGAGATTAATAGATTTACTTATGCCGCGATGTTTATTTTCAACTTGATAACTCTATATTGGGTAGGAAGCTGGACGAAGGAAGCCGACACGTATTTAATGATTTCCGGCTCAGCGCTGATGTTTTTTAATCCGCTGCTTTTTCTTATTCCCTCATCTCTCTATTATTTCAGCAGAAAAATTTTTAACCATAAAATTAGTTTGTTCCTCTTCCCACTGTACTGGGCAGGATATGAATATCTTTACAGCATTACGGATTTTAGATTCCCATGGCTTACACTTGGAAACGGACTTCCATATTTTAATACTTTTATCCAAATAGCTGATATTATTGGCGCTCATGGATTAACGCTTTTAATTCTTCACATCAATATTCTTTTCTACAAAACCGCATTAAGTATTTATAAAAAAGAAAATTGGATTAGACCAGCAGCGTTGGCGCTTACTATTTTCACATTTGTTATTGTGTATGGAATTTATAGAACGTCTAGCTACGAAGCGTCTCCGAAGAAAATAAAGGTTGGACTAATTCAGCCGAATTTGAATCCGTGGGATAAATGGCAGCTTGGAGATTTGAATAACATTATTGATCTGTATTTTACCCTGTCCGATTCTGCAATAGCAGAGGGAGCAGATATTCTTCTTTGGCCAGAAACTGCTTTGCCTGTTTATCTTCTTTCCGGAACACGAAGAGAAGATGCTGAGCGAATATTTAATTATGTTGACAGCGCTGGCATAAGTTTACTTACCGGAATGCCGGATGCTACTTTTTATTTCAATAAAGAAACTGCTCCGGAAACTGCTAAACCAACAGGCAGCGGAAATTATCTTTACACATCGTACAATTCAATTTTGCTCTTCACTCCGGGATCAAGAGATGTTCAGCGATACGGAAAAATTAAACTTGTGCCTTTTGGAGAAAAGGTGCCTCTTGTTGATCAACTTCCTTTTCTCGGCGATATTTTTAAATGGAATGTCGGAATAACAAGTTGGAACACAGGTGAGGATACAACAATTTTTAAAATTAAAAACGAAGATGATTTTACAAATATTGGCGGCGTAATTTGCATCGAATCAATTTATCCTGAATTCTGTACGGAGTTTGTTCAAAAGGGCGCTGAGATTTTAGCTGTGGTTACAAATGACAGTTGGTACGGCAATTCAAGCGGTCCTTACCAGCACAAAGAAATTTCTGCACTAAGAGCCGTTGAAAATAGGCGCAGCGTATTACGTGCAGCCAACGGTGGAATAAGTTGTTTAATCGATCCACTTGGCAGAACTGTCGCAAGCACAACTATGTTCATCCGGAAATATCTTGTTGTAGAGGCAGAATTAAACAACACTTTAACATTCTACACAAAGTATCCTTTGCTGATTCCATTTATATCTGTTGCTGCAATTCTACTAATCATTTTCACCAATGTTTATTTAGTCATAAAATCCAAAATCAGAAAAAAAATATGAAGAAAGTAATTGACCTACGCAGCGACACAGTAACCAAACCTTCTGCAGGAATGCGCAAAGCAATTGCATCTGCGGAAGTTGGCGATGACGTTTATAAAGAAGATCCAACAGTCAACCGATTAGAATCCTACGCAGCCGAACTATTCGGAAAGGAGGCGGCATTATTCGTTCCCACAGGATTAATGGGCAACCAAATTTGTTTGAATGTTCTCACAAATCCCGGCGATGAAGTGATTTGTGAAAGGCACGCCCATATATTTCAATACGAATCCGGCGCTCCCGCCATGCTCAGCGGAATTCAGTTGAACTTGGTAGAAGGAACAAGAGGCGTTATTACTCCCGCACAAATTGAGCCTCTTATTCGTCCCGAAAGCGCTTACTACATGCCGCGAACAAGAGTGATCGAGATTGAAAACACACACAATGTTGCGGGCGGGGCGGTTTTTCCAATAGAAAATATTATCGAGATAAAAAATCTGGCGGATAAGTATAAACTCTATACACATCTCGATGGAGCAAGGATTTGGAACGCTTCGGTGAAAACCGGAATTTCACTTTCTGAATACGCAAAATATTGTGACACTCTTTCATGCTGTTTATCAAAGGGGCTTGGCGCGCCAATCGGATCAATTATTTTAGGTACAAAAGATTTCATCAAAGAGGCATACCGCGTTCGCAAAGCAATCGGCGGAGGCATGAGACAGGTTGGAATTATTGCCGCTGCTGGTTTGTACGCGCTTGAAAATAATATTCACAGACTTGCCGAAGATCACCACAAAGCAAGAATCCTAGCTGAGCATTTGGACACTCTACAAAACGTTGAGATTAATCTTGAAAGCGTTGAAACGAATATGTTAATGTTCAGACCCATTTCTATGACAGTTGAAGATGCGCTGTCTAAACTGAAGGAAGAAGGCTTGATTCTCGGTACTGGTGGTTTCGGGATAATTAGAGCGGTTACTCATATGGATGTAAGTTTTGATGATATAGAAAAAGTAAAAGTAATTTTCTTTAAAATATTTGCATAGGCTCAGAATAATGGATTCAAGCATTCAGTTTTAGAAAAAGCGACGACGCAAAGTTGGCTTAAGACGCGGAAGTTTTAGCGCATATCGATTTTTATACTAAGAAAAAAGTAAATCTGCCGGATGAATTTATTAGCGCAGTAAATCAATTTGAAGACGAAGTAGAAATAAAAAAATAATTGCGATTTTAAAATAATCTATTGAGTATTTGAATATCTAATGCTAATTTGGACCTATGAAATTAGTATTCGACATCGAAACTGTGGGATTCGATTTTGAAGCGCTCTCCGAATCGCAGCAAGAACATTTACTCCGTTTTGCCGAAAAAGAAAAATGCGAAGACGATAAGGTATTAAAAAGGGAAGAAGCCATCCGATATTTAAGCCTTTACCCATTTACGGCGTCCGTTGCCGCATTAGCAATGCTTAATGTTGATACAGAGCAGGTAATTGTATTTTACTGCGGTGAGCCAAGCGAGGAATGGAAATCCGAGGATAAACTTATCACGTACAAATCCATAGATGAAAAAGAGTTATTACAAAAATTTTGGAGTTATGCGGATAAAGCAAAACAGTTAATTACCTTTAACGGCAGGCAGTTTGATATACCTTTCCTAATGTTCCGCTCGGCAATATTAAAAGTTAAACCGACGAAGAATTTTATAAAAAATCGATACGATACCAAAAGCCATCTCGATCTTCTGGACCAATTGACACTACACGGAATGATAAGAAAATTTAATTTGGATTTTTACTGCCATGCATTTGGGATAGATTCGCCTAAATCTCACGGTGTTTCCGGAATGGATGTTAAGGAATTATTTAACTCCGGAAGATGCAAAGAAATTGCTATTTATTGTGCCGATGACGTAAAAGCCACTTATAAATTATACAAGATTTGGAACGAGTATTTGAATTTAGAATAGCTTTTTTTGGATCAAGCTTTTGTAACAGACAAACCCAAATTTTTTAATTTTAGTATCTCCGCTGCTAACTGCTTTAATAAAATATTGTACTCAGTTGATTTTTTTTCGAGCTCCGCATGAATCATTTCTTCGGTGATATGCTCGTCTTCTTCCGCCCTTTTTTCCAGTTCAACAATTATCTCTTTTACTAAGAAGGCATAAGGATTAGCATCAAGTTTTAGGACTGTTTCATTTGCAAGGAATTTCAAGGGAAATTCTCTAGGCTGCTCAATATAATTGATAAGTTTTGTAATCTCCCCGCAAGCATTTACAAGATATTTAATCTTATCCTTTGAGGTGAAAATCTTTCCCAGGTTAAATCCAATTTTCAACAGGTTCAAATCTTTAGGATTCATCGCGTACCATAATATTACAGAAACTATTTATTGAGCAATAATTGTACCTGTTTTTTTTATACTATTAAATGCCCAAAAGGACGTTTTTCAATTATTCCTAAATTTATTCCGTAATAATTACAGGTACATTTCACATTTCGCATATCCACTTTATCGGGAATTCTCACTTCAAATTATATTATATTGTCTTCCTTAAAAAAAGACGCCATTATTATTAATGATTGAACCAGCAGTTGATATACAGCTTGCAAAAGAACATGGACTAACAGAAGAAGAGTTCGAACTGATTTGCCAAAAATTGGGACGCGTTCCTAATTTTACTGAACTTGGAATTTTTAGCGTGATGTGGAGTGAGCACTGCAGCTATAAAAATTCAATTGCTCTGCTTAAAACGCTTCCCCGTGAAGGCGGCAGATTATTGGTAGGCGCCGGAGAAGAGAATGCGGGTTTGGTTGATATTGGCGACGGTTTAGCCGTAGCATTTAAAATAGAAAGTCATAATCATCCTTCCGCTGTTGAGCCATATCAAGGCGCCGCTACCGGAGTCGGCGGAATTCTACGCGATATATTCACTATGGGCGCGAGACCCATTGCCGTGTTAAATTCACTCCGTTTCGGCTCGCTTAAAGATCCGCGAACACGTTTTCTTTTTGAACACGTAGTTGAAGGAATAGCTGATTACGGAAACTGCTTCGGCGTTCCAACAGTTGGCGGCGAAGTTTTTTTTGACGATTCTTATACGGATAATCCACTTGTTAATGCCATGGCAATAGGAATTGTACAAAAAGATAGAACAGCTTCGGCAACTGCAAAAGGAAAAGGTAATCCTGTTATGATTGTCGGGTCTTCTACAGGAAGAGACGGAATTCACGGAGCTACTTTTGCATCAGAAGAAATATCCGAAGAATCCGAATCAAAACGTCCTTCGGTTCAAGTTGGAGACCCATTTACGGAAAAACTTTTACTCGAAGCTACATTAGAGATTATTAAAAATGATTGGATAATCGGTATTCAAGATATGGGAGCTGCTGGAATTTCTTGCTCAACTTCCGAGATGAGCGCAAAAGGCGATTCCGGCATGTTTATTAATCTTGACAAAGTTCCGCTTCGCGAAGAAGGAATGAGCGCTTACGAAATTATGCTCAGTGAAAGCCAAGAACGTATGCTTGTTGTAACCAAAAAGGAATTCGAGCAAAACGTAAAGGATACATTTCTAAAATGGGATTTAAATTGCGAGTATATTGGTCATGTTACCGATGACAAATTAATAACAATTTTTCAGAATGGTGAAAAGCAAGTTGAGATAGCTCCATACGATTTAGTATTGGGCGGCGGAGCGCCGGTCTACCACAGAGAAACAAAAGAACCGGAATATTTAAAAGAGCTTCGTGAATTTAATGCACTCGATCTTCCCGAACCGGAATGCATTAGCGAAGCGTTTGCACAAGTTTTTTCTTCGCCTAATATAGTTTCGAAAAGATGGGTTTATGAGCAATACGATTCAATGGTTAGGACGAACACAATTGTTGGTCCGGGTTGCGATGCTTCTGTTATTTATATAAAAGGCACCAACAAAGCAATCAGCGCAACAACGGATTGCAATGGAAGATATGTCTACTTAAATCCATACGAGGGAACTAAAATTGCCGTTGCGGAAGCTGCAAGAAATATCGTTTGTTCCGGAGCTGTGCCGCTTGCAATTACCAACTGCCTTAATTTCGGGAATCCGTACAAACCTGAAATGTATTGGAATTTCCAAAAAGCAGTTGAAGGCATGGGAGATGCATGCAGATTTTTTGATACTCCGGTTACGGGAGGCAATGTAAGCTTCTACAATGAAAGCCCGATAAATGCAGTTTACCCAACGCCCGTAATCGGCATGATAGGATTAATTGAAGATATTGAAAACATCACCACATCTTATTTTAAAAACGAGGGAGACTATATTTTTATTCTCGGAGAAGATAGAGATGAAATCGGCGGAAGCGAATATCTTAAAATTGTACACGGACTTGTTAAAGGCGATTCACCAAAAATGGATATGCAGATAGAAAAGGATTTACACACACTTGTATTAGAGCTTATCGGCAGTAAGGTTATAAATTCGGCGCATGATATTTCTGAAGGAGGATTAGCATGTGCGCTTGCGGAATGCTGTATTCTAAACCTCGATCATCCAATTGGAGCCGAACTAAAAATTCCGATAAAACAGAGAGCGGATTTTACTTTTTTCTCCGAATCGCAATCGCGGATAATTGTTTCAGTTTCACCCGAGGACAGAAATAGTTTTGAAGAAATAGCTGCGCGCAGTAAAGTTGCATTTTTTGCTGCAGGCAGAACAGGAGGGAATTCGTTGAAGATAAATGATCAGTTCGATTTTTCCACAAAGCGGCTGATCGAAATTTATTACAATACAATTTCCAAGAGAATGAATGTCACGATTTAAATTATTTAGAAAAATCACCCAATATATATCCGTTCCAAAATTCAGAAAAATACTTGAATTTTTCAGGCATTATTTTGTGGGGATATATCACCGCACAGACGAACACCACATTTTCCTTTCCGGCGCAGGTGTTGCATATTCATTATTCATTAGTATTATCCCGATTATACTAATAGTTTTTTCTGTACTCGGGAATATTATTGATACTACGACAATCGAGGAACAGATAAACTATGTGATATCAAATCTAATTCCTTACCCCAAATATGCAGAGTATATGAAGGAATTTCTTCTTTCGCGTGTGCCGGAAGTTGTTCAGTATAAAACCACTGCCGCATACATCGGCGCATTCGGATTGCTGTTTACTTCCACATGGCTGTTCAGCAGTCTGCGTACGATTTTAAATAGAGTCTTTGGAGTGCAGGAAGAAAAGCACGCATTGATAGGAATTCTCCGTGATTTCGGGATGGTGATTCTATTGCTGATTTTAATTGTTCTTGGAACATATATTATCCCCACAATTAATTTTCTTGTTAGTTCTGCGGAACATTCCGAATTTTTATTCTTCTTTAGACTAAGCGATTTTATGGATATTATTCTATCCGTTGTTTCGCTGCTGATTATGTTCGCAATGTTTTTTGTTTTTTATTCCCTTATTCCTTACGATAAACTGGGAAAGAAAGTACCGTTTCTAGCGGCATTTTGGGCGACTATTTTGTGGGAGATTGCTCGTAGCATTTTTGGATATTATGTTTCCCATTTTCTTGCGATGAATAAAATTTACGGCGCATTCATTTTTATTGCAGTAGTTGCATTCTGGATTTTTTATTCTTCTTGTGTATTTATCTTAGCCGCAGAAATCGGTCAACTATACAGAGAAAGGATTTTGCAGAAAAATATGCTGCTAGAGGAAAAACAAAACGGCAACGGAAATTCCTCTAAAAATAGTAGCGGCGGCAATTCTTCAAATGGAATCGATCATAAATAAAATTATGCAAAAGATTGTTTGATTTATTTTTTCTACCTCTCGGAGGTGCAAGTGAAATCGGCGCAAGCTGTTTTTATCTCAACATTGACGGCACTGGCATTCTATTGGATTGCGGAATCCATCCTCGTAAATCCGGCTTCGATTCACTCCCGAATTTCAACTTATTAAAAAATCATCCCGTTGATGCAGTGTTTATCTCTCACGCCCATCAAGATCACATCGGAGCTTTACCATATTTTGTAAAACAGTTCCCGCATGTTAAAATTTATTCGACTGTTCAAACGGTTGAAATAAGCATGGTAACATTAAACAACGCCGCAAAAATTCTTAAAGCACAGCTAAGCGAAAACAACCAGGATTTGCTTTATACCCACGACGAGCTGGAATTAATGCTCAAAAGCGTGCGCACTTTTGATTATGAAGAAGAGATCTCTCTTAGAGGCTTAGCTCATAAAAATCAAAATTCTATCTCAGTCACATTTCACGATGCCGGTCATATTTTAGGTTCGTCTTTGATTGAGATTAAATACAACGGCAGAATTATTCTTTACACCGGCGATATTAAATTGGGCAGTCAATCGATTCTGAAAGGCGCGGCTGTTTTTGGTATTAACGCCGACCTGCTGATTACCGAATCTACTTATGGCTATTTGGAGGATACGTTAATCCCGAACAGACTGGATGAAATAAAAAGATTTACTTGGGAAACTAACAATGTTTTGAATAATGGTGGATCGGTTCTTATTCCCGTTTTTGGATTGGGCAAATATCAGGAAATGCTTTCTTTAATTTACTCACTGATGCAAAAATGTAAACTCGTAGAAACAACTATTTATACCGGCGGCATTGGGAGAAGAATTTCAAGAATATACGATACTAATAAATATCTTGTTAAAAGGAATTATGAAAATCTTAATCTTCACGATATTCCTCAGGAAAACTATTTGGAGATCGAAGACCTTTCGCATTTTATAAGAAAACCAGGAATAGTATTAGCAACAAGCGGAATGATGATTGAAGGAACAGCTTCTTTGCGGATGGCAAAATTTTGGCTGAAACAGAAAAAATTTGCCGTGTGGATTGTCGGTTATATCGATCCCGAAAGCACTGGATATCCGATTAGCGCTGCAAATAAAGGAGATAAGATAGTTGTTCAAAACGGAACTCCTGTAAAAGTTAACTGTGATGTTAAAAAATTTCACTTCCCTTCGCACTCCTCAAAAACGGAATTACTCAATTTTATAGATGATTTGAAACCTTCGAAAATTATTTTGATTCACGGCGATTATGAATCAAAAGATAAATTCGGGTACGAAATTCTATCAAGATTTCCGAAAGTAAAATTGTATAATGCAGAAAATTCAAACTCAATTTCACTTAATGTATAATTGATGATTAAAATAATATTGCCGATTTTGATAAGAGGAATTTTCAAACAATAATTCTCTATTTTAAAATCAATCAATAAATTTTTATATTCATTTCAAAATCGGGAACGGAAATGGAAGTTCAACAAAAAACATTAATCTACGCAGGTTTTTGGAGAAGATTCGGCGCGCACATAATCGATCAAATATTAATTGGCTTCGTACAATTTATTGTCATTTTACCTTTCATTCTTTTTTTTGGTCTGCGCTTGTTTTATAGTTTGAAAGATTTTGATTACGAGGAATACTCATCAGTCTCTACTTTTTCTCATATTAAATTTGATGAATTCGGTCCCGCCGAACTAGGGCTGTTGTTGTTATTTATTTTCTTTCTGATTGTAATTTCGACATTGATCCAATGGTTGTATTATGCGCTAATGGAATCATCCGCAAAGCAGGCTACTGTTGGTAAAATAATTTTGAATCTTCGCGTAACCGATATGGAAGGCAATCGCATTTCATTCGCAAAGGCAACGGGAAGATATTTTGGGAAAATTATTTCAAGTCTTCTTTTGAATATAGGCTACATAATGGCGGCATTCACGGATAAAAAGCAGGCGCTTCATGATATCATGGCAAACTGTCTTGTGCTGTACGATGACCCTCTTCAAGCGTTTATCGCAGATCAAACTAATTTGTGATTTGATATGAAAAAGACTGAGAAAATTATTTGGATAATGACTGTCTGTTTGTTTTGTTTATCGTGCAGACATGATTCGAGTGTTGTTACCGATTCTTCGACAACAGTAATCCCAATAGATTTACCGGCAGTTTACGTTAAAAGCCCGGGCTTAAGTGAAGTAGTTAAACCCGGCACAAAATATCCGATTAATTATATTCTGCTTCCGGAAACAATCGAATTGAACATTTATCTTTTGAATTCAGGCAGTCTTGTTTACACAATAATAAAACGAACGCAAAACGATGGCTTATTCAAGTGGAATATTCCTGATAATTTAGAAGTATCGGGTCAGTATCAAATTAAATTAGAGAACAGCGATAACCCTGATATCATCGGGATGAGTAATAATTTTATAATTCGGAAATACTAAAAGGAAATTGCTTCTTCGGGATTCAACTTATGGTTAAACCATCCAAAATCCTTAGCATAATTTACCTTCTTTGGTTGGCATTAAATATTTATCTTCTATTTAGTCTTGACAGCACATTTTTTTACAAGAGTACTGTTTATCCTTTCCGGACGGAATACAGTTTTTCATTTACGCGCGAAGACGTTGAGAACAACCTAACTTATAATTTTACCGTCACAACAAATTCTTACGACTATACCGAGTTTTTAGTCTATTCTCTTTTCCCAATTTTAACATGGGCATTCAGAGAATACCGCAAGCAAAAGAAAATAACTTCTCTCAACACGAGTATCTTCCCACAATCCTAATCCTAGTCATAATCATAATCATAATCTTAATCCTAATCCTAATCATAATCTTAATCACGATTCCGCATTTCACCCAATCATTTCTTAAACTTCTTCAGCACGCAATTACCAATCATGTCTGCAATTTCTTCGGAAGAAAGAAGATTTGCATTAATCACAAGATGATAAAGCAGCGGGTCATCGATGTTTCTGTGGAAATATACCTTAATGAACTGTTTGCGCTTCTTGTCCTCCTTTTTAATAAAATCGGCAGTTGCTTTGCGATTGTGGTGATAAAGATGCATCGCTTTTTCAATCCGGAAGTTAAGCGGCGCTACTAACCTTACGTGAAACGCATTCCGGAGATCGGAAGTAATAATATTTGCTCCTCGTCCAACTATTATCACGTTTCCGTATTCGCCCAACTGATAAACTGTTTGCGATACTTTCTTGAGCAATAGAATTTTTGAAGGTGTAACTCCTAAAAGCTGCCCGAACATTGCTTCAAATTGCTTTGGGTGTTCTTCAGTAAAAAATTTATGAAAGTGCGGGGGCAGGTTATGATCTTCAATAACTTTATCAATTAATTCTTTGTCAAAATAAGCCCATTCATTGTCATCACTGTTGCGGTGTTTTTCAAAAAATTCTACCAGCTTTTCACAAATTTGTTCTGCACCCAATCCGGTTTCACGCGATATAGTTATTGTCGGTCCAGGGTTTAGCTTTCTTTTCTTTAATATAACTTCTGCAGATTCTTTTGAATGTTTTTCAATATAATGGCGCGCTTTTTTGTGCGATGAGTGGATATCCATGCTAACCTCCCTAGGTTATTAATTATCTCAAGGAAGAAAAGGAATTGAACGTAAATTACAGCAAGAAAGTATTTGTATCAAGTGAAATTTTCGAAAAGACGATCAGCGATCGGCTAACAGTTATTAGAAAACAGCAAACATTAATTGATAAATAATAAAAACCAAACTACAAATAAAAAACATCAAACCACAAGCAACAAATGAGAAGGGGCCGGGGAAAATCACAAAATACAAATGATAAAAAACCAAATAAAGTCACAAATCACATAATACAAATAACAAATAATAAGCATGAAGCGACAATCAAGAAGTGACAAGACACAGGGGATAATCACAAAACACTAATGATAAATTATAAAATACAAATTACAGAGTCAACAAGCGTGATTCTAATAATGCCGCATAACTTAGAGCCTATAACTTTGATATCAAACTAAGAACTAAGAACTAAGAACTAAGAACTAAGAACTAAGAACTAAGAACTAAGAACTAAGAACTAAGAACTAAGAACTAAGAATCTCCTGTCTCCAGATTTAATTTTCGGATTAACAGGAATCTTTGTAATTTCCCAAAACTATTTTGAAAATTGTAATACTTCATCCCCACACGGAGGAAAAATGAGCATTGCTACAAAACTCATGTTTCTTATTGTTCTAACAGGTTCCTTGTTTGCATCCTTTGGTGCAGATATGGGAACGACAGGAAAAATTGCCGGAAGAATTACTGACTCTGCTACCGGTGACCCTCTTCCTTTCGTTAATGTTATAATAATGGGAACAACTTTAGGGGCTGCCACCGATCTAGACGGATATTATTCTATTCTCAATATCCCACCCGGAAATTACTCGGTAAAAGCTTCTGCAATCGGATTCAATACAACAACATTCACAAATGTTACGGTTTCAATTGATCTTACATCAACCGTAGATTTTACATTAGCCGTAACGAGTTTAGAACTTGGTGAAGAGGTGGTTGTTATTGCCCAACGAAAAATGATTCAGCAGGATTTAACCGCTTCAACAGCAATTGTGGACGCTCGGTTGATTAAAGAACTTCCCGTAACGGAAATTAGCGATGTACTTGCACTCCAAGCTGGAATAGTGGTTTCACCAGACGGCGCAATTCACTTGCGCGGTGGACGAAGCGGGCAGATCGCTTATCAAATCGACGGCGTTCCGGTAACGGATTCATACGATGGAAGCGTTGTTGTGGAAGTGAATACCAGCGCAGTGCAGGAACTGCAAGTTGTTTCCGGCGCGTTCAATGCTGAATATGGGCAGGCTCTCTCCGGTGTTGTAAATCTTGTTACAAAGGATGGCAACAACGACTTTAAAGGTTCCGTTCAAAGTTATATTGGAGATTACGTTTCCGACAGAAACAATGTCTTTTGGAATATTGATGAATTAAATCCAATCAGCGTTCAAAACTATGAAGCAAGTTTAAGCGGACCCATAATCAAAGACAATCTATTCTTTTTCACAAATTTGAGATACTATAAAAATCAAGGTTACTTTTACGGGAAGAGATATTTTCTCGTAACAGATTATGCTTCGGAAGTTCCCGGTTCAGCAGGCGGAGCGTTTAATATTAATTCTAATGGCGACAGCAATTATGTGTCGCTCAATCCTACCGAGCGTATTTACGGACAAGCTAAAATATCTTATCGCTTAATGGAAGGTATGAAAGTAAGTTATAACTTCATGATAGAAAATCAGAATATGAAGTTTTATGACGGAGGCGCAAGATTAACTCCCGACAATAATTTGAGACGATTTGAAAAATCTTATTCGAATATACTCAGTCTTAATCATGCCATTTCTGCCAGCAGTTTCTACACATTGAATTTGAGCTATTATTTCAAAGATTATCGTCATTTTTTATTTGAAGATATTTATACAGGTAACCCATCCAAGCCAACAAATTATGTTGATAATTCATGGAGACAAACGCCGCCGTATAGTTTTAACATCGGTGGAACAAACCACAATAGATTTTCCAGAAACAGCGGTACAATGAGCGCTAAATTAGATTGGGCAACACAGGCAACCAGAGAAATTAATGTTCAGTTCGGCGGTGATTTAAAAGAGCACAGACTATTTTACAAGAATATTAATTTGGTTCCTCAGTTTGATGAAAACGGACAAAAAGCATCGCCATACAACGTTGTAGTTCCGCCGGTTTCAACAACCGATCACGATGTTTATCTACACAAGCCAAGAGAAGGCGCTGCTTATGTCCAGGCAAAATTTGAAGCGTTCAATATGATTTTTAACGCCGGATTAAGATTCGATATATTCGAACCGGATGGAGTTGTATTGAACGATCCGTCAGATCCGAATTATAGAAATCCTTTAAAACCTTCGAATCAGTTTAACGACCTTAACGATAACGGAATTATAGATCAAGGTGAGACTTATAAATCAGATTCAGATAGATTAAAATATTGGTTTAAAGACGCAAGCGTAAAAACTCAGCTAAGCCCAAGATTGGGAATAGCATTCCCGATTACCGATAGAGGCGTAATTCACTTTTCTTATGGTTACTTTTTCCAATTGCCAAGATATGAACTGCTTTATCAGAATCCCGATTTTGAACTTGGCGTTGGTTCAGGTAATGCCGGTTTATTCGGCAATGCTGATCTATATCCTCAGAAAACTGTTAAAGGCGAAATCGGTCTTCAGCAGCAGATAGGCGAGGACATTGCAATTGACGTAACAATGTTTTTTGAAGATTTCAGAAATCTTACCGGAACTCAAACAGACGACATCATTGTATTCGGAAGAGCGCAGAGTTACAGCAAATATTCAAACTCCGACTTCGGATTTTCGAAAGGTATAATTGTTAAATTTACCCAAAGATTTTCCGGTGGACTTGCCACGAATTTAGATTATACTTATTCTGTAACAAAAGGCAACGCTTCAAATCCATCTGACGCAAGAAACGCAGTTCTTGGCGGCGCTTTGCCGGAAACATTTATTGTTCCTCTTGATTGGGATCAGACACATACTCTTAACATTTCCGTTGCTTATACTAAACCAGGCGATTTTGGATTTTCGATTATAGGCAATTTCTTTTCAGGTCAGCCGTATTCACCGGGTGTTAATAAAAATACTAGAGTTACTCAAAACGCATTCCCAAGAAACAGCGATAATAAACCGACTGTTTTCAACGTGGATATGAGGGTTTATAAAGATATTGACTTACTTGATTACGAATTCTCGGTATTCTTAAAAGTATTTAACCTTTTCGATTCCGACAATGCAACCGGAGTTTATGGTGATTCAGGCGATCCGTACTTTACTTTTTCTAAGTATGAAGCAACTTTAATAAATCCTACTTTATACACGAACAGCTTAAATGAATTGTACACAAATCCGACTTTCTTCTCAGAACCTAGAAAAGTTGAAGTTGGCGTTTCATATAATTTCTAATTAGGAGCAGGAAAAAATGAATAAAAAGTTTTTAATCAATATTGCAATACTGCTTATTATTGCCGGAACAACTGTTCAAGCTCAAGGAAGCGGTGATCCGAATCTGCTAAAAATAGGATTCCATACCGGTAACAGAGCGGGAATTTCTTTTTATAATGACGGACAGATTGCTGGATTTAGGCAGGGAGTAGATATACGCGGAGAATGGCCTCTTGGTTCGGGCGAAAATTATATCGGTGATTGTATACCGCTCATCGGCATTGAATTTACGAACAACCAGGGTGAAAAATTTCAATCCGTTACTATTTCAAGAGGTCCTAGAAATAGACAAGGTGAAGAGCGACATCCGATTTTAGGTTACTTCTGGGGATTTAACCCCATGCCTGGTTACGTCAATCCTAAAGGCGAGTCTGTTGCAATGAGTCATTTGCAGAATTCATGGCCTGTAAACGGTTGGGCTGATCCCGGCGAATTTCCGGAAGTTGTTAATTACGTCAACGAAGACGGTAAAACAGATTGGTGGGGATTCTTTGGTAGAGGAATAATGCAGGCAGATCAGGAAAGTTATTTTATTGCCGATGACCAAAAAGACGATGAATTTAACGCTAACTTTAAGCCTGACGCAAATGACTTGCTTAGAAATGGAATGGCGTTGCAGCTTAGACAACGCGGATTTCAATGGTCAAGCTTTTTAGCAGAAGACGCAATCTTTTGGCTTTACGATATTAAAAATGAAGGCACAACAAACTACCAAAGAGCCGATTTTGGAACTGTTATTGGAACTCTTGCAGGCGGAGACGGCGACAGCGGTGACGATCTGGGATTCTTCGATACCGAGAAGTTTATTACTTATTCATGGGATAGCGATGGAATAGGTAATAAGGGACAGAAAGTTGGCTATATAGGTTATGCATTTCTTGAATCTCCGGGCAATCCTTTCGATGGCATTGATAATGACGGCGATTCCGATGACCCAAGTTCACCGAAATTCAACCAAACCAATTTTCTTGAAATAACACATAAATCAGGAAGCAAAGTTGTATTAATAAATCCTGATACTTATGAAAGAACGGTCTATACAATTGCAACTTTACCCGATACGGTTTATTCGCTGGGTAGAAGATTCATTATTGACGGCGTTAACAAATTCCGAGAAGGGCATATTGCAAGCATAAGCAACGGCGTTGCAATTCCGGATAGTTCAGCCTTTGACGGTTATGATAATGACCTCGACGGATTGATTGATGAAAACGAATCTCTACATTTAAGTTCCAGACAGATTAATAAACAAGATCCTGTTAAGTACATCAATTACCTAACAGGAGCAGGACTTTTCGATAAACTAATAGACGAAAAAAGAGATAACGATATTGATGAAGACGGAGACTGGGATGTTTTAACAGATGACATTGGACAGGACGGATTAGGTCCGAACGATACCGGATACCCAGGACCGGATTTTGGTGAAGCAGACGGAATTCCAACTCAAGGCGAACCAAATTTCGGTAGAACCGATCCAGATGAATCCGATCAAATAGGACTTACTGCTTTTAACTTTTTTAATTTAAGCGCATCGCCGGATATGACAAATGATTCACTGCTCTGGGCAAGAATGACTCCGGGAAGATTCGACGAAATTGCAAAACAGCCGCAGGATGGTGATTTTATTTATGCTTCCGGTTACTTTCCGCTAATCGCAGGCGCAATCGAAAGATTTTCTGTTGCACTTCTATTTGGCGAAGACTTGAATGATATTAAAGGAAATCAAGTTATTGTTCAACAGATTTATAATTCCGGCTATAAATTCCCGCAGCCGCCTAGAAAACCGAAAATTACAATTTCACAAAGCGATGGCAACGTTGTTATTTATTGGGATAGGGAAGTTACAGAGAACACAAAAGACTTTATTACCAAGAAGAGAGATTTCCAGGGATACAAAATTTACCGCGCTACCGATGCGGGATTCCAGGATGCAAGGCAAATAACCAACGCACTTGGCGTTCTTTCATTCGATAAACCGATTGCGCAATATGATCTTGTTGATTCCATAAAAGGTTATTATTACCCAACGCCGGGAATTCTTCAGCAAGTCGGCGGAATAACTTACTTCTTGGGAGACAACACGGGCGTAGTAAATAAATTTGTGGACTCAACAGTAACGCCTGGTCTAACTTATTATTATGCGGTTGTTGCATACGATTCGGGTGATGAGGGTCTTGAAATATTCCCGTCGGAGAATTCCAAATTCATTTTCCGCGATGCTACCGGCGAAATAATTATCGATGATAACACCGGATATATAACGCCGGGAAGAAGACCTAGCGGCTACGACAAAGCAGCTTTTACTGATTATAAAGTTTCCGATACTTATAAAGCTACCGGAAGAATTGATATCGAAATAGTTGACGACAGCGCTATTCGAGATAATTTTAAATATCAAATTGCTTTCCGTGATACGTCCCTTAGAGGACTCACTCAAGATTATTCTTTAATTGATCTTCAAACGCCTGATACTGTATTCGTTCCGTTGGCAAATGAAACGTATATAGTTAATCCTTTGGACTCTATTGCTCTTCCTATTGGTTCCGATACATTATTAATTAACGGATTAAAAAGAAAGGTTACCGGAAGTTATTACAAAGCTCCTTACGATACGTTAATAAATAGATCGAATGTATTAGCGGGTAACACCAAAATTGCGCATGGATTTAGACCTCAGATTTATAATGACGCTCAAATAAAACAGAATGTATCTAAATCCAGCTTCACAGGATTCTCATCGGCTACGCCTCCATCTTATACATTCACGCCGTTTCTAAATATTGCTCGTCCTGTGTACAGCGGTATTGGTATGCCGTACGATTATGAAATTGAATTCTTTGATTCTAATGTATCGCAATCTATCAAAGACACAATTGATTTTCCACCGATATCCAAAAACGTTATTCAACCCAGAGCGGCGAACTTTAAAGTGAAGAATGTAACCACTGGTCAGGAAATTGATTTTTCATACTGGACCACGGGGGGTATATCCACAACGCATAACATAATTTTTAAGGAAACAATTCAAGGACAGTATAAACGCACATGGCGTGTAAATATTACATATATAAGTCCAAACCAACCTTTGGAAACTTCCGGCTTACTTAAGCTTGTAACTAGCAAACCCTTCAGCAGAGATGACGTAATCGAATTCACAATGAAGGGAGCAACGTTGAATAAAGCTGTTGCAAAAGATGATCTGGATGAAATAAAGGTAGTTCCAAATCCTTATGTAGTTACTCACAAGGGCGAAGGAAGATTGTTAAGTTCGCAGACTAGCGGAAGAGGCGAAAGAGAAATCCGGTTTACGTACATTCCTCCGGGTTCAAAAATCTCGATCTTCACTGTGAGAGGAGAATTAATTAGAACGCTCAATCACGATAATCTTTACGTGGGCGATGTGTTCTGGAATTTAAGAACGGAAGAAAATATTGATGCCGCCTACGGTGTATATATTTATGTCGTTGAAGTTCCGGGTGTAGGCAAAAAAATCGGCAAATTTGCCCTTATTAAATAATGGAGATCCATCATGAAGAAAGTATTGTTTTTAATTCTTTTAGCTTACACTGGCGTGATATTTGGGCAATCCAAAGTCGGTTCCACCGCTGCTCCGTTTTTAAATGTTGCTGTTGGGCCAAGGGCAATAGCAATGGGCGGCGCTTTTGTTGCAACTGCCGATGATATCACCGCATTGTACTGGAATCCCGCGGGGATTTCAAGATTATACGGCAACAGCGCTCTGTTCTCAAGAACAAGCTGGATAGCCGATATAAATTATAATTGGGCGGGAGCCGCCGTTCAAATTGGAGATATGGGAACGCTTGGATTAAGCGTGAACCAGCTCGATTACGGCGATATGGAAGTAACAACTTTATCCGAGCAAGAAGGAACGGGTGAATTCTATTCTGCCCACGATCTTTATATTGCTCTTAGCTATGCTATTAATTTAACCGACCGTTTTTCGATTGGCGGTACGGCAAAGTATATTCAACAGAAAATTTGGAATACTTCTGCGAGCAGCTTGGCTTTTGCTGTTGGCGTATTATTCAATTCGGATATTTATGGATTAAGAATAGGCGCTTCCATTA
>JAHJTX010000216.1 GCA_018829545.1 Bacteroidota bacterium | reverse complement strand
CACGCCAATTATTCGCGGATATTCGCGGTTCTTCTTTTTATTAGGATTTTCTTTACTATGTTTTTAGCATTCTGCCAAATCGACTCAGAAGTCAGAGGACAGAGAACAGAAGTCAGAGGTCAGAGGTCAAATGTTCCGGCTTCGTCTCTGACTACGCCGTGACTCGAAGGATGAACTAGATAAAGCAGTTTGCAGTAAGGAGTAAGGAGAAAGCAGTGAACAGTAAACTAGAGAACAGAAACCAGAAGTCTGAGGACAGAGAACAGAAGTCGGAAGGCAGATTTAAGATAAAATAACAGACTATTTGATTAAAAATGAGTTAGGGTTATTAATCATAGTCCCTAATATATTGCCTACTTCAGAAGTCATCTCAGTTAATGTCTTATGTGCATTATTATCAATATAATTGCAATCAAGTGCAAAATCCAGAGATGAATCGGTTTCGCTATTCTCTCCATCGCAATCAGTTAACTTACTTATAAAATGTGCTTCATATCTTCTTTTAGCCCACGCCTGCGTGCCGAAACGCATCTACGCATAAAGTAATTTGCTACTCAAAAATATGCACTTCGGCGTGCAGGCAAGCTTCTCTTAAGTTCAAACAGACTGATCTTGAAGATCTTCTAATTTGACTTGTTAAAGCATACTTTTCTTCGTTAGGAAATGTTTTAGTTATTTCAAATATTTGCATTGCCAATGAATATGCTTTTTGATATACCACAAGATCTTTTGCAGAATTTAATTTCATTTAATCTTCCAATCCGATTTTGCTGACCTCTGATCTCTGACTTCCGATTTCTGGCTTCCGACCTCTGTTTTTCATGTTCAATACAACTTAGGTATTTGGTTGATCCGTTTTATTACTTTTTCTCCCGAAGGGATGCCTGCCCCTATGGGGGCTTCGCCAAAAATCAAGACCAATAATCTCCAAGTACCACTTTAATGATTCATAACGGGGACGGTTTGCTTCATTAAAAAAGGTAACAGCTGAGTGTAATAAGTAGAGAGTAGGGAGTACGCAGAAATTGCGAGTTTCCCCTATTTCCAATTCACTCCAGCAGCCATTTCCAAACCGGCAAAACCTTAACCGTACCGGTTGCATATTCAATCGTTTTTTCTTCATCATAGGTTAATATCAATTTATCAACACCGCTAAATCGCTCATTAATTGCCGTTAATCCTATTGTCTCACGCGCTAAGTTATTCTGAGTGAGAGAATAAGTAACCTGAATGGCTTCCTTCCTGTTATTTGCAAGCGAAACAAGAAAATCAACTTCACTTGCTTTTGGAGATTTCCAATAAAAAATGTCCAAACCTTTTCTTAGTAACTGCTGAAAAACGATAGTTTCTAATACTCTTCCGATATTTTCCGAAAACCTGAACCCTACTGCATGGTAAAATCCTATATCGTTAACGTAGTATTTATCCGGATTATAAAGCTGCTTCTTAAGTGAAAAATCATAAAGCGAAAGCGATCGTATAAGATAAACATCCTCAAGAATTGTTAAGAAATTTTTAATTGTTGACGCATTTTTTGCCGCGATCGCGCTTCTTAATGATTCATAACTTGCAAGACACCCGCTGTTTGTTATTAAGTATAATGAAAGCTCCCTAATCTCTTTTACATTCCGGATATTATAACGGGAAACAACATCTCTGTGAATTATATCCTTGAAATACTGCTCTGCTAATGTTATATCACCATTTTTTAGTACCTCCGGAAAGCCGCCAAGTTTTAGGTAATTCTCAAAAGCGCGCTTTATTTCAACAATTTTTTCCGGTAAGCATAAATCCCGCTCGTCAACATTCAAGCCAAGAAACCAAAGATACTCCTTAAAAGAAAAAGTTTGGTTTTGAATTTGCCGGTTTCTGCCGGTTAGTGAAGTGGAAATTGATGAACTAATTAATGAAGCGTTTGAACCGGTAATAAAGATTTTTACATCTTCAAATTCATTTAGGCGGTTTATCCAGCGTTCCCATCCGTTAATATTTTGAATTTCATCAAAGAAAAGATACTTTTTCCCTGCAGGATTTTCAATCTCGAGGTATGTTTGATAAAGTTTTTCAAAATCCTCCGATGTAAAATTAATAAACCGTTCATCTTCAAAATTAATAAAGAGAATGTTAGATTGCTTTATGTCCCGTTTCGTTAATATTTCTTTTGCGATTAAAGACATTAGGGTGGATTTCCCGCTACGTCTTATTCCGCTGATAAAAATTACTTCACGCGTGTCTAAAAATTTAATAAGTGTAGTAAGGATTTCCCTTTTTACTAATTTTTTTTCTTCAAGAAAACGTTGTTTGTGAAAAACTATAAGGGATTTTAATAAATGCTTTTCCATATTTCAGATATATTGTGTTACTAATATACTATTTGTGCTATAATATTGCAATACTATTATGATATATCTGTTCCAACCTCTGATTTCTTTTCACCACTTCTTTATTCATCACTAACTCAGACTTCTAATCACTTTTTCCCTTTTTCTACACGACCTACTCACCTAATATTTCTATCTTTATAATTTTTTAATAAAAAGCTAATCAATTTCTGAATTGTTTTTCTGCGGTTATCCGCGCTATCTGCGCGAGATATTTCTCGCAGAAATCGCTGAATTGCGCGGAAGGGGTAATTTAATATAGTTTTGGGATTTGATTGATCCGTTTTATCACTGTTTCTCCCGAAGGATGGCTGCCCCTATGGGGGCTTAGCCAAAAACCTAGCCATATAAAGATGTCAGAAGTCTGAGGACAGAAGTCAGTAATCAGAAATTAGAGATCAGAGAAAAGAAACCAGAAGTCTGAAGTCAAATGTAAAAGAGTAAGGAGATTGAATTACAAAGTACAAATTCTAAATCCGCCAAAAGAAAGGCGGACAAGTGAAAAAGGAAAATGGACAAAGACAGGAGCAAGGAGGCGTCATTGAAAAACGCAGATATTAACTGCAAGTACAATTGATTGGTTATTTGCTTTTAGAATTAAGAAAAAAGAACCTCTGGCGATTTTGCTGAACTCTGACTTCCGATTTCTGATCTCTGACCTCTGACCTCTGAATTCTGACTTCCGACCTCTGACTTCCGACCTCTGTTTTTCCTGTTCAATACAACTTCGGTATTTCATTGATTCTTTTAATAACAGTACCTCCCGAAGGGGATGCTT
>JAHJTX010000215.1 GCA_018829545.1 Bacteroidota bacterium | reverse complement strand
CTGAAACGAAAACGATTAACCTCAATAAATAAAATACCGTTGGAAAGACAAAAACTTAGGAATCCCGCTATGCGGGAAAGCGACAGTAAGCGAATTCAAACGGAAGATGCACAATGGGAAACTAAAAGTAAGGAGTTATTTCAAGACAACGGTCTTTGCCTTCAGTATGGCTATTTCCATAAACTTCGGTAGAATATTCCGTCATATTAGTGACTATTATCGAAGAACTGCCCAATCTTTTTGTCTAAAAGGGCAATATGTCAAAGAACGATTCTTATTTTTAATGAATTTATTGTCAACTTTATTTTTCACTTGGTTGTGGAACAATAAAAGTGAAATTGCCAAGCAACCAACCATTTATTGCTCACTTACTAATAAGTGGGCTTTTTAGAGAGAAGTCACTTATAAATTTTTGATTTTAATTTCAAAAAATATTGCGAATACTTAACAACTTCTCCAAAAACAATTATAGCTGGTGTTTCGGCTTCTTCTGCAGCCTGTGATAATTCACTAATAGTTGTAATTATATTTTTTTGATTAGGACGAGAGGCATTACAAATAATTGCCGCAGGTAAATTTTCTCTTATACCTATTGCCCTTGCCGCGTTAACAATCTCGTTTATTCTTTTTAATCCCATTAATAGTACAGTTGTATGGTTTTTGATTTTAAGTAAATCAATCCACTCAACATTAAGTTTATTGTCTTTTAAGCAGCCTGAAATAACAGAAAAGTTTGCTGATAAATCACGAGCTGTTAATGGAATACCCGCACTGCCCGGACCGTATAATGCAGAAGATATTCCGGGTATAATTTCATAATCAATATTGTGTTCTATTAATGAAGTTACTTCTTCTACTAATCGTCCAAAAACAAAAGGATCTCCACTTTTAAGCCTAGCTACAACTAATCCTTTTTTCGCATATTCAATCAGCATTCTGTTAATATCATCCTGTGAAAAGGAATTAGAATTGTGGGGCTTCCCGGAATAAATTTTTATTTTGTTTTCAGGAACCAGCTCCATAATTTCTTTTGTTATTAATGAATCGTATAAAATAACATCAGCCAATTCTATAGTCTTCAAAGCTTTTATTGTTAGCAGTTCAGCATCTCCGGTTCCGCAGCCAACTAAATATACTTTGCCAAATAGTCGCGCCACTTCATTAGCAGTAATTTTTGGAGAAATTATGCCTCTATTTCTTTCAATAAGTTTTAGGTTAGTTATTTCTTCTAAATCCACTGGTAAAATTTTTTTTATTTTATCTCTAACAACTTGTGAAACAGTTGGGCTTGCGCCGTTACTGGAGACCGCAATTTTTAATTGCCCAAATTGTAAAAGGGCGGAGAAATAGAAATCGCATTTTTCAGGTACATCAACAGTGTTTAAGAAAAAAAATCTTTTTGATTTTTCATTTCTCAACATTTTTTTCACATCAATATTTCCAGTTGCGTCAATAATAATATTAAATGGCAGCAAATCTTGCTCAATTAATTCTCTCTCAAAATAAATCACTTCAAGTTCTTTTATTTTACGAGAAACATTTAAAGCAATAATTATGAAATCTATTCCATTTTGTTTTAATACTTCCGCCTTTTGAAACGCTATATTTCCACCCCCAATTAATAAAATTTTAGGATTTCTTAATAGTACCGGCAATGACACGATTCCATTATTTTTGTTTTCATTAATTATTTTATTCATATATCATTCTATGCTAGATATGAGTTGCAAGTTTTTTCTAGCAGGTGAGAAAGTTCTTCATCAGCTTTTAATAAATCAATAATTCCTTTAACACCAATTCTTTTATGAAATTCCGATATGTTTGTTTCATCATCATTTTTGTTATTTATATAATTTTCAATTATGAGCTGAAGAAGAGAAGGTAAATTATCATTCCGGATTTGCTTTAAATATTTCTCTTCTTTGTAAATTATATCCTGAGCTATATAATTATCTTCCGCTTTACCAAATGATAGTTTTAGCTGATAAAGAGAATCACCTTTTCCTTTTTTAAATTTTCTTGGTAGACCGCTTTTATCATAGTTAAAACTTTCTTTACGTTCATCTTTTTCCCCAGCAGTATATCCGAACAAATTAAAATGGTCATTAATGTAGAGTCTGAAGTAAGCTCCTATTCTATTCGCTAATTTTGAACTGTCAAAAATTAAAGAAGTATGAACACATGCAAGAGGATTTCTTGTATTGTCCCCGCATGCATTTAATGAAAAATTGTAATTTATAACTTTTGCCATCAGCCTTCCTGTCCCAAAGGTTTTGCTTCCCAATGCGGAAAGTTCTCCCTTATAAAATTGTTTAAGGCAATTTCGAAATCTGAATACTTTTGCTGGACTATAACTGTTGCTTCAGCCATGTTTTCATTAATTATTCCACCGCCGGATATATCATAATTATCAACTAATACAAATCGACTTGTTGCTTCCATTTCGTGTACAAGATCAAACGCGGTTTTGCTATCAGTTTTTACAATGCAGAGAGCTACTTCATGTTTTTCAACAGTTATTTTATTATCGAAATATTGAAGTTCGCTTGTGTTGAGAACATTTTCAATTTTTTCAATAACCGCGGATACATTTTGAGTTCCGATTTTTAGTTTATATTTTTTATTTAATGATAGAGGCTTTTTACCCATCCAAAAAATACTTGCTTTAAATCTGTTTGTTAACTTTGGCTGCGGTTCATTTATTTTGCAAATAAGCTCTGTTTGAGGGATATATAATTCCTCTGTTAATGTTAAACCTATTGCTTCTCCAACAACAGCGATATTTTTTGGCGGTTTGTAAAACTCTTCAATTGAAAGCACTTTTGATTTTTTACCGGAAGGGTAGAAGATAATTTCATCTCCAACGGATATCGAACCGGAATTAATTGTTCCGGCAATGGTTCTTCTTTTATTGTTGTGCCCGGCAAATTTATAAACTCCCTGCGCGTACATTCTAAAAGGGCTTTCAAGAATTACATCTTTTTTAGAAAATGAATTTATGATTTCAAGAAGTGTTTTTCCTTTGTACCATTTTATTTTTTCCGAAAGAGAATTTAGATTAACCCCTTCGCGTGCCGCTGTTGGAACAAACGCTACAGGTTCAATTCCTATTTTCTCCAAGAATTTTTCATACTCATTTTTTATCTGTAAATATTTTTCTTCGCTGTAACCGACCAAATCCATTTTAT
Source organism: Bacteroidota bacterium (assembly GCA_018829545.1). Classification (GTDB taxonomy): domain Bacteria; phylum Bacteroidota; class Ignavibacteria; order Ignavibacteriales; family Melioribacteraceae; genus JAHJTX01. Next base: position 3,986 of record JAHJTX010000215.1, on the reverse strand, counting down.
TAATTGCGACAGCAATTTGTTTAATTCCGAGGAAAGACATCATGTAAGCGTGACGTTTTGAATTTTCCGCAACGCCTTCGTGAGCGTCAATTAATAAAATCGCCGCTTCCGCTCTTGCCGCGCCGCTTACCATATTTTTTAAAAATTCAATATGGCCCGGAGCGTCAATAATTATGTATTCTCTTAGTTTTGATTTAAAGAAAATTCTTGTTGTATCAATTGTAATTCCGTGTGACTGCTCATCCTGTAAAGAATCAAGCAGAAAAGCATATTCAAACGGTTTAGAATTTTTTTCACAAAGTCTTTTTACCTGTTCAAGTTTACCTTCGGGTAAAGAATTTGTATCGACCAATAATCTGCCTATTAATGTACTTTTGCCGTGGTCAACGTGACCTGCAATTACAATATTCATTCTATGTTGCTGCACTATATTCTCCATCGAGAAATGATTTTTGAATATTTATTTAGTTACTCATACGATATTAAAAATTAACATCAGCTTTAATTGCACTCTTAATCCTAATCCTACTCTTTTTTTTAATACAGATTAAGAGTATAAGCAAGATTAAGATATAAATAACTTTTGTAAGGATTTTCAAAAGTAATTACATATATCCTTCACGTCTTAAAATTTCCAAAGTACCGCCGCCGTCCGTATCCTGCGCGCGTCCGGACCTTTCAGCTATGTTCGCGAACTTTCCGCTTTTAAGCTCTTCTATAATTTCTCCAACGTTTTTTGATTCTGAATCTACAGGAGAAGTACATGGGTAGCAGCCAAGCGACCTGTATCTTTTTCCTCTGCCGTTATCAAAGTACAAAGGAATTGTAGGAATGTTTTCTCGTTCAATGTATTCCCAAATATTTAATTCCGTCCAATCCAGTAAAGGATGAATTCTTATATGAGAGTTAGGCTCAAAATCAGTTTTAAATTGATTCCAAAGTTCGGGCGGTTGATCTCCCACATCCCAGTCGTAATTTTTATCTCGCGGGGAAAAGTATCTCTCTTTTGATCTGCTTCCTTCTTCATCTGCGCGAACGCCTACTATCACGCCAGTATATGATTCATTGTTTGGGTCTTCAATAAATTGATCAGTGTGATGATCAAATTTTAATCTTGACCACTCGCCCGATAAACTCTTATTTAACGCAGTGCTTTTAAGAAGTTTGCAGCATGTTAACCTGTCAACATTTCCGTCAGGGAAAGTCTGTTTTCCAATAATTGCTTTCTTGTTTTGCCCTACAATCAAATTTAGATTCCAATCTTTAACAAGCTGGTTTCTATATTCAATCATTTCAGGAATTTTATATGAAGTATCAATATGCACAAGAGGAAAAGGAACATTCCCAAAAAACGCTTTACGCGCAAGCCACAATAAAACAGTACTGTCTTTTCCTATTGACCAAAGCATGGCGAGGTTTTTAAATTCTCTGTATGCTTCTCTAAAAATATAAACACTTTGTGCTTCAAGCTTTTGAAGATTATCCATTTTTATTCTCCTGTTGAATATGTAAACCGCATTCTTTTGTTTCCGGATTTTCCCACCACCATCTGCCGCTTCTAATATCAGCACCTGCTGTTACTATGCGTGTACATGGCTGACACCCAATACTTTTGTAATTCTTTTTATAAAGAGAATTATAAGGCACATTATTTTTTTTAATATAATCCCATACCATTTCTTCAGTCCAATTAATTAAGGGGTTTATTTTTAATAAATTGTTTGCAGAATCAAACTCAATCAATTTCATGTTTGATCTAGTAACGGACTGTTCGCTTCTTAATCCGCATATCCATGCCTCTAATCCGGATAGAGCACTTTTCAGAGGTTCAATTTTTCTAACGTTGCAGCACTCTTTTCTGTATTCAACACTTTCATAAAATAGATTGATTCCTTTTGTTTTTACCATTTCTTCAACACTATTATTGTTCGGAAAATAAACATCCATTTTAATTTTATATTGAAGATTAGTTTTATTAATTAAATTATAAGTCTCCGCCGGAAGTCTTCCTGTATCAATCGTAAAAATCTTTGCCTCATTTGAAATCGATAAAATCATATGAGTGAGTACCTGGTCTTCAATGCTCAGGCTTGAAGCAAGCGCGATTTTATCTTTATAGATGTTTAGAAAGTAATCAAGAACAGATAATGTATCTGCCGACTCAAATTTTTTATTTAGTTCATCAAATGTTTTCACCCATACTCCTGAATTCTTTATCATTTATTTTGTGTACGCGTCCAAATCTTATTTTATCCCACGCGCGTTCGTGAAAATAATAAAGAACTGTTTTTGTTAATACTTCAACAACGCCAATTGATGCCGCTATTCTTATATTTCCGGTAATTATAAAAGACACAAGCATGGTATCCAGAGATCCTGTGACTCTCCAAGAAATTGCTTTCAAAATGCTTCTATTTCTTTTTTCTCTCATTACTTCTTCTTTTAATATAAGTCCAAAAAAAAACCTCTCTGGAAAGTTCAGAGAGGTTTTTAATTTTTACCTTCTCTTATCTTTCCCCCCGACCAGTCGGGGAGCAGGAATTAGCACCTTTCCCATAAATGTTGGGATGGTTGCTAAGGTGTCATCGGGCCTGTTCCCTCTACCTTTCACGATAAGACTTCGTTTTATTTTATAAGAACAAAAAAGCCCTTCTTAAAGGGAAGGGCTTAGATCAAAATTCATATTTACTTATGATTAGACTATATAACCCTTTGGCACATGCATATTACAGCACATACAACATGCTTGCTGGGTATTCATCAAATCAATATTTAATTCTATGCTTTGCATTTTTGTTTTTACAAATCTAAACATAAAAGTAACAGCATGTCAAGATAAATTTTTTAATAGAGTAAAAATTTAAATAAATTTATGACAATAAATTTACTCACTATTTAGTTAAAAAAATGTTCAGGAAAAACACAAACCATAGCCAAGGGAACTTGTTCGGTTTTATAAACACATTGCCCTCAAGACAACAAAAATTATTAATGGCTTCAGAAGAATACAAATTCTATGAAATCATTTTTTGTTCTATAAACGAAGAAGATTTCTCGGTATTGTTTTCAGAAACAGACAGCCGCCCCAATGCACCGGTAAATGCATTGGTTTCAGCATTAATACTGATGAACAAATATTCGTGGAGCTATGAAGAACTCTTCAAGAATATCAATTTCAACTTGCCTGCTGCAAGCAGGTTTACTGACCAAAACAGCATTGAGATTAAAATCACTTGATGAAATTCCATTCTGTAATGCAGCAATCATTAATTTTCAAAACCGGTTGAATAAGCACCAAACAGAAACCGGAAGAAATGTCAACTGGTTTGATACAATCACCGGATGATATAGAGGCAGCATATCGAAATAAGAACCGCAAATCAAGTAAGGGACAGACAATCAATATAACAGATACAGTCAATCCGGATAACCGGCTGAACTTGCTTACGGATGTCTCGGTACAAAAGAACAACATAGATGACAGTAAAGTACTTGAAACGAGAATATAAAAGATAAAAGAAAAAACACCGGAAATAGAAGAACTTCACTTTGATGGGGCATACGGAAGTCAGAACAATGACGTAAAGTTTGAAGAACTTGAAATCCAACCGGTTCAAACGGCAATAAGAGGAAGAAAAGCCAGGGTAGCGATAACAATAGAAGAATTGAACGAAACACAATATAAAGTCAGTTGTCCAAATTAAGCAGGGCTATCAGTTCCGGGAAGTAAGAGAGATAAAGCAATATTTTCACAGAAGATTTGTTCTGAATGTCCATTGGCTACTGTATGTCATGCTAAACAAAATAATGATTCAAGAGTATATTATTTTGACAGAACAGAATACCTGAAACGAAAACGATTAACCTCAATAAATAAAATACCGTTGGAAAGACAAAAACTTAGGAATCCCGCTATGCGGGAAAGCGACAGTAAGCGAATTCAAACGGAAGATGCACAATGGGAAACTAAAAGTAAGGAGTTATTT
>JAHJTX010000022.1 GCA_018829545.1 Bacteroidota bacterium | reverse complement strand
TAGACTCAATTATTACTAAATAATGTAGTTCAAAGACAGTTATTAATAAATGAAAACAATATTTCTTTTTATAATGACTATTTTTCTTTCCTCACACTTGTTCTGTCAAGAAAAGGAAAATATTAATTACCAAGAATCACTCTATAAAATTAGCGGGGAAGGAAATTTGGATTTACCAATAGGGTATATCAAAAATGATATGAAAATGGTTGGCTTTTTATAGGGCTTACAATTTCCTCGCAATAACTATTACGTCTTTTAATATTTGCTTATTGCCTGCATCATCAACGGCTTCGAGAAGCAAAATGTACATCCCAATTCGCAGCGGCTTGCCGGAATTATCGAGTCCATTAAATATTACAGAGCCGCTCTGCCCAACTGCGCTGTTATTCTCCAAGACTCTAATCAATCTGCCTTTGTCGTCGAATAGTTTTAAAGTTATTTGAGCTAAAGGAAACTTCAGATTATAGGAAATTACCGTAAAATCCTCGTATCCGTCGTTATCGGGAGAAAAGGGATTTGGGTTTATATCAAGCATTTTTCTCGAGTTTTCTGAAGTGATATTAATTGAATTATCTTCGTTGGGAGTGCCGCCTGATTTGTTAACCGAGGTGCTCCAATTATTCCCGTCATTAGAGTTTTGAATAGAGCTTATTCTCTCAAGCGATTTATTTTTCGCAACGCCAATATTTGGGTTATGCCATTTTGGGGAGTAAATCATTGAATCGATTGGATTTCCCCATGCGTCCTTAAGGCGAATGCTCTCTCCTTCATTCGAGAGATTTAATTTGCTATCAATTACAATTAGGTTTTCTGAGCTGCTTAATAAAGTAAATTGATTATATAAAGTAGAATCTGAAGCGATCAAAAAATACGAGCCTTGTGCAACAATTGATTTTGAAGGATAGAAATTCAAGTTATCCAAATAGTCATTCAACGACCAGCCGGAAATATTAATATCAGTATTCGTATTGTTGAAGAACTCAACGTATTCGGAATAGCCTTCGCCGGTTTCGAACATTATTTCGTTTATAAGAATATCACTCGGTGAATGCGCCGCAGCGAATCTGATTGAATTTTCGCTTCCGGTCGTTGAACCCCCATCATTCAGCGCAATTTTCCAATTAGTGATATCAGATGAATTGGCATGGACGTTAACCCGCTCAAATGATCTTCCCTTAATGGATTTCCAATCCGAATTGTAATAAAGACTATCGATTGTATTTCCGTTGCAGTCTTTTAGGAGAATGCCATCCTCCAAGTTCCCGAGAGCGCCAAAACTAACTTTGAAAATGTTCACGTCGGGCGGAACATTTTTCAGATCTGCACTCGATGCAATAACAAAATATTCTCCAGGTTCAATCCACATATCTTCGGCAGTAATTATATTTTTTGTCGGAGTGGTCAGCGCATCCGAGATTGTCCAGTTTTTTAAGTTGATATCTTTAGAGGAATTCTGGAATATTTCAATCCATTCCGGCTCGTTTGTGAATGGATTGTTCATAAATTCATTAATTACACATTCGCCGGAATTGTACGAACCTCTGAAATATTTGGTCATTCTGTTATTGCTTTGATTTTGATCTAAATCGAATCCCGCAACCGCTTTAACGCTAAATTCGTTAGTAACTATAAACTGAGTACTGCTATTGATCTTTATTGAATCTCCCGGCAAAAGGAATAGGTTCTCTGCTTTGTCTAGTGACATTTCATCACCGTTTTCACTTACAAATAATTCCACAGAAAAGTTGTAGGCAGAATTTTTTCCAATATTGATTATTGCTGCGTTTGGATAAACTGTTTCACCGATTAACGCATTTTCCGGTTGAAGTATTATTGCGGTCACAGTTAAATCGTAATCCTTCTGCGAAACACTGTTAATTTTACCCGGCGTGCTTTTTTCTAAATCATTGGAAGGAAGCCAATTGAGGGAGTCTAAGGAAGATTCATCAGAACTTAATTTTTCAATTGAATAACCGCTTTTACTCTTTATTCCTTTGTCCCAAAAAACAGAATCAATAACATTATTGTAGGAATCTTTGATGACAACTCCGTCTGCGTCATTGTTAAGATTAGCGAATTTTAAAATCGTGACCTTTGATTTGAGTTCGGAATGATAATCCCAAATTGTTGAATCCTTGCTGATCACAAAAAAACTTTTAGGTTCTATTACAATTGGCTCTACAATTGTTGAGACTTGTGGTTTTGTAATTACATCAGAGATAATCCAATTCTGAATATGTATTTCACTTTCTGTTGCATTGAACAACTCTACCCATTCGGGCTCGCCGCCTTCGGGCAAATACATTATTTCATTAATAATAATATCATGCTCGTTATACTCCGGCAGAACAACGTAAACAAGATTATTGTTCGCGGAGTTTTCATCAAGATCAGATTCAATGCCTGCGTGAAGATGAACCGGTGATCTCGCATTTCCAAAGTCTGTATTGAATAGATATTGCAGAGAATCATTTCTCGCTAAATTCAATTCGCTACTCTGCTCGATTATGGAAAGAACCGTGTCCTGGTAATTTTCTTCACTCAATAAAAGATTGAATGACATTTCGTTTTTCCCTTTGTTCTTAACAGTAACCTGGAGATATCTTTGCGATTTATTTTCAAATTGATCCGTTACAACGCGTGCCTCGGTAAGAGAAAGATCGTAATCTTTAATTGCGGTTGAGTTAGTTTTACCGGGAGTTCCGCCAAGAGTATCGATGGAACACATCCAATTTAATTGATTATTCGTCTCTCCGTCATAATCAATTCTCTCTGAAGATTTTCCAGAACTGCACCACTGCAAAGTATAGTTCAGCGAATCAATGACGCGAGAAAGCGAATCCATTAGCACAACATCATCGCCGCTGTTATTTAGCGTAGGAAAAGCCGAAACGATTACATCTGCGCTCAAATTATACAATTGAAAAATAATTGAATCCTTTGCGATGACAGTAAAACTGCCAGGCGAGATGAAATAATTCTCTTTCACCACAAGCGAAGCGTCTGAATTGTCGGCAATTTTGTAGCCTTTCAAATTAATCAGCTTATCACTTCGGTTGTAAATTTCAACCCACTCAGGTTCCGGGAAAGTTGGAGCAAAATGAAGCTCATTAATAATTAAGTCGCCCCTTACTTCGTTTACTTTTACTCCCTTCAGTTGGGCGAATTTCAAATTGTTGTCGGAGTAATCTTCAGGCTCTGTCTTAACCTCAGCAATGAATGTATTTATTCCTTCGGTAAAGTTCGTGATCACAACAATTTCATTTCGAGATTCGTCAGCAGTAATGTTGATATAATCTTTGCTGAAAATGATTTCGTTTATATCCGGCAATCCATTATGATTTTTATCCGAGTACAATTTTAAACTGCAATTAGTAATTAGATTTTTTCCGCTGTTTTTTATTTCAATAGCTGCCTCTGCGGAATTGCCGATTACTGCGAAATTATTTTTAAATGAAAATTGAGCAAACGAAATGTCAAATTCCTTTTTTGAAATAGAATTGACTTGACCCGGAGTCGCGCGCTTACTGCTGATTGATTTTCCCCAGTTGGAAGAGATATTCGAGCTTCTCGAAAAATCAATTCGTTCAATGGAATAACCTGCAGCATTCCCGTTCCAGCTTGATTTGTAATTCAGCGTATCAATAAATCTATTGAGTGAATCGGTTAGTAAGAGTTTATCTCCGGTATTATTTAGCGAGGGCAGATTAATATTTATTATTCGGGAAGGAATATCATAATAGTTCGGCAAGGTGCTGTCATCGGCAATAATTATATATTCCTTTGGCGTAAGGATATAATCAATTTTACTGATAATGACGGATGACGAGTTGTCGCTGATTTTCCAATTTTTAATATTTATGGAATCAAGGGAGTTATTATAAATTTCAATCCATTCCGGTTCGTCGCCTAAAGGATTGTACATTATCTCATTAGCGATTATATCCCCAAATGATCTCGGTTTTCCTGCAACCTTAAATTCTACAAAAGCGGTGTCGTTACTCTTTTTCTCGTCAAGCAGATAATTCACAACAAATCCGAATTGATGGCTTGCGGCAGCTAAATTAAATGCGATGTACTCAAATTTTACTGAATCTGATTTATTGAGTAGTATAAATTGTTCGGTGAATACTCGCTCTCCGGCATCTTCAATGCGGTTAAAGTTTTGGTCGTGAAAAACGTGAAGTCTAAATTTTTCAGCAAGTTCACTCCCAAAGTTTTTAATG
>JAHJTX010000214.1 GCA_018829545.1 Bacteroidota bacterium | reverse complement strand
TCCCCTCAGCAAGATTAAGAGTTATTGACGTTGAAGCTCTGTTCAATTGCTCGAATACTGCTACTCGCTTTTTCCCTTCAGTATCCAAATTGTTATGCCCAGCAATAAATTCAAATGATTTTTTAAAAACGTTCAGTTTTTCGTGATCAAACATTTTACGTCAGTCGCCCATGATTATGATTAAGATTATGATTAAGATTATGAATAAAAGATTTAGTCATATTGAGTACCAATTATTAATATTAATCATTGTCCTAGTCATAATCATAGTCGAATAAATTGACCAGGACTATGACAATGATCAGGACAATGATAATGATCAGGACAATGATAATGACTAGGATTTAGAATATCATTTTCTTTTTGGGCGATACAAATGTGTACTTTCGCCAAAAAATATTTCCGCAGATTCCATTACGGTTTCAGATAAAGTCGGATGTGGATGAATACTCAATGCAATATCTTTTGCGAGAGCAGACATCTCGATTGCCAACACACCTTCCGAAATCATCTCACCTGCACCGGCTCCGACAATCCCCATCCCAAGAATTCTTTGAGTTGCCGGATCAATTAGTAATTTTGTTAAACCATCGTTACGGTCGATAGTAGTTGCTCTTCCGCTTGCCGCCCATGGAAATCTGGCAACTTCAACTTTAATTCCTTTTTCTTTTGCTTCACTCTCAGTTAAACCAGCCCAAGCAATTTCTGGATCTGTAAAAACAACTGCAGGAATCGCATTCGGCTCAAACGCAACTTTATGTCCAAGTATTGCTTCAACCGCTACTTTGCCTTCTGCGGAAGCTTTATGAGCTAACATCGCTCCACCAACAATGTCGCCAATAGCAAAAATTTTTGGATCGCTTGTTTGGCATTTGTTATCTATTTCAACAAAGCCGCGTTTAGTTAATTTGACTTTTGTTTTTTCCAAACCCAGACCATCTGTGATTGGTTTTCGTCCAACCGAAATTAATACTCTATCGAAATTTTGCTCGGGATTCTCTATTCCTTCGCCATCAAACTTAATTTTGATTTTATCCTTTACTTCATCAAAAGAGATTACTTTTGTATTCAAATATATTTTTTCAAATTTTGATTCTAGACTTTTGTGGAGAACCCGCACTAAATCTTGATCGGCGCCGGGAAGTAAATAAGGCATCATTTCCACAACTGTAACTTTACTGCCAAGGGAAGCATACACAGAACCAAGTTCAAGTCCGATATATCCGCCGCCAATTACAAGCAGCCTTCCGGGAATTGTTTCTAAATTTAAAGCGGAAGTTGAGTCCCAGATTTTATCCGATTTTATTGATAATCCGGGAACTGTTGAAGGTACTGAACCCGTTGCAAGTATTGCGTTTTCGAAGAAAATATTTTGCTCGTTCTCATCAACGTCTATTACTTGAACAGTTTCAGAATTCAAGAATTTTGCAGTTCCTTGAATGTAATTGATCTTTCGCTGTTTGGCTAATTGTCCCGTTCCGTTAGTAAGTTTTAAAACTACATTATTTTTGTGCTGTCGAATTTTATCAAGGTCAATTTTAGGTTTGCCGAAAGTAACTCCCCATTTGTGAGACTCTGCCGCTTCGCTAATTAATTTAGAAATATGCAGCAATGCTTTTGATGGAATGCAGCCTCTATAGAGGCAGACACCGCCGGGATTTTTTTCTTTATCAATTAGAGTTACGTTCATTCCTTTGTCGGCAGCTAAAAACGCAGCAGCGTATCCGCCAGGTCCGGCGCCAATTACAACAAGTTGTGTTTTAGTCATATTGATTACCAATTATTTATATTAATCATTGTCCTAGTCATGATCATAGTCCTGGTCAAATTCCCACTAACTTATAATCTATTTTCATTCTCAAATATTTCCCCCTTATAGCTCTTAATCATAATCTTAATCCTACTCATAATCTATCCAATCTCTCATGTAAAATTATCTTTGCCATAATTCTCTGCTGGCTCATGCAATCGATTTGAATTACTTTTTATCAGCCCCACAATCATAGAAACAATTTCATGGAGCATTCTTTTTCCTTCAATAACTTGTTTAACGGAAAATATTTGCATTGCAACCAACACGTCTAAAGCTGCTGCGCATTCAAGCGCTGAACCACGAGCAATATCAAAATATCTACATCTGTCTTTGTCTGTATATTTCCCATTCCCCTCAGCAAGACTAAGAGTTATTGACGTTGAAGCTCTGTTCAATTGCTCGAATACTGCTACTCGCTTTTTCCCTTCAGTATCCAAATTGTTATGCCAAGCAATAAATTCAAGTGATTTTTTATAAACCTTCAGTTTTTCGTGATCAAACATTTTACGTCAGTCGTCCATGATTATGATTAAGATTATGATT
>JAHJTX010000213.1 GCA_018829545.1 Bacteroidota bacterium | reverse complement strand
ATTAACGCTGCCTTTCTTCAAAAATGGTTTTTCATCGAATAATTCCAACTCATGTGTAGCTAGTTCATACCAAGGTGATTCTTTTGAATGTCACGGGTCAAAACAATTCCCCATAAAAAAAGAAAAAAGGTCATAAGTATTCCCCACCCATGATGTAAAAATAATTATACAAACATTGCCATATGCAAAGACTTTAAAAGAAGAGTTAGTTTGAGGCTTCTAAATTTCAGACTAACATAAAATAAAGTACGAGAGGTATATGGGTTACAGAAGGATAAACATCATGGACATAATAGAAATATGTAGAAGATATTTCTCCGGGGAATCAATAAACTCGATTTCCAAACAAAGTGGCGTTGACAGAAAAACGATTCGGAAATATTTGAATAAAGTAAAATCTCACGGGATAGAGAGTTATGATAAAGAAAATCTCCTATTACTTTCCGAAGAAATAATCAGCAAACAATACGGCAGGCCAAAGAAAAGCCAAGAAAAGCTCAATGAATATTTGGAAGAAATCCGGGAACTGCTCAAGAATGATTTAAAGCTAAAAACCATTCATGAGATATTAATAGAGCGCCACGAAATAGAACTAAGCTATAGCACTTTTAAGAGATTTGCCCGAAGTAATCAGATTAAAATAGGTAAAGCCCAAACCACGTGCCGCCTGGATAAAGAACCCGGATTAGAACTCCAAGTCGATTATGCAAAGATGGGTATGCTTTACGATCCAATAACCAAGAAAAGAAGAACAACATACGCTTTCATCGGAACATTGTCATCAAGCCGTCATAAGTTTGTTGAATTTGTTTACTCTCAAAACCAGCAAAGTTTTGTTCAATCACATGTAAAGATGTTCAACTACTTTGGAGCAGTACCAAAGATTATAATAATCGATAATCTTAAGTCCGGCGTAATAAAGCCGGATCTTTACGACCCAAAGCTCAATAGAGCCTATGCCGAAATGGCCGAGTATTATGAATGTTTTATAAATCCGGCAAGGGTGGCAACACCAAAAGATAAACCGATAGTTGAGAGAGATGTTCAGACGGTAAGAGAACAGTTCAAAAAAAACAAGGCATTAAATGAACATATCAGAATTGATGAGGCCAATAGAAAAATCACTGACTGGCTTATCAGCAAGTATGGTCAAACCGATCATGGAACCACGGGACTTAAACCTTATGAAGAGTTTACAAATATGGAAAAAGAAAAAATGCTTCCACTTCCTATAGCTCCTTTTGAGGCAGCTTTATGGAAAGAAGCCGCTGTTCATCCTGACCATTTTATTCAAGTCAACAAGAAGTCCTACTCAATCCCGCACCAGTATGTAGGAAAAAAGGTCTGGGCAAAAGTAACGGCAAAGATGGTTTATGTCTACTATGATGAGAAACTGATAAAACAGCACTCAATACCAAACGGATACCGTCAAACCGATTTGAACGATTTCCCGGAAAATATGCAAGGAGCTATAAGAATCGGAATGCCCGGATATCTTCTAAATCAAGCAAAAAATATCTCTGAGGAACTTGGGAAACTTGTCACAAAAATACTTACACCTCATGCTTATACAAACATGAGAAGCGCTCAAGGGATAATAAGAATAGCCCAAAAACTTGACTCCGATATTATTGATCGAGTATCTGCTATAGCTATGGAGAATCATAACAGAATAACTCCAAAGATATTTACACGCATCATTGAAGATTTTAACGCCGCTGATGAGATTGAACTAGACTTACCCCTCTCTGAAGAAACTTCCTCTTTTATCAGGAACACAGATTACTTTATTCACAACAACTAATAAAAGGATTTATTTTATGTCTGAAATTGCTCAACTAAAACAACAGTTAAAATCACTAAAACTATCCGGCGCACTTGAAACCATTGAACTCAGAATAATGGAAGCCGGTCAAAACCAGTTATCCTTCGCCGAACTATTATCCCTTATGCTCGAAGATGAAATACTTACCCGGCAAAACAGAAAGCTGCAGAGACTTTTAACCCACGCCCGGCTTAACTCCAACAAATCAATTGAGGCATTTGATTTTACTTTTAATAGCTCGATAAATGTACAACAGATTAGAACATTTATATCATGCCGATTTGTTGAGAAGAATGAGAATATATTTTTTGTTGGACCCACCGGAACCGGGAAAACCCATCTCTCTAAAGCTATTGGACATGCCGCTTGTAGAAAATATCTTTCTGTTGGCTTCTTTAACTTCCATGATCTCTTCTTGTCATTACATCAAGCCGATCTTAATAACAAACTCGATAAACAACTCAAATCAATTATAAAATACGATCTTCTAATTGTTGATGATTTTGCTTTTAAGAAGATTGATCAGAAGATGGCTGAGTTACTTTATGCAATTGTTGATGCAAGATATGGAAATGGGTCTATTATCTTAACGGCAAACCGTTCAATGAGTGATTGGGGAAACATCTTCCCCGATCCTATAATGGCTAACGCTCTTATGGACAGGTTGGGACAGGTTGTGCCATAATGCGCATCAAATAATTATTAATGGTGAATCTTATAGAAGAAAACTAAATCCTAATAACAATACAAAATCATGATTTTCTTTATCGATAATCACATTTTTTTTATAACTTTATAAATCGGTTCTTACATTTTTATGGGTGGGGAATACTTTTGAACCTGATGGGGAATATGCTGAACCGTGGACACTTGAGATTTTTAGCCATATTGCCATTATTACAGAAGTTACAGGAACAGATCCTGAATATTGGGGCGTAATTAGTTGTAGTGGTTTAGTTGAAGTTTTTGAATGGGGTGTAAGTGAAACAAAACTAGGTGCATTTCAAAATACAACTGATGTTGGTTTATTTGATTGGTGGACTTTTCCCCTTAATTATAGAATATATACTAACAGAGATTAATAATAATTAAAATGGATTAAATAATGAAAATAACAATTATAAAAATATTACTATTCCTTTTAATAATTCAAATGAATTACTTTGCGCAAAATAAAATTAATGAAGAAATAATTTTGAATTATAATTTTAACACACAATTAGCAAAAGGAACAAGTACTACTAAACTAACCAATAACCCACTTTTTAGGGATGCTGCAATAAATAGTAATGATAAAATATTCGTTTCAGATGCAGTTCAAAGAAAAATAATAATTTTTGATAAAAATGGTGAATTCAATTCAGAAATAAATATAAATAATATTATTAAGCAAAAATTTAATCAGGTAAAAATTACTCTTGACGAAGAAGACAACTTATATGTATTGTTTTTACTTGGTGATTTTTTTAGAGGTTTAATAAAATTCAATAAAAATAATGTACTTTATAATGAATTCGAATTAGAAAAACCATTGCCAATGGACCGAACAACTAATATATCAGTTAGAAATAATAATATCTACATAAGAACTTTTCCGTCAGCTATGGATCCACGCTATATTGAGCAAGGTACCGTTTTTGTATATAATACATTTGGCATGTATTTAGGGAGAACTGACTATGATCTTGTTGATAAGAATGGCCTAATTTACAAAAGCAACATTGACAAAGAAAAATACTATATTGAAATTTTTGATAAACCTAAAGAAAACAAGGTTTTATTAACTAGAGATTTAATAAAAATGGATGAAATCGTTATCCCACATCTTCATCCTGGCAAAATTAGCTACCAAGATCATTGGTATATTGTAGGAATTGACAATATGAATAATATTTTTATTTCTAATGATATCGATATTAAGAGTTTTAATTTTTATAAAAAAGAAAGGAACAGAACTAACTTCAAAATGAAAGAGATAAGAAGTAAAGATATTTTTATTATGCATAGAGCTAAAATACAATGCAATTTAGTAGGCAAATTGTTTTTACTTGCAACTAAAGGCGAGGGGAAAGACCATCCAGACTCAAAAACAATTATTATACCTATTAATTAAATGGAGGGAACATGCATTTACAAAAAAAAACAAAGTTGTTTATAACATTCATTATGGTAATGGTTAACTATTCTTTTCTTTTTTCGCAAGATTTAGCTGTAACGACAAGAATAAGTGATGAGTATTTAATTAATAATAAAATTAATAATTTAGAAAGTGAATTATTAAAGTACAATTCTGAAACTGAAAGCAATCGTTTATATATAGTTGTGGATAGTATTAGTTATGAAAATAACTTTGCTACAGCCTTTTGTACTATATTTAATAAATCAGCCAATAGTTTAACTTTTCTAAAAAATGAAAAAATAAAGCTTAAGAAAGATTCCAAATGGGAAATTGATTATAGTACTTTAGGGAGTTGGTATAAGATATTACCTTCTAGTAATGTAAAAAAGAAAAAAAATAGTAGTTCTATTACATCATCTGGTGTACAACCGACAGTTCAAAGTGGATCAACATTTTCTATAAATCTACTAGAAAACTCATTTATTAAAGTCCCATTTTCTGGCAGTTTATATGAAATAGGCTCAGATTATACAAATAGTCAATTAGGGGTTCAACTTTTCTCACATGACCAGCGTAAAGATGGAGCGGTTATTTATGATGATTCAAAAACATACAAACAAATTGGATTTGTTATTGATACTTATTGGAATAGAATAATTTATGGAAGACAAACTGGAATTACGTCGATGGGATTAAGGGATTTTGCTGCCACAAGTCAACATCCTTTAACATATATGACGTCAATTGCAGCTAAAAATGATGGATCCGTTTTTGTTGCTGATTATGCAAGTAAACAAATATCTCGTTTTGTTTATAATTATTTATCTAACGAGCTTACAATACCAAGCAATTCGGTATTTCTTACTAGTGCAAAAATACAAGTGCCTGTTGATATTGAACTTACACATGATGGAAATTATTTATTTGTATGTGATATAGGTTCAAAATCAATTAAAAGATTTGATATGAATGGGAATTTAGTAACTCAGTTTACTGGTACTGGCTATACATTAAACAGACCAATATTTGTTCAACCACGTGCAGATGTAGATGAGGTTTATGTTATTGATAATAATACAGCAGGTGGTTATTCACTTGTACGTTTTGACTATAATGGAAATGTGCTTGGTAATTATTATAATTTCCCTCAGGGTTCTATACCAAGTGATTTATCAGAAAGGTGGGATAGAAGTATTATAGTACCCGATGCAGGGTTAAATATGATACATATTTTTGGTGGTTATTATAATAAGTATCTTTGTTCATACAATGGAGGTGATAATCAAAATCAATCAATGTTTACAAAATTAGGTAGAATGCCCACAATGTATAAATACAAAGAAGATGCTACTGGTGAATACATATCAAATAATATTATTGCAATAGATGGCTGGGGTCTTCAAACTGGCTTCAATAGGTTTTATAATGGTGTAGATGTGTTTGATTTATCAGACGAATATTTCAGTCATGATTTTTCTTACGAACCTTTCACTTTTTCATTGAGTTCAAGGTCACTATGTACATTTAAAGTTATTAGAAATAGAGATAATTATACAATGCTTCTTGATGAAAATGTTGACCGTTCAGCTGGTTTAGAGCAAATATACTGGATTAATTTTGCAGGATATGAACCTGGTACCTACAAAATAATAATATCTGCTATACCACGTAATAATTCCGATTATGGCTCTTATGCTGCCCAACCGGTTACCAAAGAATATATAGTAAATTACGGTAATGTTTTAAGTGGTAATGTTATATTTGATGAATCGTACACAGTAGATTATGATGAAACTTTGACTATAGAAGCAGGTTCACATTTAACGTTTAATAATGGAGCCTCTTTAATTGTAAATGGCACGTTAGATGTTAATGGTACATCAAGTAACAAAGTAGTGTTTGATTTTATTTCCAAGAATTCATCCACACCAAATGGAATTATAATAAATAGTAGAGCATACCACTATCCAAGATACTACTATCCCAAAGGAATAATTGACCATGCAGTGATTAAAAACGCTTATCGTGGAATCCTTGTATATGAAGATTTAACACTTACTAATAGTGAAATCACTAATTGTACTTATGGTTTATATCAGTATAATAGTGATTATATAAATGTAAGAAATAATAATTTTCATCATAATGATAACGCTGGAGCTTATTTATATAATTCCGATGGTACATTTGTTGAAAATGTTTTTTATTATAATTATACAGGGATTGAATGTTTAAATAATTCTTCACCTAATTTAAATAACGGTTACAATGAATTTAATATGAATATGATTGGTGTTTTAGCAGATCATTCATATCCCACACTAGGAATGTTTGAAGGTTGTATAGATGAGGGAGGTTATAATGGTTTTGATTATAGTGTAGATCATCATATGCATATAGAAAATAACTCGTTAGTTTATGCACAAAAAAATTGGTGGAATACTACTTATACTTTTATATATGTAGAATCTGGGAGTCAGTGTTACTACGCACCAGTATTACTCTCTAATCCAATAGAACAACGTACAATTAAAATAACCCCAGAGGAAGAAACGTTCAATAAGAAGTTTACACCACAAGTTGCTTCAACTATAAATGCTGCCGAATCAATGAATTTGATAAATAGCAAAATAGCAGACGATAACCTTGGTTATAATAAAAATTGGTCATTGAGTTGGAAATTGCTCTTTGCAAGAAAACTAGTGGAAATAGCGAAGTATAATTCTGCTGCAAAAGTATGCGAAGATATACTTGAACAATATCCAGATTCGTCACTTTCATATTTCGCACTACACTTGTTGCATAAGGCACGTGTAAAAGGAAATAAGAAAGATGATTTTAAAAACTATATAAATACAAAGGCAAAATTAAAAATTAAAAAACAATTATATGGATTTGCTGAATTATTAAGTACGGAAGATGAAAAAGAGAATAAAACTTTGGTTTTAGATAACTTAAAAGAAAAATATAAAGACACAAAACTTGTTGAAAGTATTCTTTATGATAAGTTTATGTATTTTCTTAATGAAGAAAATAATTTGGAATTAGCTAAAGCAACTTCTGAAGAACTAGGTAAATTATTTTCAAATTCAAGATTATATATCTCATCTCAAAGGCATCTTGGAAATGATGTAAAAAGACCATTAGAGCAACAACTTGCAAAAGCAAATTCAGAAGAAATAACAGAAGAGGTTGAAATACCAAAAACTTACGAACTGCTTGGTAACTATCCTAATCCATTTAATCCAAATACAACAATAAGTTATGCTTTGCCATATAGTTCAAATGTAGAGCTAACTATTTACGACATAACGGGAAAAGTTGTAAAAGTATTTAACGAAAACGGACAGTCTGCTGGTTATCAAAACATAGTTTGGTTTGGTAATAACCAACAAGGTAGCAGAGTTTCTAGTGGTGTTTATTTTTACAGATTTAAGGCAGTTTCATTGGAAGGCAACGGAAAGGTCTTTGAGAAAACT
>JAHJTX010000212.1 GCA_018829545.1 Bacteroidota bacterium | reverse complement strand
TGCATCGCTTAGCAAAGTTTCAATCAAGGAAACCAATCCGGTGTATTTTGATTCAGGATTTCCAGAATGAGTTATGTCTGCTTTATGTTTCATTTATTTATCAGCAAATTTGCTTTTCTCATTTCATCCTTTAATGCTGGTAAATTTGGCTTGTGATTATATAATTTATTCAAAAAAAGAACGGATTCTTCATTTTGGGAAGTGATTTGTTTGAGTAATTTTAATGTCTTTATCATCGATTTATATGTTTCGCGATTTCTTCCATATGAATTTAATGCTTCCATGTTTTTATTTACAATAAAAGTAAAACATTCAGTTGGATAAATGTTGAGAATAGGTATTATTAATTTGTCAAAATCATAAGAGGCTATATTCCTTTCTGCGCAATCCAAAATTTCTTTATACCTTTTCTCACAATCTAATAATTGAACATAAAAGACCTTGTTGTGTCCATCGATAAAATCATTAACAAAGCTAATTTTTTCATTATCTGTGAGATAACTCCGCAAAATTTCATAATGCTGCATTTTATGTTTGTTCTTAACATAGTTTTTTAAAGCATCCACATACAGGTTCTTTTCAAGTTCTTTATTTAAATTATTCACAAGATACAAATCAAAATCATTCGGGAAGTTTTTAAATGCCATTTTAGCAATTCTTGTAAAATCATCTTCCATTTCTTTTGACTTATATTTTTCTATAAGCTGCATAGCAATTTCTTTATCGTTTTTAGAAAATCTTTCCGCTGTAATTGTCCAAAGAGTTTCGTCTTGTATTATTTCGGCGATATTAAGAATAATATAAGCGGCGTCATAGTTTTCGAATTTACTGTTTTGTAACTGCTGGAGAAGGTACGCTGCAGTGGTTTCATTTATCACCAATGATCTAAACAGTTTTTCAAAATCTTTGATATTATAAAATATTCCATCTTCGCCTTCAGCCGCACAAGCTTTAATTCTTTCAAAAATAAGATTTACTATTTGCAATACGGCTTCATCGGATTTAACAATTTCATTAATTTCTAAAACAATATTATTTATACTTTCTTCAAGAATGTCTTGAACGCTTGCATTATATCCTCCGTCAAACAAGTAGTAATCATCATTGTCTAATTCAGGTAAATTTTGTGCGCCTTCGTAAATTCCCAAAGTAATACGAATGCCGTCCAACAAATTGCCTTTTTTAATATAATTTGTTGCTTGGTTGATGTAAGGGGTAATTGCATCCTGAATCATATCTCGAGCATAATTATAAAGTCCCTCATCATTCCAATACTCATGGGAATGACCATATTCGTACTCATTTTCAATATTGTCAAAATCTAAAGAAGATAATTCCTGATGAATTTGAGTTTTTACTTGATCAATTTTTTCTCCGACTATATTATCAAGGCTCTCCGAAATATCCTTTGTAAATTCAACAAATTGCTGCTGTAGCTTGACGTCTCTATCCAATAATTGTTTTAAGAATTTAAGCTTCTTTTGTGTTTCTACTTTTTCAAAGATATTTATAAAATCCTCTTTTGAAACGGTTTTTTCTTCTTGGATATAATTTTCATTATACCCGCCTTCCAATATTCCAAGAGCGAATGCTACTTCATGTTTGCAAATTCCACCAAAATCATAGGGGCAATTGCATCTGAAGTTCAACTCATTATTATTAATATTCAGACAGACCTGATATTTTCGTGAACCGGATACCGCTCCTTCAAAGAGATTTCCAATTCTTGCAATTTTGCCAACTTCACCAGATAAGAAATAATCCTTTCCTTTTTCAAAACTGCTGCCGGTAGCAAGATTCTGAATATCATCAATTGTAAAAAATATTTTTTGTTTTGTATTCATACAATTTTTTTATCCTATTTAAGCGAAAACATTTTTAATAAACTGAAACTCTTCCTCGGTTAGCGATTTTTCTTTTGCTGAGAGATTTATTTTTACTTGGTTCAAATTTCTAAATCCGGGTATAACCGCACCGACTCGCGGATAGTCCTCAAGTAAAAGCTAATTTCCGAAACTTCAATATCGCTTTTTCCAAGTTTGAGTCCACTCCGAAAAACCCCAAACGGGTTAAAACCCGTTTGGGAAAGTTTGTTTTTAGCTTGTTATCCCCACGTTAAAACGTGGGGTTAATAACAATATGACTTTTCAGAGTGGACTCAAGTTTTCTATATTTAATTTCCCCTCCATTTTATTTTATTTCCCATTCTCTTTCTTTAAGAATTTCGCCGGAAATTGAATCAATATAAATTTCTCTTCCGGACGCTTTGTAATTTTCTCCGCTTCCAAATTCCTTCTCAACGGAAAGTACGTGCCATGTATATTTATTGACTGCTTCAGCCCATCTGAATGAAATTTCCCAATCCCTAATTCCTTTGGGAAAGCTTTCTTCTTCCGCTATTAATTTTGATTCTGATTCCGTTACATAAAAAGTACAGCCGTCGGGTTCATGTGCACACGTTGGAATTCCGGCAACTCCTTGCGGGTTAATTATTTTACCGAGAGTATCAGTTACAATTATTATTTCTTCGTTTACGAATGAGTACTCCGGCATAATAAATCTGTATCTTAATTTGAATTTATCTTTGGTTCTTTTACCTCTCAAGTAATCTGCGTGGATATATTTCGCGAGGAAATCTTTTCCGACTTTGCTAACTAAAAAACTATCGGCGCTTGAATACATTTCGAGAGGTACTTCAAGCGGTTGCTCTTTCCTGCAAGATGGGCATGTGCACGAAATATTAATAAGCGTAAACACGGTAATTATGAAAAGTGAAATTATAGCTAAATAGTTCGTTTTAACATTCATTGGTGTTTGTTTTACTATTGATTATTATGGCGCAATTAAATTAATATTTATTCTGATTAAATGAACCTCGATTTAGAATATTTCGTGATTGGTTTAATAATTTTTACCGCATCATTCGCGCAGGGATTCAGCGGCTTCGGATTTGCATTGATATCAATACCTCTTCTTTCTTTTCTAATGGATGTAAAATCTGCGATTGCTCTTGGAGCTTTGTGCGGATTGCTTATAAACATTTACCTTCTCATAAAGCTGAAATCGCACGTGAATTTTCCCAGCATAAAAGAGCTTGTGTTCGCTTCTGTTCTGGGAATTCCAATTGGTGTTGTTATACTAAGAGATAGTAGTCCGGGTATAATTAAAATAATTCTTGCAATAGTAATTATTCTTTTTTCTTTAGTTAACCTAACCTGGAAAACAGAGCAAAGAGACATAAGCAAAAATTGGGGATATTTATTTGGATTCCTCTCCGGCTTATTGGGAGGGGCTTTCAACACTAATGGTCCGCCAATATTGATTTATTTATATCTCCAAAAACTTGATAAGAATAAACTCAAAGCGTCAATAACAGGCTTCTTCTTTGTGAGTTCAATTTTTATCGTAGGCAGCCATTATGCTTCGGGCGTTTCATCCGAAGAAATATTTTTAAAGTTTATCGCATTTATTCCTTTTGTTGCAGCAGGACAGATTTTGGGTGCAAAACTCTTTGGAAAAATTTCTATTCAATTATATAACCGGATTATTCTTATTTCATTAATTGTTACTGCAATTCTTATGAATATAGGATGATTGCCTCTTGTTATTTTATTTCTATTAATCTAATTTTCTATTGTCTTTTTCTTTCAAATAGGAGTTTTTCTAATGGTCGTAATTACTGACGAATGCATTAACTGTTCCGCCTGTATGGACGAGTGCGACAGCAATGCTATCTACGATGCAGGTCAGGAATATGTAATTGATGGAACTTCCTTTCCGGCAGTTTCCGATAATCAAACTTATATTGCGCCAGAACTTTGTAACGAGTGCAAATCTTGTATTGAAGTTTGTGCAGTTGAAGCTATTGTAGAGCAATAAAACATATTTGTTTTTATTTGGGCTTCTTGGTAAGTGCAGAGAAGCCTTTTTTATTTTAAATAATCCGAAAGTTTTTACCGATTGAAACGGAGCCAAATCCAATTCTCAAATTCCTTTCATTCGCATTTACCTGTTGAAACATTTTTACAATTGAAGTACTTTTAACTTACGATTTATAGTGGGAAATCAATTCAACAAACCGAGTGTAAAATGAAACTTTTTATTCTTCTTCTGCTATTTCCGATTCTAGCTTCTGCTCAGTTAATGAACGAGAAAATTGATAACGCGCTGATCTGCGCAAAAAAGGGAATTTATTATCTCGAAGAAAATATTTCTGAAAAGAAAAAAACTTTTTCCACAGAGTTGATCAACAAAGACAAACTTCAGGCGTTGTGTAAATATTCAAAAGAGGAAGGCGGATACAGATTTGAATCGACGGGATACTACGAAGGTGTTGAGGTTAAAATCACTCTGTATAGATCTGAAGAAAGTCTTAGACAGCAATCTCCTCCGGATAAGTAAACTAACTCAGCACACTCACCTCTCGATACTTTTGCGCTTCGCTGCGCTCAACACAAAAACTTGAGGTGACACCGCATGAGCCACAACAATACATGGAATGGAAAGTCGCCGTCAGTCCGAGTAGACCGGCGCAACCGGTCGTATCGAGGAGAGAGCAGGGCGGGATCATTGCGTAGCGTTCAATCAATCTACGATCTAATTTAAAATCTCAACGACATTTTTGTGAATATTAACCGAAGCAGCAATAACACTATTCCCCTTAACAGGATCATTCCCTTGATAATCGGTTATTATCCCTCCGGCGCCATTGATAATAGGGATTAAAGCCATTGTGTCCCAAACGGACATAATCGGATCGATCATAATATCCGCATAGCCTGTTGCCAAAAGATAGTAACCGTAACAATCGCCCCAATTTCTGTACAGCTTAACAGAGTGCGCGAGCCTATTAAATTTTTCTCTGTCTTGATATTGTGCAATATTAAGATGATCGGTTGTCAGCAGCACCGCATCACTCAGACTAACACAGTCTCTCATTTTTACTTTTATGCCGTTCAATTCTGCGGTTAAATTATCGCCGAATAAAAATTCATTAAGAATTGGCTGATTGATGACTCCCGCAACTGGCTCACCGTTTTTCAAAAGCGCAATTAACGTTCCAAAAGTCACAGTGCCGCAAATGAAACTTTTTGTTCCATCAATCGGATCAAGCACCCAGCGGTATTCGGCGTCTTCATTAGCCAGTCCAAACTCCTCGCCTAGTATTCCGTGCTTGGGAAAATACATTGCGATAAGTTCACGCATTTTTTCTTCCGCCTTCTTATCCGCAATGGTCACCGGGCTTTCATCGATTTTAGATTCAATTGAAAAGTCAGTACGAAAATGGCCGCGGATAATTTTTCCGCTTTCCTCTGAAAGCAATTTCATGAATTCTTTAATTTCCTGCATCTGCATAATTTCTTCCAATTTTCTTTTGTAACACTTTGCTGCTGCATGATGATTTTACAAGCTGGCACAGTTTTCTTTCAAAATATATATATTTACGGGCGAAAATTTGAGATAGAATTGATTTTAGAAGCAACAGACGCAAACATTGAATTAGCCGCACAAGAAATTTTGAGCGGTGAGGTTGCTGCATTCCCAACGGAAACCGTGTATGGATTGGGCGCAGATGGATTTAACCCTATCGCAGTAAGCAAAATTTTTGAAGTTAAAAACAGACCCTCTTTCAATCCTTTAATTCTGCACATCTCTTCGTTTGATCAGCTTGAAGAAATTTGCGAAGTGAATAATCCTCTGGTTGAAGAGTTGATTCACAAATTTTGGCCTGGTCCGCTTACTTTAGTCTTGCCAAAAAAAAATATCGTTCCCGAAATAGTGACGTCAGGAAATCCAACAGTAGCCGTGAGAATGCCCCGGCATGAAGTTGCGACAAAG
>JAHJTX010000211.1 GCA_018829545.1 Bacteroidota bacterium | reverse complement strand
TTTCTAAAGTTTCAGCTTTAGATTCTACTTTCGCTTTTGCTTTCGCTTTAGTTTCAGCTTTAGCTTTTTCTTTTACTTCTACTTTAGCTTCTGCCTTTGCTTCTTCTTTAGTTTCTTCTTTAGCTTCTATTTTAGCTTCTTCTTTAGCTTCTGATTTAGCTTCTACTTTAGCTTCTGCTTTAGCTTCTTCTTTAGTTTCTGCTTCAGCTTCTTCTTTAGCTTCTGCCTTAGCTTCTTCTTTAGCTTCTTCTTTAGCTTCTTCTTTAGCTTCTTCTTTAGCTTCTTCTTTAGCTTCTTCTTTAGCTTCTTCTTTAGCTTCTTCTTTAGTTTCTTCTTTAGTTTCTTCTTTAGCTTCTTCTTTAGTTTCTGCTTTAGTTTCTTTTTTAGCTTCTGCTTTAGTTTCTTCTTTTTCTTCTGCTTTAGTTTCTGCTTTAGCTTCTCTCGGTTTTCTATCCTTCTTTACTTCAATGGTATCTGATTTTGAAAAAGATTTTCCGTTTTCAGAATCGTAAAGACTAAAGTCAGAAGAATCAAATTTGCCTGCATCAGCTTCTTTAATTTCTTCAACAGAAACATTTTCCAATTTATGTTCTTGAATGTAAGCGAGAATTTCTTCATCAGATTTTTCTTTCAACGCGGCAATGGCGCTAAGAACAATCTTTTTATTCTCTTTATCAAATTCAACAACCATTAATGATAAATTAGTTTCTGTGGGGAAACAGAGCGATAAATTTTTAATCCTTGAAGGCGATAACTGAGTAGAAGGAATAAATCCATCAACACCCAAAGGAAGTTCAGCTATTACACCTTTTTCAATAATTCGAACGATTTTACCTTCAATAATTCTATTTACTGCATATTCTCTTTCGAAAGCATCCCATGGATTATCGTTTATCTGCTTGTGACCTAATGATATTTTTCTCTGATCGGTTTCGATGCCGAGAACTACAACTTCCAGTTGTTCACCTTTTTTAACAACTTCCCCGGGGTGACGTATTTTCTTTGTCCATGACAAATCGGAAATGTGAACTAAACCGTCAATACCTGGTTCCAATTCAACGAATACACCGAAGTTAGTTAAGTTTCTTGCAGTACCGAAATGTTTAGAGCCAATAGGATATTTCTTCATTAATTCTTCCCACGGGTCCGGAGTTAACTGCTTCATTCCGAGTGAAATTTTCTTTTCGCTTTTATCGAGACTTAAGATAACAGCTTCAATAATTTGACCCATCGAAACAAACTGCGATGGATGGCTGATATGCTGCGTCCAACTCATTTCGGAGATATGAATTAAGCCTTCAATGCCTTTTTCGATTTCAATAAATGCGCCGTAATCAGTAAGAGAAACAACTCTTCCGGCAACTTTATCGCCGAGTTTATATTTCTCTTCAATTTTTTCCCATGGATGCGGAAGCAATTGTTTAAGACTGAGAGATATTCTTTTTCTAGCCATGTCAAAATCTGTAACAACAATTTTGATTTTTTCATCGAGTTTAACGACTTCGCTAGGATGGTTAATTCTTCCCCAGCTTAAATCCGTAATGTGAATCAATCCATCAACGCCGCCAAGATCAACGAACACACCGAAATCTGTAATTGCTTTAACTGTACCTTCAAGAATTTGACCTTTTTCAAGACCTTCAAGAATTTCTTTTCTTTGATCTGCAATTGTTTCTTCAATAAGAACTTTATGCGAAACAACAACGTTTTCGGTTGGCACGTTTACTTTAACAATTTTGAAATCCATTGTTTGACCAACGAATGCATCAAAATCTCTTACCGGTCTGATATCTATCTGTGAACCGGGTAAAAATGCTTCTAATCCTAATAAGTCTACAACCATACCGCCTTTAATTCTTTTAAGAATCTTACCTTGAAGAATTTCTTCTTTTTCGAAGGCATTCATGATTCTAGTCCAAACCTTAAGGAAGTCTGCTCTCTTTTTACTTAGAACAAGATTGCCTTCTTCGTCTTCAACGCTTTCGATAACGATGTCGATTTTCATTCCAAGTGCAATTTCTTCGGATGGGTCAAATTCATTTCTGGAAATTGTTCCGTCAGATTTGAAACCAACATCCAGCACAACATGATCATCAGTAAAACCAACGATAGAGCCTTGAATGATTTCGCCTTCTTTAATATCATGGAAAGACGTTGCATACAGCTTTTCAAGCTCAAGCAATTCTTCCGGCGAATATTCATCAGGGTTAATAAATTTTGAACGTAACTTCTTTTGTTTTGACTCTACATTGTCTTTCTTCTCATCGTTCATCTGAGCCTGTTCAACAGAGTCTTTTTCTTCTTCGGACATTAAACTATCCTCCTAATTAAATAATTCTGCATCTAATTCCACCATCACAAATCAGTGCAGCCTGGTTTATTTGTACATTAGTTAACTTGATGGTAATTCTTTTTTTCTTTAACAACTTTATCAATAATTTCTAAAATTTTTTCTAACTCTTCCTCAACGCTGATACCGGTAGTATCCAATTCAATAGCTTCCTTGGATTTAGTAAGCGGGCTGACTTCTCTACTGCTGTCGATTTTATCCCGTTCGTGCAAATTATTTTTAACTTCCTCAAAAGATATTTCGATGTTATCTTTCAAATACTCGTTAAGTCTTCTATTTGCCCTAACGTCTTCTTTTGCGGTTAGGTAAATTTTTACATCTGCATTTGGGAAAACAACCGTAGTGGTGTCGCGTCCTTCTGCAACAATGCTTCCGTTGTTGGCAATTTTTTGTTGAATCTTAACGAGCTCGCTTCTTACTTCAGGGATTTTGCTGATTTTACTTACACTTGCATTTACATCTTTGCTGCGAATAAAATCAGTAACTTCTTTGCCGTCAATAAAAACTTTGGTAATTCCATTTTCAAATCGAAGGTTAATTTTCAAGTTTCTCACTAAATCAATTACTGCATTCTGATTATCAGTTATATCCTTTTCTATTGCCAAATAGGTAATGGCTCTGTACATAGCGCCGGTATCTAAATAGGTAAATCCCAGCTTTTCCGCTAAGAATTTTGCAGCCGTACTTTTACCTGAAGCCGCCGGACCATCAATTGCAATAATAATCTTTGACATAGGTAGCAAAGATATTAAAATTATCTGCCTATTACAAAATTATTTTTTTGAAAAATCTTAGTAACTCATTATAATTCAATAACTTAGGAAAATTTTCGGGGCTAATTCTGGTTTATGGGGCAGTTGGATGTGATAAATAATTTCAAATGAAATTGCTAATCAATTTCTCTATAAGTACGATGTGCCTATAATTGTAGTTTTTGCTGTTAAATCGAAGCGTAATTGTTTTTGATATAAAAACTGTTTGAATGTTTGTCGTTGCATTGTATTTAAACGTACTCATATCCAATAAACCCTCAACACTTTTTTATCAAGCATATTGTTACTAATGAAATGAATTGGCGTAGCCGCCGGTTATTAGGCGCAACACAATTTGAGTGCAATAATCAGTTGACAATACGTACACAGTTGCGTACGTTTGTAAAAAGGAAGAGTAAGCAATGAAGACTATTACGGCAACACAAGCAAGAAGCAACTTATATAATTTAATAGACGAAACTGCAAGATCCAGCGAGCCTGTCTATATTTCTGGTAAAAGGAATAATGCCATACTCTTATCGGAGGACGATTGGAGATCTATACAAGAAACTCTTTATTTATTATCTATTCCTAATATGAGAGAATCTATAATTAAAGGGATGAAAACCCCCGTAGGAAAATGTTCTGATAAACTTATATGGTAAACTGGAAAATAGTCTTTACAAAACAAGCTCAGTGAGATGCCAAAAAGCTCAAATCTACCGGTCTTAAAGAAAAAGCAGAGAGAATTTTAAATATTCTAACAAATAATCCACTCCAGAGTCCACCACCATATGAGAAATTATTGGGAGATTTGGCGGGTACATATTCACGCCGAATAAATATTCAACATAGAATTGTCTATCAAGTCTTGGAAGATATTAGAACCATAAAAGTAATCAGGATGTGGACGCATTATGAGTGAAAGTGTCAACAACCAAATAATTCCCCAGCTCTAGGTTCACATGATTCCCCCCTCTTGACCCGATTAAAAAATTGTTTAATGAAATGACCGGTGCGCCTAAATCAATCAATGATTCCATTCGTTTTTAACTCGTTCGTGAATCGGTTTGGAAGATTCTTGGGAAAGGTCTCAATCAATCGGGTCACGCCGAAGATTAATTTTGTTAATACAACACAGTAATAGAGTTTACACGGCTAATTTGAAAAGTGCACCATTTAAATAAATGTCTTACATTTATTGATTGACACACATTATAATATTGTCTAACTTTGGGGTGAACGAAAGACATAAAGGAGATCAAAATGGAAGTTGGTTATGTTACGTCAAAGGGGCAGCTGGTAATTCCCTCAAAAATGAGACGCAGATTTGGCATCAGACCGGGAACCCGCGTTAATTTTTTTGAAGAGGAGGATGGAATAAAAATAATTCCAATTACAGAGGAGTTGATAGATGCTAATAAAGGATTTATGAAAACGAGCGGAAAACTTTTGAAAGCTCTAATGGAAGAAAAAAAGAAAGAGCGTGAACTATGAAAAGGTATGTATTAGACAGTTATGCATTAATAGCTTATGCAGAAGGCGAAAAAGGGGTTGATCAGGTCGCTGAAATGTTGAAAGATTCCCTTTCTGGAAAAGCAGAAATATTTCTTTGTGTAATTAACTGGGGCGAAATGTATTACATCGCTTTGCGGGAAGGCGGAAAAAAAAGAGCGGAACTTTATAAAAACACTTTTGCGCGCTATCCTATTACAATTGTTGAAGCGAACAAAGAATTAACTCTGCAAGCGGCACAATACAAAGCATTTCACAAAATGTCTTATGCGGATGCATTCGCCGTTGCTCTTGCAAAAAATAGAAAAGCCGTTCTGGTTACAGGTGATAAAGAGTTTAGAACGGTTGAGGGAGATATAAAAATAAGTTGGATCAATTGATGACTATATGTGTACTGAAAGCGAAATAGTAAGCCTTATAAAAAACACACGATTTTTCATTCATTTGTAACTGAGCGCTGAAAGCTGAACGCTGTCCACTTTCACTGTCTCAATCAATCAATGATTCCATTCGTTTGTAACGCTTGTGATTTGTAAAGCGAACAGCCTGTTCGCTCTACAGGTTCCAATCAATGATTCCATTCGTTTGTAACTAAATTTGGAGGATATATGTGTAATTCGGTTTTTAAAAAGTCTCAATCAATCAATGATTCCATTCATTTGTAACTGAGCGCTGAAAGCTGAACGCTGTCCACTTTCACTGTCTCAATCAATCAACGATTCCATTCGTTTGTAACAAATAAGAAATAGATCTGCAAAGCCATTAGATAAATGTCTCAATCAATCAATGATTCCATTCGTTTGTAACTAAAAATTTTGTCGCCACGCCACGAAATTCGCCAAGAAATTGTCTCAATCAATCAATGATTCCATTCGTTTGTAACTAAATTTGGAGGATATATGTGTAATTCGGTTTTTAAAAAGTCTCAATCAATCAATGATTCCATTC
>JAHJTX010000210.1 GCA_018829545.1 Bacteroidota bacterium | reverse complement strand
TTTTAGAAATCTATCAAGCTCTCAATCTTAAACAAGCACCTTTCAAAATGAAAAAATATGTGTTACCCCAACAACCTTTGCCCGTCTCTTAACTCATTGATTTATATGCACTTATATTTTACTGTGTGCAAGTTGGGTTAAATAATTTTTTTATTAGAATAACTTTGAACAAGAAACAAAAAACGGAGTTACAAGTTTAATAATTGCAGAAAAGCCGAATGCGATTACGTAGTCAACCTGAACCGTTTGTTAGCACACATTTTTTGATATGATTAATATGTTAAAGATATGCTCTATTCATTGATGTTTTTTAATAATTTATATATTAATTGTCTATCATTATTATTATCTAGCAATCTTCCATTTTTATAATCAACTACTAAATTAACCAGTTCATTTTCTTTATTAAAATATTTGAAGAAAATATATTGATTATCAAGTTCATACATTTTCTCAATTCGAATTGATTTAAATAAATATTTAATTTCATCAATATTATTAGAAGTATTATGAACATAAATTCCATAATATAAATTGTCTATTCGGTTATCAATAAAAAAAGAGTTTGATGAAGTATATATAGGTTCAATATTATAACCATCAATTTCTGTAGGATTATATAAATCAATTAGTTTATAGCAAAATACTCCATTATCAGCCGCAATCCCAAAAAAATATTTACCATCATCAAATAACTTAAAATTATTTAAAGAACCACTTATTGCATCCAATCTATATCCTTTAAGTTTGGGGAAGAATGGACCAATAACTTTAAAGTCTTCAATGCCAATTATATAAAATCTATACCTAACAGTTATTACAAGGAATTTTTTCTCGCCAAAATAACTTGCTGAAAATTGAGCCATATCAATATCAATGTCGTTATACTCTAATGAAATATCTTTAATCAGATTTCCTTTTAAACCAGATATTCTTAAAGTAATATTTACTGGTTTACTTTCTGACATTTCATCTCTGGTAATACCTATTTTTTCATAGAAAAGTCGACCTTCACCATTATTCATTATTACAAATCCATCGATTATTTTTTGTCCAATTTGAAATATCATATTCTCTGGTTCAATAGAAAGTTCTTTATAAACTTTGAAATCATCTTGAGATATTAAAGCGGAAAAAGGAACAGACAGAATTAAAATTATTATTATTCTATTCATATCCATTTGATTTCGTTTGTTTGTGGGCTAACGGCGTTGTGCCTAAGCTGCTGCCCAACACAACAATGATTTATAAAAACGATTAACTAAAAATTTTAGAAACATTTATTTAACAGAATAAAGATGAACAAGAAACTAAAAAACGGAACGATTAACCCAAAAATCTTTAAAATGCCAAATGCGAATTGGCAGTCAGCTGAAGGCACGGGTTAGCTGTTTTTTATATTTTACTTAATAATACTTTTACCACAATTGCTACAAATTTCATTCATAAAACCAATTGAACTAGTAGGATAACTATGAATTTTATAATCATCTTGATGTAGCACTACTTTTACTGCATCAGCAGGAATTTGAATGCTGCCTTTTATAAAAGTGAAACCAATTGTTTTCCCAGCACAATAAACAATATTTTTCCGATTATAATCGTCTACTTCTACACTTCCAGAAGCTAAAGTATTTATAATGTAATTCTTGTAATCGGAATAGTCTTTGTCATTGAAAATTGAATTAACATCATAACTTTGGGTAGGTGAAGTATGTTTGATAAATTTTCCCAACTGATCAGAACTCCCAGTTAAATTAGTAAGCGGATAATTTTCGTCAAGGAGTTTACGTTTAATTGAACATTCGTGGCAATAATATTTTGGCATTTTCATTTCCTTATTTTGTGAATTCAAATGAGAGACGGTTTTTATAATCATCGAGCGCTTGCAATGAGTTTTCGAGCTGTATAAATTTAGATTTATTAGAATTAATCTCGGTCAATATCTTATTCTTTTGTTCTTTAACACTATTTTCTTTGATATTAAACTTGTAATAAAGATATGCGAACAACGGTAGTAAAAACATTGAGCCAAAAGTTATATCTCTAATAACACTTTCTTCTTCTGTATTCGGTAGAACAATAAACGCGGCAATTAAGAATATTATTCCGAAACCATAACCGTAAATCTTACCAAAACTGTAACCTTTTTGAGCTTTATTAATTTGTAATATTGAATTTGACCAAAAAGAATTACCGAGAACTATATTATCTAGGATTACTGAGCAATGGATTTTAATTTCGTTTAAAATTGATTTTCCACGCTCTATTTGCTTGTCTCTTTCATTAAAATCAATATTACTACCATAAATATATGAAGAGTATTGATCCATAAGTTTTTGATTGCAAATAGGTAAAGTTTCTATTGTTTCTTTTATACCACCAAATGCAGCTTTTAATAATTTTTCTCTTAGTTGCATCTATTCTACTTCCGCCATTGCAGCACCAATCAAGGCACCAGCAACCATACCAGCACCACTTGATTTACCCTTACTACCCAACATTTGTAAACCTCCGCCAACAAAAGTTCCTTGTATTGCAGATTTAATTGATGAAACACTTTCTAATTGAACACCAAGTTCTTGCATAGTTGTAGTATATTTTAAAAATACTTCGTCAAATTTTTTAAATGATTCTTTTCTAATTTCATCAGAAATATATTCCGATGTCTTTTCTTTTATATCATTTCTTTGTGTATTCTTTCTAATAATATCGGAATAATATTGTGTGACTCTTTCAACAAAAGCATTAGAATATTTGTAAAAATCAGCTAAGAAATTTTCTAATGGAATATTTTTAATTTGATCAGAAGATAAATTTTCTGGGGATTTATCTTTCAGTGTTTCAAACTGATCAATGATTTGTTTCCCCGCTATTAAAAATGGGGTTGAGTATAAAATGGAACTAGAAATTATTATGTCCATTCCATTTTGATAGAGATTGTTTTGGCTTTCCGATAATGATTCCATTATTATTCTCCGTTTAATTTTGGAAACAGCTAACTATAAGTTAACCCGATGTATTCTCATAACTTATCGGTGTGTAACCCAGAAATTTAATCTGTCTAAGAATCCCTGACAAATTAGTTGAATTTCTCTAAAATATTGATTTATAATAATTTATTTCAATCTACTTCACTCCATACGGATTGTAAACCCGATCACTTTTGTTCCCGTCTGCTAAGAATAGTTTTCTCGATAAACATCTATTAATAATAACCCCGGAACCGATTTCAGTTTTAGAAAGGCAAGAAAAGAGGAAAATATTTAGCATCTAAAAACTCCATTGATACTGTGAATTCAAATTAAGAGTTGTGTGATTCAAAGTCAATTAAATTTTTTTCCACATAGACCGCCATTTTTTTTGGTGGGAACTCCGAATTAAGTTTGCCCTCAGTCTTTTGAGTGGAACGAAGAACTAAGAACAAAAATTGTTTAATTGTAATCACTCTTTTACTCAACCTTTACCTCTACCCTTCCCCGTCACGGCGTGGCAATACATAAAGTAAAAGCATTGGCAGTTCATACACGACACTGAATTATTATGCGGCAATAAACGTAAAGAAGATGGGAGAGAAAATGGACACGAAAGGAATTTTCTTGAACTGGCGATAGGACTCTCCCGAAGGGATCACTTTGTGAGAACCCGCAACCTATCCCAATGCATGAAACGAGATCTATATTTTCTTTTTAGTTGACTCTGAAAAACTCATATATTATCCGCAAAGACCATTAATCGATCTTTTGCCGCTAGAATTAAGAAAAAATATTTTTCCGTAATTCGATTTTTTAATCATCAAAAAACTTGCCTAGCGGCAGTCAGGATTGGCAATAGGAAAACAACATAAAGTTTTTAAAATATATGGAGTTAAGGGAGTAATATATTTTCAGCCATTAAGCTCATTGAATAATTCTTCAATTCTAGCGCCGAATAGTTCGCAGCCGCCGAACTCGCTCCTCCGGAGATAAAAACGAATATCCCATTTTTTATCGAAAATTTCTATGCACTGTGCCAGTTTATGTTTTGTATTTAGCGTTGTAGTAACCTCAATCGTATCTTCAATGCAGATATCTCTATATTCTAAAATATGGTCAATCACTTTCCCATTATAATCCAGCAAGGTACGAAATGCATCGTAAAAGTCTTCGCGCGAAGGCTTCAAATCGTTAATGAATAAGCCTTGATCGGCTAAATAAGTATAATAGCGTTTACTGTTTTCCTCCAAAAAGAGTTCTATCAACACAGAGTTAACAGCGTCTTTCGAATCTAATTTGCAGTTTGGATGAAACTCCTCGTAAATGTAGTTGTATGTCCAGTCCGTCATATTAATATTTTCAATTTCTTCGCCAGGAAGTTCTTCGGTCAGAAAAATATAATAATCTCTGTCGTTCACATCGTTTTCTTCAAGAACATCGATATTGATTTGATGCGCAGAATAAATATCCAAAACTTTCTCAATTTCGTCGGCAATATTAAATGACGGAATTTCATCGATACTTTTAAAAGTAGGATTGCCAATGTACTCGGACACTTTTACATATACAGCATTTTCATGCAGCCGTTCATACTCCTCAACATTCTTGAGAAATTGATTTTCGATTTCCGGATCAAGTTCCGATTCGGATTCATAAAAATTTGCGCTAAACTTTTCCTCAAGTTCCTTTTTCATCTTTTTGTTTTGTTCGTTCAGAAAAAATTTATTAGCGTCTTCAGAGTAATCCATGCGACCTCCAATTTATTCAAACAACATTTTAATATCTTCTTTGGTAAGATTCTTCAGCAAACCCGAATCAGTTGAAATAATTTCTTCAACAAGTTTTTTCTTTTTTTCTTGAAGATGAAGTATCTTCTCTTCTATAGTGTCTTTAGTAATAAATTTATAAATGAACACATGCTTATTCTGACCGATACGGTGAGCGCGGTCGGTAGCCTGATTTTCGACTGCGGGATTCCACCATGGATCGTAATGAAAAACATAGTCGGCTTCGGTTAGGTTCAACCCGAATCCGCCGGCTTTTAAACTAATTAAAAAGATTTTCAGTTCATCAGATTCTTTAAAATTCTTTATCCGTTCTTCTCTATTTATAGTTCTTCCGGTAAGATATTCGTATTTAATTTTTTCTTTCTCGAGATGCGTTTTCATTATCTCCAGCATTTGAACAAACTGCGAAAAAACAAGCGCTTTATGCCCTTCGGAAACAACTTTGGCAAGCATTATTTTAAATTCTTCAAATTTGCTCGACTTCTTTTTATAACCGCTATCCACCAAAATAGGATGGTTGCAAATTTGCCTCAGCCGAAGCAATCCCTCTAAAACTTTAAAACCACTCTTCTTAATTCCCTTCGTCTCTATCTCTTTCAGAATTTCGAAACGAATGGAATCCTTCCATAAATTATAAACGCGCGCTTGGTCTTTTTCCATTTCGCAATAGTGAATTGTTTCAATTTTTGGAGGCAGTTCTTTTGCAACCAAATCTTTGGTGCGCCGCAGTACAAAAGGATAGATCGTTTTCTTTAGTAAGTCTATCGCGTTTCCATCTCCGTTTTTTTGAATAACCTTAACGAACGATTCAGTGAATTTATTATACGAGCCGAGCAGCCCGGGATTTAAAAAAGTCATCTGAGACCATAATTCAGCTAAATTATTTTCAATCGGAGTACCGGTTAAGCATAGCCGATAGTTAGATTTAAGACAACGTACTACTTTGCCTGTTTTAGAAATGGGATTTTTTATCTTTTGTGATTCATCTAATATGATGTAATGAAACCGGAAATCAGTCAGAAATTTGTAATCACGCAAAATGATTCCATAACTTGTAATCACTACGTCATATTTTTTAAAATGTAATTGATCGTTTTTCACTCTTTCTATACCGGTATGGCTTAGAACGGAAAGTGACGGAGCAAATTTATTTATTTCATCAATCCAATTAAATACAACGGAAGTAGGCGTAATAATCAGGCTTGTACAATCTTTATTTTCCGATTTTTCCTTCAGCAAAAGTGTGATAGCTTGGATTGTTTTCCCAAGCCCCATATCATCCGCCAGAATACCGCCGAATGAATATTCTTTGAGAAAATAAAACCAATCGAAACCTGCTTTTTGATAATCGCGCAGATTACCGATAAAATTATCCGGCAGCTTGGCTTGTGTAACTTTCTCAAAAGATCTCAGTTTATTCACCCTCTCTCTAAATATCTTATCCAATTTAGAATTGTCGGTTTCTTCAATTATCGAATCCAAAGCGAGAGCTTGAATGTGAGAGAAACGTATTTTAGAATTGCGCGCTTCGCCTAAAGCAAATGAATGACTGAATTTATTTATCCATTCAGCGGGCAATATTCCAGTTGAGCCGTCGGATAATCTTACATAATGTTTTTTACTTTTAATAGCCGCCTTTAAATCTGAAAAAGTTACATGCGTGCCGCTAAAATCTATTTCGGTATCTAAATCGAACCAATCGATTCCCGAAGTAACCTTGAATGAAATTTTAGGATAAGAAGTATTTACTTTGAAGGCATTCAGTTTCTCCTCTCCTAAAATTTCAAATCCCATTTCCTTAATATTATTAAAATTACTAAATAGGAAATCAATCGGTTTCTGCCTTGGGCTGAAAACGCCGTTGTCTACAAATTTAACGTGCAGACTACGAATGCTTTCATAAGCGGATTGTTCAAATTCCTTATCCCTATACACCGTAAATATTTTTCCATTGTGGAATAAAGAAGTGAACTCTTCGGCAGGGTTATAATCAAGTTCGTTATCGCCATAACCAAACTTCAACTTAATAAGCAGTTGAAAGCCATCTTCCTCTAAGAGTATCTTCTTAGCCGGAATCTCGCGTATTTCTTGGATCTCATATTTATTTGAGATGATTGGAATTTGTGAAGCGATCTTCGGCAGCATTTCGTTTTCGAAAACTTCTATATGCCACTTGGGAATATCGATACGAAAATTTTTTTCGGAAAAAACAGAGAGTTGACTGTGGCTAAGATTATTTACTTTAAATATTTTTTTGTCTGTGTAAATCCAAAGCGGATCGTCAAGAACGAGTAAGAATTCCTTTGAAGAGATAATCTTATTACCGTCGAACTCAATCACTAATTGTATTGTTAAGTTTTCGTCATTTTCTTCGATGTGTAAATACGCTTGGGCATGGCTTTTTAACACATCGATTTTATCATAATTATGATAATCACTTACATATACATCCTTACCCGGCAAAAATTTAAAAATCTCATCTATTCTATTGCGCTTTCTAGCAGCCTCCTGCGATGAATCATAATAACCAAAGTAATATGTTTCAAAGATGTGTTCCGATAGATAATCGAGTAATATTTTTTCCTCGAAACTAATAGGCAAAACTTTATCATAATTAATTCTTGACGCAACATCAACCGAAGCAACACTTCCGTCATCCCTTATTCTTTGTTTTACCGGTTTTATCGACATTCTTTGGTGGGATAGCGTAATTGCATACCCCATTTTTTGAATAATTTTAGTGTCTTTATTAAAAGGTTTCTGCTGGTTAACGAAAGGAGAAAAAACGGATTTTAGCGATGCGGCTTCCGATTCCAATTTTATTTTGGCTAATTCTTTTTTAGGTATTAATTGATGCACCTTTTCATATACATTGTCGAAATCAGATAAGTAATCAGGTGACATTTCGGCTATTTTTCTAAGCTCGGGTAATTTTTTATCCTCATCAAAATAACCAAGTGAGTTTAGATAGCACACAAATGCAGCAAGGTGTTTGCATTCGGCAGTATCAAAGTAGGGACATGTGCAATCCAAGTCAATTGGTTCAAGATCCCGCGCAAAAGAAATTTTTACAAGATATTTTTTGGAACCCCAAACCGCAGCCGTAAAATAGTCATCTTTAATTTCAAAACTATCGACCAATTTTAGATTAAAATAATTTCTCCCTCTTTGTGCAATTGTGTCGGTAAAATATTTTTTTATTATGCCAGTAAAAAGACTCATAATTAATTCTAGGATAAGTGTGCATTAGATTATTTTGAAAACAAATATAAGGTAATTCATGAAGTAATTCTTTTTTATTAAGAAAGAATGGTTGTGAAAACCAGGCGAAAAAATAACACTGTCTTTATACTTTTTCGGCGGAGAAAAATAATTGTGCTGAATTATTTATTATGCTGAATTTTTTTTTGAAATTCGAAAAAGTTTAAAACCTAATGGCAGCAAAAAATCAAATAGTAAACTCATTAGAAGGTTTAACGAGAGGCTCGGTTTCCTCGAACTTTACTTCAAATGACCTCACAATTAATCGATAATTATTTGTTAAATCGCCACCGCCCACACATGTCCCCAAAGTAAATTTAAATTGACAATTAAAATTATAAACTCTAAATTAGAACCGATTGTAATCACGTTATAAAAATTATTTGAAATACCATGACCCAACCAACAATTAAAGATATAGCAAAAAAACTAAATATTTCTCCGTCTACTGTCTCCAGAGCGCTAAACGATCATCCCGATATAAGTGCAGAAACCAAAAGATTAGTTGAGATGACATCAAAAGAATTAAATTATTTCCCAAACACAATTGCACAAAGTTTAAAGACAAAGCGCTCAACTACAATAGGAGTAATAGTTCCTGAAATTAAACACGATTTTTTTTCTTCTGCAATAAGTGGAATTGAAAAAGTTGCTTATCAGTCCGGTTACACAATTATGGTTTGTCAATCAAATGAGAGTTACGAAAGGGAGGTAATTAATACTAAAGCCCTTGCTTCTCAAAGGATTGCCGGTCTTGTAATTTCCATCTCTCAGAATACAGTTAATGGGAATCACTTTAAAGCTTTGCAAAAGAGAGGAATGCCTATAGTTTTTTTTGATAGAGTTTGTGATGATGTGGATGCCAGTAAAGTTGTAATAAATGATGAAGAGAGCGCATACAAAGCAGTGAACCATTTAATAGAGAGAGGTTATACGAAGATTGCACATATAACAGGTCCTTTAAATCTAAAAATCTGTAAAGATAGGGAGGAGGGTTACAAAAAGGCTTTGCGGGAGCATAGTCTTTTTGAGGACAAGGATTTTATAATTTCTAGCGGGCTTCATGAGGAAAACGGATATCAATCGATGGAAGCTTTATTTAATTTAGGTAAAATTCCAGATGCTATTTTTGCAGTTAATGATCCGGTGGCTATTGGTGCCTTTAAAAAAATAAAAGAATACGGCTTAAAAATTCCCGATGATATTGCCATCGTAGGATTTTCAAATAATCCAATTACATCTTTAGTGGAGCCACCCATTACGACCGTTAATCAGCCTTCTTTTGGGATGGGACAAAGAGCCGCAGAATTGCTGATAAAACAGATTGAAAGTGATGCTGAGTTTAAGCCAGTTACTGAAGTATTAAAAACTACTTTAATAGTGAGAGGGTCTTCATAAATTTTTTGTTAATTTCTGCAATCGTTTGCGACAACGTTTGCTTTTTTTGCAAAAGCATATTATTTTAGCTATCAGCAACTATATCAGGTAAAAAATATGAATCTCGGTTTAATAGACATATTAGTTTTTCTGGCATTTTTCGCGCTAGTAATTGGCGTAAGTATTTTTAAAAGTAGAAAAGAGACCACTACCGAAGATTATTTTCTTGCAAGCCGTGGTTTAACCTGGCCTCTTATAGGTCTTTCATTAATTGCTGCGAACATTTCTACAGAACATTTTGTTGGTATGGCAGGACAGGGTGCGGGCGCGGCAGGATTAGCTATCGCAAGTTACGAGTGGATGGCAGCAGTAGTCTTAATATTTGTAGCTATATTTTTTCTTCCGAAGTTTTTAAGAAGTGGAATTTTTACGATTCCTGAATATTTGGAATATCGTTACAATGCAACAGCCCGCTCAATAATGGCATTCTATACAATGGTAATTTACGTTGGCGTAACTATTGCCGCTGTTATTTATTCCGGAGGGCTTACTTTACAGACTCTGTTTGGAGATATTCAAAACTTCGATCATTTACTTTACGGGATTGGAATAATTGGATTTATCGCCGCAGCATACACAATCTGGGGAGGATTAAAAGCCGTTGCTTGGGCAGATTTGTTTCAAGGTTCAGCCCTTATAATTGGAGGAATAATTACTACCTACTTGGGATTTCAAGCTGTAGGCGGCGTTGATTCATTTTTTGAGCATAATTCCGATAAGATGCACATGATATTACCTGATGATAATTCCATTCTTCCATGGACAGCTTTAGTGATTGGATTGTGGATTCCAAATTTTTATTACTGGGGACTTAATCAATATATTTCGCAGAGAACTTTAGCGGCAAAATCTTTAAGACAAGGACAATTAGGAATAATCTTTGCCGCCTCACTTAAGCTATTTATTCCGTTTATAATCATTTTCCCAGGAATAATGGCATACCAACTTTATTCAGATCAGCTTGGTGGTGTTGCCGGAACTGATGCAGCATACCCCTTACTTATCAGAAATTTAGTTGGACCTGGTGTTCGTGCATTTATTTTTGCCGCAATAAGTGGCGCGGTTATTAGTTCGTTAGCTTCCATGCTAAATTCAGCGTCAACCATTTTCACAATGGATTTATTTAAAAGGCATTTTAAAAAAGATGCTTCGCATAAACAATTAATTACTACCGGAAGAATATCTACAGCCGTTTTTGTTATTGCAGGCTGCATAATTGCTCCAAAGTTAGGCGATCCTAATTTTCAAGGAATTTTCACTTACATTCAAGAATTTCAAGGGTATATCTCACCAGGGATATTAGGCGTTTTTGTTTTTGGTATGATTTTCAAAAAAGCGCCGGCTAGTGCAGGGGTTACGGGCTTACTATTAACTGTTCCAGTATATGGTTTTTTGCAGTGGCAATTTGGTGAAATCGCTTTTCTTAATCGAATGGCAATTACATTTGGCGTGGTGCTGTTAGTAATGCTTATAATTACTAAAATCAATCCTCTCGAAAAACCAAAAGAAATGCCTATTCGTGAAGAATTTGATATGAGACCATCACCGTCAGTTAAAATTTTAGGAAGCCTCGTTATATTTATCACCATAATTCTTTACATAATATTTTGGTAAAAACAACTTTAGAGCAAAATGAATTACGATAAGATTATAGCATTATTCAAAGACAAATTTGATCAGGAACCCTTAGTTATCAGAGCTCCCGGTAGAATAAATTTATTAGGTGAGCATACCGATTATAATAAAGGATTTGTTTTACCCGCCGCAATCGACAAAGCAATTTATATTGCTATCTCAGAAAATTGTAGTAGTCAATCACATTTAATAGCGGCAGATTTGAATGACGAACTTTTTTTTGATATAAACACATTTGAAAAATCGGAAAAAGGGTGGACTAATTATATTTTAGGTGTAATCAAACAGATTAGAAATTCTGCAGTTACAATTAAAAATTTTAATGCAGTATTTGGCGGTGATATACCAATCGGAGCCGGACTTTCGTCTTCGGCAGCAATAGAAACGGGCTTTTTATTTGCCTTGAATAAATTAAATAATTTGAATTTAGATAAGCTCGAAATCGCCAAGTTATCTCAAAAAGCTGAAAATGAATTTGTGGGTGTTAAATGCGGAATCATGGATCAGTTTGCCAGTTTGTATGGACAAAATAATGCTGTCATAAAAATTGATTGTAGAAATTTGGAATTCGAATATTTTCCTTTGGTTTTCGACGATATTACAATTCTTTTATGCGATACAGGGATTTCTCATTCGCTCGCAAACTCGAAGTATAATGCGAGGAGAGAACAATGCGAAATGGGAGTGAGCATTATTAATAAATCTAATGGGAGAATTGAAAGCTTGAGAGATGTAACTTTGCAAATGTTAGACTCTCATAAATCAGAGCTTCCTGAAATTATTTATCGAAGATGTTCTTACGTAATCAGAGAAAACTCTCGCGTTTTGGAAGCATGTGATTATTTATTAGAAAATGATTTAACCTCGTTTGGAAAATTAATGTACCAGACACATGAAGGATTGAGAGACGATTTTGAAGTAAGCTGTAAAGAATTGAACTTTCTGGTTGACGAGGCAAGAAAATTAAAAGGAGTTTTGGGAGCGAGAATGATGGGAGGCGGATTTGGCGGATGCACTATTAATATTGTTCAAAATAACGAGATTAATGGAGTAATGGAAACTCTAAAACATAAATACCGAAACGAATTTGGAATTGATCTAAAGATTTATATTACCTCAATAGAGGGGGGCACAAACGAAATTAATCAAACAGTTAATAAAATTACAATCAATGAAACTTGATGAAATTTCAAAATATCCACACAGGCGGAAAAATATTTTAACGGGAGAATGGGTTTTGGTTTCTCCTACCAGAACTCAAAGACCATGGTTAGGAAAAGTCGAAAATCTAACTAGTAAAAATCTTCCAACTTATGAATCCGAATGTTATCTCTGTCCGGGCAATAAAAGAGCCGGAGGCAATAAAAATGGAGATTATGTAAGTACGTATTCATTTGTAAATGATTTCAGCGCTCTGGTTTTAGAAAGTTCATTAGAAAAATTCTCAGATCAAGATTTATTAATTGCAGAAGCCGAGCAAGGGATATGCAAAGTTATTTGTTTTTCTCCGCAGCATAATTTATCACTCGCAGAAATGGAAATCGAAGATATTGAAAATGTAATTGATCTCTGGCAAAACGAATTTATTGAAATGAGCAAAAATGAAAAGATAAATTATATTCAGATATTCGAAAACAAAGGGGAAATAATGGGCGCAAGTAATCCTCATCCTCATGGGCAGATTTGGGCGCAAAACAGTATTCCTGTTGAAATTGAAAAGGAAATGCGGAACCTTTTGAAATATTACAGAATCAACAATAATACTTTATTGACGGACTATTTAAAATTAGAATTACAAAATCAAGAAAGAATTGTATATGAAAATGAGCATTTTGCAGTTGTAGTTCCGTTTTGGGCAATCTGGCCTTTTGAAACAATTTTAATTAGTAAATATCATTTCTCAAACCTTAGTTTTATGAATAGTGAAGTAAAACAAGCATTTGCTGATGCATTAAAAAATATTCTTGTTAAATACGATAATCTCTTTCACATGTCACTTCCTTATTCAGCCGGAATTCATCAATCTCCATCTGATAATAATGAGCATCCTGAATGGCACTTTCATATGCATTTTTACCCCCCGCTTTTGAGGTCTGCAACAATTAAAAAGTTTATGGTTGGATATGAGATGTTGGCAAACCCACAAAGAGATATTCTTCCGGAGTATACTGCAGATGTCTTACGAAATCTTTCCAGCAAACACTATCTGAAAAAGTAATTATGAATGTTACTATTGAAAAATATGGCGTACTAAAAAACGGTAAGGACGTTGACCTTATTTCATTGATAACTGAAAAATTGGTAGTTCAAGTTATTAATTATGGAAGCAGAATGGTTTCAATATGCACTCCAAATAAGAAGAGAGAAATGGAAAACATACTGCTTAATTACAGAAGTTTAAGTGAATATGAAAATGATAAAGTCTATTTAGGCTGTGTTTTAGGAAGGTGTGCCAACCGTATTAAAAATAGTGAATTCGAAATTCAAGAGAAAAAGTACAAACTCCCCAAAACTGAAGGGAAGCATCATTTACATGGCGGCAAAATAGGATTTGATAAAAAGTTGTGGGATTATCAAATCGTCAAAGGAAAGGATTCACTAGGAGTAAAATTAACTTATGATAGCGTGGCTGGAGAAGAAGGATATCCTGGTAATTTATCTTGTACTGCAGATTATACTATTAATAATAAAAATGAATTGCTTGTTCAACTAAACGCTTCGTCAGATAGTATTACTCCAATAAATTTATCTATCCATCCGTATTTTAATTTAACCGGTTCAACTTCTTACAATATTCTTTCGCATAAGTTTAAGTTAAATGCGCCAAAAATTTTAGAAGTCGATTCTGAAGGAATACTTACCGGGGAAATAATTGATGTTAGTAATACGGAGATGGACCTTACTTCCCTAGCGACAATTGAAAAAAAAGTAAAATCCATTTATCCGAATATAAAAAATAGAGGAGGATTTGATCATAGTTATTTATTCGACGATAAAAGTATGAAAAATGAACAGATCGAAGTTATCGATGATTATTCGGGAAGAATAATGAAAATGCAATCCTCGGCGCCGCTAATACATTTTTATTCCGGAAATTATTTACCCTTGGGGTATCAAGAGGGAATAATTTATAGATTCAAAAAATACGCCGGTTTTGCCCTTGAACCTCAATTCTTTAGCAAAATCAATGGAACTCTTTTGCCTTTTATTCTCTTAAATCCTGATCAAAAATTTGAATGCAAAAATAAATTCAGTTTTGAGTGTATCAAATAGTTGGAAGGTCGAAAAGAAATAAGTTTTTGGATCCTCTTCGGCTTAAAGAT
Source organism: Bacteroidota bacterium (assembly GCA_018829545.1). Classification (GTDB taxonomy): domain Bacteria; phylum Bacteroidota; class Ignavibacteria; order Ignavibacteriales; family Melioribacteraceae; genus JAHJTX01. The sequence goes on along the minus strand of JAHJTX010000210.1, from coordinate 340 downwards.
ATGTAAGCAAATATTTTCAACGGTAATGGAGTAAGAAATTAATTATAAGTAATCTGAATTAAACTTGGCGCAACTCTCTCAACTTATTTTCGCGTAGCTAATAAAATATTAAAATATATTACTTAACCAGAGGAAGAAATGAAAACTTATACTTTCCATTCAAATGCAAGATCACTTTCAAGAATATCTATTTATTTATTTTTGAGTTTTGTTATCACTGTTGCCAAAATTAATGCTCAAGAATTAACTACACCGGAAGGTGTAAAGCTATTGCAAAATAAAAGTTTTAATGACGACGACGAAGCAAGGGGAACTATCCTTACTTTATACAAGGATTTAC
>JAHJTX010000209.1 GCA_018829545.1 Bacteroidota bacterium | reverse complement strand
CAAGCACATCGTAAACTATTAGACTTACTTTTCCGGTTTGTGCGATAGAGTAATTAATCGTTGAGGAAGGATTAAAAGGATTAGGATAATTTTGCGACAGTGAATATTGATTTGGAACCGCTTTGTTCTCATCAACATCGGCAGGCTTATTTAGACCAGTATATAAATAGGTTATTTCTTCCGGCGATAAACCTCTTCTGTAAACCTGAACGTTGTCCATTTCGCCATTGAAGTAATGAGCGCCGTCTTGCCCTAATCTGGCTATTTGATCAGGCTTCACATTTCCAGTTAAATTATGCGCATCAATTAATTCGCCGTTCATGTAAATCATTGCTTGGGTACCGTCGTAAACGCCTGCAATATGAATCCACTGCTTTTTCAATAATTTGCTTTCAGAAATGCCAGGCCTTTCTGCACTGGTGACAGTAGTAACTTTAAATCGTAACTCTTTGTTGCCTTTATCTTCATAAATAACGTATCTATCCAGAGGAGAATCATAAATAGGACCGATAGATGTGGGCATTTCTGTAGGAAGATACTTTAGTTTCAGCCATAATGATACCGTAACACCGTTTGTGTCAATATTTAAAGACGGAGAATTTGGAATTTCCACGTAATCATCAACACCGTCAAAATGTAAAGCGTTACCGAATTTGCCGCCCACCCATTCAGGATGATTTGCTATTGCACCGTGATTCCCAATTCCTGAAACATCAAAAGCTATTGTGTCTTTAGCTTCGTCAAGAGTCCAATAAGCGATAAGCGAAGGCAGGAACGAGTTGCTCACAAAATTGAGTTTTGAATCGGTCTCAATTGTGTTGGGCGTTATAGCCCTGTCTTTTACATTATTAACAGTTACCGTATATCCATCATCATTTAATAGTCCTGAAACACTTAGAATAACGCATGAAAAATCTACTGTTAAACGAGCGCTATCAACTTTGGCTCCTTTATCGATCGCATAATTCGTAGCAGCGGTTGCAGATTCCGAATCGAGAGCTTCAGAAAAATTAATAAGAACTTTACCGTTTTCACCTGTAGCAATTACGCTTAAAAGTTCCGGCGCTGTTACATCGGTTAAAGTCGTTACCTCAACTTCGTTGCTGAAATATTCGGATTCATTTCCAGCCGCATCTATGTTTTTAATTCTATAGTAAAATTTAGTTAACTCCTGTTTGGTCTCATCTTGGAATTTAACTGTGTCTGCCAAAGAAGCTAATAAAACTGATGCCTTGCTGGTTGTATCTCTATAAATATTATAACCGGATAGTCCTAGAATTGGATCGGCGTCATATTCCCATCCTAAGTTAACTTTTGTTTCTTCAACTGTTTCAACGGTCAACCTTGGAATACTTAAGCCTGAGAAAAGATATTTTACTTCTTGTTCGGATAAACCGCGGTTATAAATCTGGATATGATCAAGTGCACCGCTGAATAAATTACTGCCGTCTTTACCCAATTGAGCTATCTGTCCGGGTTTAACGGATCCGGTTAACCCAACATGCGCATCTTTTAATTCACCATTCAAATAAATTCGGGCACTTTTACCGTCATAGACTCCAACCACATTTAACCACTTTCCAACTTCTAAATCAGCTTCGGGTATTCCCGGTCTTTCCGCGCCTTTAGTTGTTGTTACTTTAAAACGCAGTTCCTTATTACCTCTGTCTTCATAGATCACATAATTGTCGGTAGATGCGTCGTAGATCGGACCGATACCAAATGGCATTGCAGTAGGCAGATAATTTAATTTTACCCATAGCGATACAGTGACGCCTGTGGAATCAAAATCTAAACTCGGCGAATTAGGCACTATAGCATAATCGTCAATGGCATCAAATGATAAGCCGTTACCGTGCTTACCGCCTGACCACTCAGTTCCGTTTCTTAAAAAAATACTGTTATTATTTGAACTGCCGTCGTATGCAACAGTATCATTTCCTTCATCCATAGTCCAATAACTAACAAGTCCTTCAGGGAATGCTTTATAAGCGAAAAGATACGTTGAATTTGCAGCAATTATATTAGGTTCGTCGGCGAGGTCTTCAATATTGTTTACAGTTAGAGTATACGCAACTTGCCTGGATAATGGAGCGGTACTTAGTATGACCGATTTTTTATCCAGTGATAATGTTACAGAATTAATTGTAATTCCATTGTCCAGCGTATAATTTTCAGCGCTCTCTGCTGAAGATTTTTCAACCGGCTCGCTAAATGATATATATATCCTTTCATTTGGTCCTAACGCAGATACATTTGCAATCTCCGGCGGTATGACGTCAACAATAGCTGTGCGCACTTCTTTAAATAAGAAATTAATTTCGCTTTCATCTAAAGCCCTATTGAACACCTGAATATTATCAATTGATCCTTTAAAAAATGCAGTACCACTCTTGCCTAACTGTGTAACCTGACCAGGTT
>JAHJTX010000208.1 GCA_018829545.1 Bacteroidota bacterium | reverse complement strand
TATTCCAGTTGAGGAATGGTCTTAAGTTTAATCTGATTTAGTAGCTGATGTAAACCTTCGAGGTTACAATCCATAAGAAGTATCAAACCTCGAAGGTTAAATTCTCCGTTGGCAAGAACCCTCTCTTTATTCCAGTTGAGGAATGGTTCTAAGTTTAATTTGATTTAGTAGCTGATGTAAACCTTCGAGGTTGCAATCCATAAGAAGTATCAAACCTCGAAGGTTAAGTTCCCAGGCGGCAAAAATCCTTTCTTGCCCAATAATTGTTTGAGAAAGTATGCGAAAATTGCGTTAAATCAAATAGTTTTTGCTTTGTGGAAAGGAATTATTTATATTCACTGCGATTTTGTTCAATATTCTGAATCTAAAATATGAAAACACTCAAACCGAAAAAGCTTTTACCAGGTGATTTGATTGGAATTATTTCGCCTGCATCATCACCGGATGATATGTCACGAATTAACAAAGGTGTTACTTACCTTGAAAAGTTAGGCTATAAAGTTGAAGTTGCGCCGAATGCGCAAAACGAGCGGGGATATCTCGCAGGAACAGATGCAGAAAGATTGTCGGATCTTCACTATATGTTCGGCAATAAAGAAGTCAAAGCAATTTTTTGCGTAAGAGGCGGCTACGGATCGGGCAGACTACTTGATAAAATTGATTACAACCTCGTAAAGAAAAATCCAAAGATTTTTGTGGGTTATAGCGATATTACGTCATTGCAAATGGCTTTTCTGCAAAAGATCGGTTTAGTAACATTTGCCGGACCGATGCTTGCGGTTGATTTCTTCAAAGATGAGGTTAATACATTCACAGAAGAAAAATTTTGGCAGATCGTTACATCAACAAAAAAATCGGAAAGCTGGTCAATCCAAAAGAGGAGAAATTTTTCACTTTAAGTAACGGCAGAGGTGAAGGAAAACTAATCGGCGGTAATTTAGCGCTATTCATTTCATTAATGGGAACTAGTTACCTGCCAATTGTTAAGGATTCAATGCTGCTCATAGAAGATATTGGCGAACCTCCTTATAGAATTGATAGAATGTTGAATCAGCTTAGGCTTGCTGGAATATTTAAACAGATTAGCGGATTGATTTTAGGCAGATTTGTTGATTGTTATGAATCCGATACGGAGAAAAAAAGTTTAACACTTAATGAGGTAATTGCAGATTATCTCTCAAATCTTAAAATTCCGGTAATGTACAACATTAAGCACGGACACATCGCAGAGAACTTGACAATACCTTTCGGGTTAAATTGTAAAATAAACACAACAAAAAGTTTTATTGAAATTCCGGAATCTGCCGTTATTTAATGGTTTTTTTTAGTTGAAGCCAAGATTTATTAAGTCACCTTACGCAATATTATTTGTAAATGTCATTCTGATGCCGACAGAGTTGGCAGAAGAATCTAAAAATTACTTTTTTACTCGAAAATTAGATTCTTCCATCCGGCAGATGCCGGATTCAGAATGACATCGTGCGTAAGGTAAGTTATTAATTCTGTTAGTGTAAAAAAAATCAAAAAAGAATAACATATCTGAGTTTATATTTGCTGCTAAAGACTAGTTTGCAGCAAAAGCCATTTATTTTTGTAGTACCTGCGTTTCCCATATTTTTATAGAAACCACCTCGTTTATATTCTCTTATTTAAGAATTAGTCCCTTCTCACTTCATTTTTTGTTTGAAATTTGGCTTTTTCTCAATGGTATATTTATTGTGCTATTAAATCGGATTTAGAGACAACATTTTACAGTTGAGGATACAGTGGAATTTATCAATGAAGAGTTCATTTTTAGTTTAATTGACAACAAAAAATTAAATGATAAGAAGCTTCAGAGAGATATAATAGAAAAATCCAAAGAAGCTAAAGGATTAACTTTAGAAGAGTGTGCATCACTTCTTCAAATTGACGATCAAGAAATTACTCAGGAAATGTTTTCAACTGCTAAATTTGTAAAAGAAATAATCTATGGTAATAGATTAGTTTTGTTTGCTCCGCTCTATGTTACCAATGCCTGCGTGAACAATTGTTTGTATTGTGCATTCCGAAAAGACAATAAGGATTTGATAAGAAAAACGCTAAGTCTAGATGAAATTCGTGAGGAAACAGAATTTTTAGTTAAGACTGGACACAAACGTGTTTTACTGGTTGCGGGTGAGCATCCAAAGCAGTCTGCATTAAGGTTTATTGGAGACGCTGTTAAAACTGTTTATGACGCGAACATTAGCGGAGCCAATATCCGCCGGATAAATGTGAATACCGCCCCGCTTTCTATTGATGATTTTAAAGAGTTAAAAAGTTTTGAAATCGGTACGTATCAATGCTTTCAGGAAACGTATCACTACGAAACTTACCTTAAAATGCATCCAACCGGACCGAAGAAGGATTATAGTTGGAGGTTGTATGCAATGGACAGGGCTTTGCAATCCGGAATTGATGATGTTGGAATAGGAGTTCTATTTGGATTGACTGACCATAGATTTGAAACTCTTGCAATGCTGTCACACGCTTTCAACCTCGATGCAAGATATGGAATTGGTCCACACACAATATCGATACCAAGGCTTGAACCGGCCTTTAACGCTCCGGTTGCAAATAAACCACCATATGCAGTTGACGACCCATCGTTCAAAAAATTGATTGCAATTCTTCGTCTTGCAGTTCCTTATACAGGAATAATTTTATCAACCCGAGAAAGAGCTGAGTTAAGAAGAGAATTATTTGAATTAGGCGTTTCGCAAATAAGCGCAGGCAGCAGAACAAGTCCCGGTTCGTACAAGGAAACGGAAAATTCAATTAATGGATATCAAATGGAGCAGTTTCAATTGGGCGATCACCGCACTCTAGAAGAAGTTGTTAAGGACTGCTGCTCGCTCGGATATCTTCCAAGTTTCTGCACGGCTTGTTACCGAAGCGATAGAACAGGCGACCGATTCATGAAATTAGCAAAGACAGGAGAAATTGGTAAAATCTGCGTTCCAAATGCTTTGTCAACATTCAAAGAATACGTGAACAATTTTGCAAACGAAGAAACCAAAAAAGTGGCAATAGATTTTATTCAAAATGAAATTGAAAATTCTGAAGAAAAAGCAGCAGTAAAAATAAGTAAGATGATTGAAAGAGTTGACAACGGCGAAAGAGACGTTTTCTTTTAACAAAATGAACCTAGACGAATTATTACATAATGAAAATCTAAGCAGGGATGAAATTGTTTATCTGCTAAACCTTGAAAGGCGGGAGGAGATAAGTCAGTTATTCCAAAGAGCAGATGAGGTGCGGAAGAAATTCTGCGGCGATGAGATACATTTGCGCGGAGTAATAGAGTTTTCAAATTACTGCTCGTGCAACTGTTTATACTGCGGATTAAGAGAAGACAATTTTTCGATCGAGCGGTTTAGAATGACTGCGGACGAAATAATTGGAACAGCTAAATTGATTTATTCGCATGGAATTAGAACGATTGTTCTTCAATCCGGTGAAGACACGATTTATGACACAGACTTGATTTCTTTTATAATTTATTCAATCAAAAAAGAATTTGATATTGCAATAACACTTAGTTTGGGTCAAAGAGGATTTCAAGAATATCAATCTTGGAAATACGCCGGAGCGGATAGGTATTTGCTCAAGCACGAAACAGCTAACGAAAAATTGTACGAAAAATATCGTGATAATTTGAAATTGGCTGATAGGCTCAATCATTTGAGATATCTTAAAAAGCTTGGATATCAAGTCGGGTCGGGCAATATGATTGGCATGCCGCTTCAAACTGTGGAGGATATTGCAGATGACATTTTATTCTGCAAAGAGTTGGATGTTGACATGGCTGCTATCTGTCCATTTATTCCCGCTCCATTTACGCCATACCAAAATCGAAAGCACGGTGACGCATTACTTACATTAAAAAGTATGGCAGCAGCCAGAATTGTTTTGAAAGATGTTCACATTCCAGCGACTACTGCTCTCGATTCGATTGAGGAGGATGGAAGAGAACAAGGATTAAAAGGTGGCGCGAACGTTATAATGCCGAATTTTACGCCGATGCCGTATCGGGGAAAGTATACAATTTATCCCGGCAAAAGAGGAATTCATGATGAACCCAAAGCCGCTTTTGCATCGCTTCAAAAAAGAGTTGAAGCATTGGGAAGAAAAATTTCAGTTTCAAAAGGAGACTCGCCTAAACTTACTTCAGAGTAAGATTCATAATTTCGTTCCTTATCCTTTGAAT
>JAHJTX010000207.1 GCA_018829545.1 Bacteroidota bacterium | reverse complement strand
TACGTTAAATTAATTGAAACCAAATACCCGGTATTCTGCGCATAGCCGGCAGAATAAAGCGCTGCACAGATGATTAGGAATACATATTTTTTCATGGAGAACCTTTTTTCATAATTTAAAAATGTGGTTTAGTATAATTACATAACCTGTTTAAACCGATGGCACAAAATAACTCCTTTTACGATTTATATCGAAAACAATTTATAGTGTGGTCATTAACCATTCCCACGGCTTGCATGAATGCATAACAAATTGTAGAACCGATAAATTTGAATCCGCGCTTTTTTAAGTCCTTGCTCATTGCATCGGATTCTTCCGTTTTAGCCGGTAGATCTTTAAGGTTTTTAAATTTATTCACCTTGGTTTTATAACCTACGAACTGCCAAATGTATTTATCGAAAGTGCCGAATTCTTTTTTTACAGCCAGAAACGCTTTAGCATTAATTACAGTTGAGTTTACTTTCAAACGGTTGCGTACAATTCCTGGATCTGAGAGCAATTTTCCAATTTTGACTTCACTAAATTTTGCAATTTTTACCGCATCAAATCCGGCAAATACTTTTCTGTAATTTTCTCTTTTTTTAAGAATTGTAATCCAGCTTAAACCGGCTTGCGCGCCTTCGAGTATTAACATTTCAAAAAGCTTGTTGTCATCATGCACAGGAACTCCCCATTCCTCATCGTGATATTTTACATACAGCGGATCGCTTCCGCACCAGGAGCATCTGGATGCTGGATGCTGGATGCTGGATGCTGGATGCTGGATGCTGGATACTGGATACTGGATGCTGGATGCTGGATACTGGATGCTGGATGCTGGATTCTGGATATTAGATTCTCGATCAGTTACTGATAGATGCTTCCGGGAATTATGATTATTTATTTTGCTTTTTTTCATTTTTCGCTCATGTGGTATTTTTGTAATGATTGGATAAATACATTTAGTTTTTTGCCAAGTAGATTCAACTGCTCAATTAGTGAATTATACAATTCAGCGCTTTTAAGGGATTCTGTTTCAAATAAAGTTTCAAGGTGATTAATAGTTTCATCATTTGATGATAGCGCATATATCATAAACCGAATATAATCTTGTTTGTAATTTCTTCTTCCGTATCCTTCAACAATATTTGAATTTGTTGATTTGCTTGATCTTCTTATCTGGCTGCCGTCTTCAAACATTTCAAATTTCGGAATGTCATTCAAAGTCATTTTATGAATTTGAATAACTATCTCGCGAGAAAGACTCCATATTTCTAAATTTCTATAACTCATACTCTTTCATAATTAAATATGTCTTCCCGATTCACCAATTTACATTCGACCTTCTGTAAAATTAATTTCATTTTACCAGCATCCAGTATCAAGAATCCAGCGCCAAGCATCAAGAATCTAGCATCCAGCCTCCCGCTCATTTAATCCACACAGTCTTAATATTCACAAATTCCTTTATTCCGTAATGCGAAAGTTCTCTTCCGTATCCCGATAGTTTAACTCCGCCGAAAGGAAGCCGCGGATCGGATTTAACCATTCCGTTAATAAACACAGAGCCAGAATCAATTTGCGATGCGAGCAATTTTGCTTTTTCAATATTGCTTGTCCACAACGACGCGCCCAAACCAAATGGAGAATCGTTAGCAATTCGAATCGCATCATTCTCGTCTTCGGCAACAATTAAAGATGCCACCGGTCCAAAAATTTCTTCGTTATACGCCGGCATTCCAGGTCTTACGTTTGTAATTAAAGTTGGCGGAAAGTAAAATCCATCTCTTTCTAAAATTTTACCGCCGGTTAATATAACTGCGCCTAGTTTAATAGATTTATCAACTTGAGTTTGTAATTCGTGCAGTAAATCTTCCCGGGCAATGGGACCAAGTTCTGTGCTTTTATCCATTGGATCGCCGATTTTTACAGAAGCCAATTTTTTTGCAAATTTAGCGCTGAACTCCTCTGCAATATCTTTAACAACTATAAATCTTTTAGCCGCAATGCAGCTTTGTCCGTTATTTATTATGCGCGCTGTTACGGCAGTACTAACCGCTGAATCAATATCGGCATCTGCAAAAACAATAAACGGATCGCTGCCGCCTAGTTCCATTACAGTTTTCTTCAAATTTTTTCCGCATTGCTCTGCAACGCTTTTGCCCGCATATTCGCTTCCAGTCAAAGTAACGGCTTTAACATGCCGGTGATTTATAACCTGCTCAACTCTGTTTGAACCGATTACCAAAGTTGTAAAAAGATTTTCGGGCAAGCCGGATTTTACAAATATTTCCTCTATAGCAATTGCGCTTAGTTGAACGTTCGAAGCGTGCTTTAGAATTGCGGCGTTTCCTGCCATTAAAGCCGGAGCAGCAAAGCGGATTACCTGCCAGAATGGAAAATTCCACGGCATAACCGCAAGCACAATACCCAAAGGATCGAACCGGACATAACTTTCGGACGCGTCTGTTTCAATTATTTCTTCTGCCAAAATTTTTTCCGCATTCTCCGCGTAATGCTCACACACCCAAGCGCACTTTTCAACTTCGGCAATTGCTTGGTTAATTGGCTTGCCCATTTCGAGAGTGAGAGTTTCACCGTATTTGTTTTTATTTTCACGCAAATTCGTCGCAGCATTATTTAAGATTCTGCTTCGTTCCGAGTAAGAAACATTTTTCCATTTTAAAAATGCACGTTGCGCAGCTTCAATTTTTTCAATCAGCTCAACATCGGATATCTCCGCGAATTCTTTAATTAATATTCCATTTGATGGATTAATGGATTTTAGCGCCATAATCAATTCCGAGTTTGTTCATTCTGTGCTACTAACTTAATAAAACTAATTTTTTATATGAACTTTTGAGCTTGAGGTTTAAGTTGTACTCAAAAATAAATATATTGGGATCGAACTTCAGAATGAATTTATCCAAGCATACTGAGCGGAAATATGGCAAAGAAAAGTCCAAAAACATTTATTCTTGATACGAATGTAATTCTTCATGATTCTACGTGCATTCATCAGTTTCAAGAAAACAATATTGTAATTCCCCTTGCCGTTATTGAGGAAATTGATCACTTCAAAAGAGGCAGCCAGGTAATTAATCTTAACGCAAGAGAATTCACGCGGACTTTAGACTCGTTAACAGGAAGCGAATTATTTAACGGCGGGGTTTCTCTTGGCAGGGGGAAAGGGAAAGTCCGCATTGCAATAACCAAAGGATTAAGCAAAGAGATTAGAGAAGTATTCCGAGAGGATAATCCCGATCACCGCGTTTTAAGCGTTGCATATGAATTGGAACAAAACAGCAAAGAGAAAAAGCGGAATATCTTAGTTACAAAAGACGTAAACCTTCGCATGAAAGCAAAAGCACTTGGAATTATTGCTGAAGACTATACAACCGACAGAATCGGCAGCGTTGAAGAACTTTACAGCGGCAAGGAATTGGTTGAAAATTTTAACGATGAATTACTGCAGAAGTTTTATACTCCTCCTTTTGAAGTTTCCGCAGCTAAAGTAATAAAGCATATCGACGCTGAAATCGTTCCCAATAAATATTTTATTTTAAGAAACTCTAATAGATCGGCGCTAACCTTTTTAGATAAGAACCAGGAGTTCTTTTCCAAGGTGGACAAGAATACAATATTCGGAATAACTCCCCGCAATGCAGAACAAACTTTTGCCGTTCACGCTTTAATGGATAACAGCATTCCGCTCGTAACAATGACGGGAAAAGCAGGAACCGGCAAAACGCTTTTAGCTCTCGCAAGCGCATTGGCAATTAAAAAACATTACCGGCAGATTTACATTGCGCGTCCAATTGTTCCTTTGAGTAACAAGGATATTGGTTATCTTCCCGGCGATGTTGAAAGCAAACTCGGTCCGTACATGCAGCCGCTTTGGGATAATTTAAAAGTTATTCAAGATCAATTCAGCGAAACAGATAAAAATCATATTCTCATAAATAATATGGTTAAAGAAGAAAAATTAGTCGTAGAGCCGCTAAGTTACATTCGAGGCAGAAGTCTTCAGCGGATTTTCTTCATAGTTGATGAGGCGCAGAATTTAACCCCTCACGAAGTGAAGACAATTATTACGCGAGCCGGAGAAGGCGCAAAGGTTGTGCTTACCGGAGACATTTACCAAATTGATCACCCATATCTGGATGCGGAGTCGAACGGGTTGTCTTATTTGATTGATCACTTCAAAGGTGAAAAACTCTACGCGCATATTAATTTGGAAAAAGGCGAACGCTCGGAACTTGCCGAGCTGGCAAGCAATTTGTTATAATATTTTCTGAGCCGGTATTATAAGGATAATAGCGATTATTATTATGATAAGATTTCATGCCGTTTGATACAGAGGATTATTCCAAACGGCGTTTTAAAGCAGTGAACTTGATTTGCATAATTTTTGCTGTAGTAAGAAGTTAACAATATGATGAGCGTATGAAACATTTTACAAAGATTTTTAAGTTCAACTTCTATAATCCAACTTCACAATTGCCTATCGCATATTGCCTGCTGCCTATTCTTTTTTTTATCACCGCGTCCTGCTCCAACTCATCCAACTTATCAACCGACCCGGAAAACGAGCATATTCTAAAAAATCTAAATCCGTTTGAGCAGAATAAGCTGATTGGAAGAGGAATTAATCTTGGAAATGCGCTTGAAGCTCCCAAAGAAGGCGACTGGGGCGTTACGCTAGAATCATATTTCTTCGAGGAAATATCAAAAGCAGGATTTAATTCTGTGCGGCTTCCTATTAAGTGGTCTTCTCATGCCCAAGTTGATTCGCCTTACACAATCGAAAAGAATTTTTTTGAACGCGTGGATTGGGCGATTGAAGAAGCGGTTGATAATAAACTAGCGATAGTAATTAACATCCACCATTATGAAGAAATATTTGAATTTCCTGTTTCGGAGAAAAGAAGATTTTTGAGTTTATGGAAGCAGATTGCCGAGAGATATAAAGCATTTCCCAAAGAAGTGTTTTTTGAAGTGTTGAACGAGCCGCAGGGAAATCTCACATCCAATGTGTGGAATGTTTATCTGGCAGATGCGATAGGCGTAATCCGCGAATCTAATCCCGGCAGGACTTTAATAGTTGGAACCGCAAGCTGGGGCGGAATCAGTTCTCTAAATCAATTGCATCTTCCCGAAGCAGATAATAATATAATTGTTACCGTTCATTATTATAATCCTTTTGAATTCACCCACCAAGGCGCAGAATGGGTTGATGGAAGCAATGCCTGGCTGGGAACAAAGTGGAATAACAGTGAAGCTGAGCGGCAGGCTATTGCTAATGATTTTAACTTAGCGCTCAATTGGCAGTCTGCGAACAATAGACCGATTTACGTTGGCGAGTTTGGCACATATTCAAGAGCAGATATCGATTCGCGAATGCTGTGGACAACTTACGTTTCAAGATTGAGCGAACTTTACGAATTCAGTTGGTCGTATTGGGAATTCTGCTCAGGGTTCGGAGTGTACAATAAAAATCAAAGAGTTTGGATAAATAAATTAAAGGAAGCCCTTGTGCCTTCCAACATTCCTCTTTAAAGGAGAAACAGAATTGGTAAAAAGAATATTTATATCAGCGGCAGTAATTGCATTCATTGGATTGAGCGCATATTGCTCAAAAGATAATCCCAGCGAATCGAAAGATAATAACCCGGACTCAACAGCTATCGAAGGATGGGAGTTGGTCTGGAATGACGAGTTCAATGGTTCATCTATCAATTTAGATAAATGGGAATACGAAGTAAACGGCAGCGGCGGCGGAAATAACGAACTTCAATATTATACGGATAGAGCCGTAAATTCTTTCATCGAAAACGGCAAACTCGTAATAAAAGCGTTGCAGGAAGTTTACACGGGCGGAGATAATCAAACAAGATATTACACTTCTGCGCGTTTGCGTACTTTGAACAAAGGCGACTGGCTTTACGGCAGATTTGATGTAAAAGCAAAATTGCCGTATGGGCAGGGATTGTGGCCGGCAATATGGATGCTTCCAACCGATTGGGAATACGGCGGCTGGGCGGCGAGCGGCGAAATCGATATTGTGGAAATGCTGGGACAGGAAACTAGAAAAATTTATGGGACCATTCATTACGGCGGAAGTTATCCGGCAAACACGCATAAAGGCGGTTCATACACTTTGAAGGAAGGCACATTTGCGGGTGATTTTCATGTTTTCACTTTAGAGTGGGAAGAAAAAGAAATGCGCTGGTATGTAGATGGAAAACTCTATTATACGCAAAACGATTGGTATACGACTAACGGCAACTATCCCGCTCCATTTGATAAGCGATTTCACTTGCTGTTAAACGTTGCAGTGGGCGGAAATTGGCCGGGCAATCCAGTTGAGTCAACAACCTGGCCTCAACAAATGGATGTGGAGTATGTTCGTGTTTATAAAAAGAAATAAGAATTATTGAGAGTGATATGAGCATAAATAAAATATTTATGGCAGAAGACGGTCCGGAATTTTCACGAATTATTTTGGGATTCTGGAGAGCGGTTGAATGGGAAATGAGTTCACGGGAATTGCTGAAATTTATAAAACAGTCCATTGAGTTAGGAATAACAACTTTCGATCATGCGGATATTTACGGAAAATTTTCTTGCGAAGAATTGTTCGGCGATGCTGTAAAAATTGAGCCCTCTATCAAGGATCAGATTCAAATTGTTACAAAGTGCGGAATAGTATTCACATGTGACAAAAGACCTCAGTATAAATTTCATTATTACGATACAAGCAGAGAGCACATCATTGAATCAGTGGACAATTCATTAAAGAATTTGCG
>JAHJTX010000206.1 GCA_018829545.1 Bacteroidota bacterium | reverse complement strand
CTCATAGATAGTATTATCTGGAATCAATCATAGGCTATCTATTTTTTAATTTCAAAATCATGAGTTATTGAACTATCCTTAGAAACTGTAATTTCTAGGGATTTTTCTTTCAATTTCTCATGCCATACTTTTAATTTGTATTTTCCTTCCGGGACATCCTTAATTAAATAATTTCCTTTTTTATCAGTAAGTGCGAAATATGGATTTTTTAAAACAACTATAAATGCTTCCATTTCAGGATGAACATTACATAACATAACCGAATAGCACTTAGCCTCATTGAATGTATAACTGCGGGACTTGCCTTTTGCCCAAGTTCCAAGATTAAATTTTTCTGCACATTTATCCGGAGAAAAAACATTGTGCAATACATCATCACTATTTATGTACTCTACCGTTGTACCAACCACAATTGGTAAAACATGGGGTATAAAAGTCAGGTTTTTTTGATCCATTTTTGCATTTTCTTTTGACGGGTTGAATTTTATACCGGGAATATCTTCAATATATACTACGGCATTTGCGTTATTTTTAACTCCCTTTGCTTCTACTTTGCCTTTAATATCTCCAGCGTAATTTATTACCGCTAAAGTAAGAAAGAGGGTCACTAGTACTAGTAGTTTAGTTTTATTCAACATTTCTTTCACCTTTTTTTATTGAACTTCAATTTCGAATGTTTTTTCGTTTTGTAACATGTCGTACATAAATTTGAAGTGAACTTCGTAATGCCCGGCTCCGGTAAATGTATATTCACCACGATAATGTCCCGCTTCATTTTCAACGGCATTCATTTCCATTTTAACATGGTTCCCGGTGCCTTCTTTTTCAATCTCACTTTCAAATTCTTCAACAGCTTTATGTTCCCCACCTTCTTCAACTTCAAAAGTTATTTCAATTGGTGTGTTAACAACAGCGGGATTCGGAGAGTAAGTCATAGTTACCTCTAATTCACCTTGCTTGTCGGTTGAAGAAGGGTTATCGCTGCAATTAACCGATAAAAAAGTTAATGCAACAATTACTAAAAGTGAACTAAATTTTTTTAATACTTTCATTTTTCATTCTCCTTTAATTTTATATTAAAATGCGAAGTCGATGCCAACAAATAGATTGTCAAATTCCGGATTATCAAGATCAATTCTGCTTTCAACTAAAAACTTTACGTTTGCGATATAAAGAGCAGTGATATTTGGAGTTGCTCTCTTGATTGTACTTAATCCTTCTGGGCTGGCCTGTTCATAACGGCAGGAGCCGAATAGCCATGGGTAAACTTCATAAGTGGCCTCGGCAAAGAAAAGATTATAATTAAGTTCTTCATCGCCGTCAATTCCAGTTATGTAACCCCCGAAAACGTTCAACTTTTGTAAATACAGGTTAAAATCTACACCGAATCTGGTTATATCGTAATTTACTTCGCTCTCCGTACCTATCCCGCTGTAAGTTAAAACCCCGAGAGCGAAAGAATTTTCATAGCTCGTTGCAGATTGATCTTCAGTATAACCGTCGTATCCTAACCCGCCAAATTTATAACTCAATCTTCCGTAAATATCTCTTTTGGAATTATTGTCTGCATTTGCAAAATTGCCGTTAACAAGTCCGGCTGTATATTTTAATGAATGAGTAATAACACCTGTGACTTCGGCACCTAGCTGAAATTGTTCAATCCCGAAGGGTGTATTTCCATGTCCATGTGCACCGCCAAATGATTCGCCCATTAAAGGTGAATAAGTATTGAATGCAAAAGCTGTATTATAAATTCCTCTATGATTCGTGGCAAAAGGAACAATATCTGGAATGAATTGACCAATTCTTAAATTCAAAACATTTCCTTCTAATGAGCTGGCAAATAAATCGTTTAATCTTATAAATGCTCTATCAATACTGCCAACTTCGCCATCTTCAAATAAATGAGCACCCACATAGAAACTTACATCATCACCGAATGTTCCAGTTGCTATCACTTGAAGAGCGGGCGGGTTAAAAGTTGATTCCAATTCATTGGCATCATTTTTATCTACCGTATAATTAAATCTTGTTCTAAAAGAAACCGGTGAAGTTCCGGGTAATGAACTGGGCCAAATCGCTTCGGGCCAAACGCGCTTATAAGCTTCGGAACCGATTGAAACAGGCTCTTCCTTTGTAAATTGTTCATCTCCCCCGGGGAAACGGTAACCGTTTTGTCTGAATGCTTCACCAAATGGATTTAATTTTGGATAAGGAGCATGACATGTCGCGCAGCTTGTTTTATACTTACGTGCAAATGAGGGGATAGCTTCTGTGTAGTTCAAACTCCCAATTAAAATAAGAAACAAAATAGAAATGCTAAATACTGATTTAGGATTGTTCATTTATAACCTCTTTTTTTTAAAAATCTTATTTGAACACTCACATTACATGCCAGAACATAATAGATATGAAGTCTTTTTGTATTTTGTTTATTGAAAAGAAGTTAGCTCTTGAAATATGATTAAAATATGAAAAAAAAATTTAATAAGTGCCACCGAGAATCAACAGGGCGCAACATTATTGTTGCAGAATAGTTACTTGAAGTCGGTGTTTAAAATATCATATTTTCTCATAAGTCTTTGGAAACTTTGTCTTTCAATTCCTGAGAGCTTTGCCGCTTCGGTAACATTACCAAATGTATCTTTAAGTTTTTTCCCTATATATTCTTTTTCAAATTTTTCAGTCAATGCTTTTTTAGCGGAATTGAAATCAATATTTTCAGCGAAGAAAAATATATCTTCTTTTAGGGAAGATGGTTTTTCCAAAAAGATTGAGTGCTCTTGAATCTCTAGTCCGGGTTCCATTGCAACAGCTCTTTCAATGGTGTTTTCCAATTCGCGGATGTTGCCGGGGAAATTGTAATCAAACAATTTATTCAACGCGCCATTGCTAATAGAACGAATATCCTTTTTGAATCTCTTATTATATTTTGAAATAAAGTAATTAACTAAAAGAGGAATATCGCTTTTTCTATCTTTCAGAGAAGGTAAAATAATTTCAAATACATTCAGCCTAAAGAAGAGATCTTCCCTAAAATTTCCAAGCCTTACTTCTTCCTTTAATTTTTTATGAGTTGCAGCTATTATTCTTGCTTTCAGCGGAATGATATCATTACCGCCCAATCTTTCAAAATTTCTCTCTTGAATAACGCGCAAAAGTTTTTTCTGAAGTTTGGGGGGCATATCGCCAATTTCATCCAAAAAAATTGTTCCCTCTCCGGCATGTTCAAATTTTCCTATTTTTCTTGATTCGGCACCGGTGAAGGCTCCTTTCTCGTGACCGAATAATTCGCTTTCGAGTAAATTTTCTGGAAGCACCGTACAATTGATTGCTTTAAATGGTTTTTCAGAATTTTCGCTGTTTTCGTGAATTGATTTTGCTACTAATTCCTTACCTGTTCCGGTTTCTCCCAATATTAAAATATTGCTTGAATTAGGAAGAGAAGAGATCATTCCAATTTTTTTAAAGATTTCACTCATTAACGGATGGTTCCCGATTATTGCTGTTTTGTTTGTCTCTTCAGAAGCTTTTAGTTTATGTTCAAGATTCTTTATTTTATTTTCCATCTCTTTCATTTCAATTGCGCGGCGAGCAGTGATGCGGAGTTTTTCTATATCCAAAGGTTTAGTCAAGTAATCGAAAGCCCCTAATTTCATAGCTTGAACGGCTGTATTTAAATCGCCCATTCCGGTAATTATTATAATTGGTGTTAGTATATTTTCTTCTCTTATTTTTTTTGTAACATCCAATCCTCCAATATCAGGCATTGTTATATCCATGAAAATGACATCTACAGAATCAATTTTTAGAAAATTAAGCGCCTCGGTACCTGAATTTTTATCAATAACTTCGAACTCATTTGAATCGAAGGTCTTTTTAAAAGCAAAACAAATAGATTTGTCGTCATCAACAATTAGTATCCTTTTCTTCATCATTTCTCCATTGGTAAAAAGATATTAAAAACGGTTCCTTCTCCATTTTGTGAATGTACTTTGATTATTCCCTTGTGCTTATTTATGGTACGCTTAACCATTGATAAACCAAGCCCCGAACCACCTTTTTTTGTTGTAAAAAAGGGATCGAATATTTTCTCGATATTTTTTCTATCAATTCCCGGTCCATCATCCGAGATGGATATTTTTAATATTTTTAAGCCTTTAGTCAGTTTAACGTACAAGCTATTTTTGCCTGTATACTGGTTGTCTATAAATGCAAAGTCTTCAAGATCATCTTCAAGAAGTTTCTCTTCCAAAGTAATAATTATATTTCCACCAATACCCATGGCATCAATTGCATTTAATAAAATATTTGCAAATGCTTCCCTTATAGAAATAAAATCAAAAGAAATTTTCGTATTAATATTATTCGTAGTCAACCGATAGTTGATAATCGATTTGTTGAAACGGGGTTTCATGAAGGATAATAAATCTTCAAATAGTTCTATTATGTTTCCTTCTTTTATTTCGAGTTGGGTCCCCTTAGCAAAAAGCAACAAATTATTTACTACTTTTTCTACATTAGATATTGACTTCAGTGAAGTTTCAAGCGACAGCTTAGAACTATCATTT
Source organism: Bacteroidota bacterium (assembly GCA_018829545.1). Lineage (GTDB taxonomy): Bacteria > Bacteroidota > Ignavibacteria > Ignavibacteriales > Melioribacteraceae > JAHJTX01. The sequence continues at coordinate 5,008 of JAHJTX010000206.1, read as the reverse complement.
GCTGATTCGTACTGTAATTGCAGCAACATTTTCACGGATGTTAATGAGTTACGAACCTCGTGTGCTATTAGAGCTGCGGTTTCACCTATTGTAACTAACTTTTCAACTTTTAATAAATGATGTTCGCTTCTGCGGCGTTCGGTAACATCAGAAAAAACAAGAAGGTTCTCTTCCGGTAAATTTTTTATTTTTACATTTATTTTCATTACTTCAACTATTCTCTCTTTACCTTCAGCTGCTGTAAATATGAACTCGGTAAAGTTCTCATTCGAGCGTAAAAATTCTGAAATTGTTTGTAATTTTAGCAGTTCTATAAACTCATGCATATTCCTGTTGTAAAAGTCAGCAGGCTCAATATCAAAGATTTGTCGAACCGCTTCACTTGCTAATGTAATTATATTTTGTGTATCAATTAAAAGAAAAGCGCTCGGCACATTATTCATGATAGCTTTTAAAATCTCCTTTTCCTTATTCAGTTCAGAAGTTCTTTGGAAGACTAAACTTTCAAGATGATTTTTATGCTGGAGTAATTCTTTCTCTCTCATAGCAAGTTCTTCAGCCATCCTGTTAAATTGATTCCCAAGTTCCTCAATCTCGTCGTTAGTCTCAACTTCTAATCTAAAATTGAAATCACCTCCTGCAACAATCTCAGCCCCTCGTCTTATTTGTTTTATAGGTTTTGAAATTTGTTCGGTTGCTATGAATGCAATAATTATCGAGAAGAAAAGGAAACCAAGTAAAATTATTATTAATATAAAAAGGTAATTATAGGCTGGAGAATAAATAAAAGCCTCATTTATCTTAGATATCAAGTAATAATTATTTAGAAATTTTGGGTTGTCAAAAAGTTCGGAAATTAAAAACAAATTCGAATTTGTTGTTATAGTAGTAACAGTTTTTGATGTGTTTAATCTTGTAAGTTTGGGCAGTATCTCGCTTGTTTCTTCGGCAATCTGCTTATGTTCCGCTAAAAGTTTGTTCCAATCGTTTTTGTATTTTGAATGATATAAATAGTTCCCGTTGGAATCGAGTATAAAAATTTCTTGTTGATCTTTGTTATTATGATCAATGGTGAATAGGCTGAAAAAATGATCGGCAAAAATATCTAGCGCAAGAATAAAAAATGTATTATCATTTTCTGTATGTATCTTATCAATAAAAGTAATAGCAGAGATTCTTTCATTTTTTATGCTCCTCAGCTCGGAGGGAATAATTAAAATATCTTCAGGTCTCAAATCACGAGCAGCGTAAAAGTAAAACTGAAAACCTTGATGATTAATTTCACTTGAAATATCAGCAAAATTATTATTGATTTTTTGATGCGCTAACAAAAGATTCTTATTGCTGTCAAAGATTTTTATCTGATAATATATTTTTCGATTCTCTAAGTAATTTATTAAAAGATTCGAAACGTGTTCATCTATTTGGTATTTATTAAATCGAAATTGTTCCGAAAGGAAATAGAATATATCCCACTTTACCTCGTCAATTATATTTTTCACCTTTAACCGGTTTAGCTCTTGATCATCCCTTAACTTATCAACGGCCCTTTCTTTCATTAATTCAATCTGGCTGTAAATACCGTAAACACCTAAAACCCCAATCGGAAGAATGGAAAGTAAGATAAAAGCTATTATAAGTTTCCTTCTAATAGAAATAAATTTAAAGAGTTTGTTTATGTTCATTTAAAATTCTTTTAAAATGTTGAGACCTATTTACAATTAAAATAAAACATTTTTCTCATTAAAACAGCTTAAGTTTTGTTGACTTAATAGAATAACAGAAATTGTATAAAATACATAAATGACTTCCTTCTAAAAAGCCCACTTATTAGTAAGTGAGCAAAAAAAATAGTTGGTTGCCGGACAATTTCATTTTTATAATTCCACAACCAAGTAAAAAATAAAGTTGAAAATAAATTCTCAAAAAATAAGAGTCGTTCTTTTCCCGATGGGATGGATACCCAGACATATTGCCCTTTTAGACAAAAAGATTGCGCAGTTCTTCGATAATAGTCACTAATATTACGGAATATTCTACCGAAGTTTATGGAAATAGCCGGAGTTAAACCAATTTCCAAATCCTTCGTTTTTAGGCGTATCATCAATATTTGCCTAAGATGCTAAGATTCCCTAACTCTCCGCTACAAATTCAAGAAGCAAGAATATAGCAAATACAAACTATTTTCAGACTTTTTAATTGAAATTACTTTCTGCTTATCCTGCCAAAATGGCTCTTTCAGATGTTGTATGTCAAATTTAAATTCATCCCCGTTCTCGTTTTATAAAAGACTATCTACACATTTAGTTCCCAACCCGGTTCATATTCACGCGTCCACATCCGCGCTGCTTCTTCGTTGCCAATAATGTGCCCACTAGTAGTGTTCAATTTTAATGTTCTGCCATATTTCCACGCGATATTAGATAGCTGTAAGATTGCAACACTTTTGTTACACTCACTTATTGGTGAACGAAGTTTTTCTCCGACTCTAATTCCGCTTACAAAATTCTGGAAGTGACTATCCGTCATTGAATCCATGCTTAATATATCTTGAGTTTTATTTTTTTCTTTTGTCTTAAACTCTTCGAGTAATTTATCGTTGAGATCAAATACTTGATATCCAGCTCTATCAATCAGTACCGTACCTTCAGTGCCGTGAATAGTAGCGCCACGACCGCGGCCATAGTATTTTTTATCATTGCAGCTCATGCTCTCAAATGTTATCAGCTTATTTTCGTACTCAAAATTAGCAACAAGCGTATCATAAAATTCCCAATCATCCTGGAAATGATATCTTCCACCGGAAGCCGAAATTTTTTTTGGATAATCAAGCTCCAAAGCCCATCTGCAAATATCAACTTCATGAGTACCATTATTGAGCGCTTCTCCGGTTCCCCAATGCCAGAACCAGTGCCAGTTATAAGGATGAATATTATCTTTATACCGTTTTCTTGGCGCAGGTCCTTGCCATAAGTCCCAATCAAGGTATTCCGGAACCGGAACTACTTTTCCTGTTCCGATTGATTTGCGAGAATTGCTGTACCAAGCTTTTCCAAAATACGTTTTCCCAATCAACCCTTCTTGAATTCTCTGAATTATTTTTATTGTATGACCGGAGGAACGCTGCTGATTGCCGAGCTGTACTAGCATGCCGTATTTTTTCTGAGCGGCTACTAACATTTCTCCTTCGCCCGGATTGTGACTGCTTGGCTTTTCTACATAAATATTCTTACCGGCTTTCAATCCCATAATTGCGATATGTGCCTGCCAGTGTTCCGGTGTCGCTATCGATATTGCATTAACATCCTTTGATTCAAGTAATTTGCGAACATCCTTTACAGCAAACGGTGTTTGGTTAAATTTATTTTTAATTACGTCAGAAACTCTCGTCAATTCTCGGCTATCAACATCACATATAGGTGAGTTACCAGTGCATTAGGACACGATCTTATTGCTTCAATATGAGCATTTCCGCGTCCGTGTAATCCAATCACGGCAAAATTTATTCTGTCATTTGCGCCTAATATTCTGCCATAACTTTTAGCTGAAAACACTGAAGCTCCCAAATAAAGCCCCGTAGATATAATGGAAGTATTTTTAATAAACTGTCTTCTTTTAATTTTAGCGTTCATTCGGTTCTCCTTCAATTCAATTCTTTGATTTTAATATTCTTAAAATGAATTTCATCGCCGTGATCCTGCAGCAATATTTGTCCTTGTGGAAGCTCTCCAAAGCCTTGCCAAATTTTGTACTTACTATATGCCACCAAAGCCTTGAACATCTGTGAAGATCTGTCATATTCAACAACCTTTATTCCGTTTAAATAGTGCTCCACTTTATTGTTATTCGATAAAATTCTTGCACGATTCCAACCGTACTTGTTAACACGCTTCGGTACATTTTCATTTGGCACGTAAATTATTCCCTCTGCGGAAATTAAATCATAAAGTGATGCAAGTGTGCGGTTGCCATTAACTCCCAATTTTGCATCGGGATGGACATTCATCCAATATTTGATATTCGCATCCAATTGCAGAACCCGGTCCTTTGTTCAAGTACGTATCAACAAAATACTTTATTCCGCTATTAGCGCCGACAGTATACTTAAAATCAACATCAAGAATAAAATTTGAATAACGTTGTGTAGTAACAATATCTCCTCCCCATTCAGATTCAGCGCCTCCGCTTCTCTCTACACTTAATTCTCCTTCACTAATATTCCAACCTTTTTCCGGGAATGAATCACCTTTGGCGCTCTTCCAACCATTTGTGGCGCTGCCATCCCAAAGCAGCTTCCAACCTTCGTTAACTTCCTTATCCGTTAAATGATTTGTTAAATGATTTACCTGCACAATTTCATTTTTATCTATCACTCGGTTGCTTTCCAGATTTTCTGAGAGAAGGCGGATATTCCTAAATTTTACTGTCTTTCCAACCAAACTCTCATCCTTAATACTGTGCACTTGCAAAGCAATAAAGCCTGAACTATCAAAATCATCAATCAAATCGGAGGTTAAAACACCGTTTAGCCATACTTTAACATTATTACCAATTGCTTCAATTCTAAATTGATTCCATTTACTGGGAATAAATGCAGTCTTAGCTCCGTTGTTATATTCATTGTGATACAGCCAGCCGCGTCTTGCTTCATCATAAATGTTGCCCGTCCACCCTCTTTCAGAAGGATCAATTTCAACTTGATATCCATGTACTCTTCCGTTTGAAAATTCCAGTAAGCTATGGCTTCTAATTTGCACCCCTGAGTTCAAACCATTTTCAAAGTTGAATTCACACTCAAAAATAAAATCGCTATACTCTATTTCGGTTGCTAAAAAAGAATTCGGTGTATTTAATTGTGAGACTCCGATTATCTCCCCATTTTCAATTTTGTAATCAGCATCCCCGTTAACCCAACTTGCACACAGTAAAATATAAGTGCATATAAATCAATGAGTTAAGAGACGGGCAAAGGTTGTTGGGGTAACACATATTTTTTCATTTTGAAAGG
>JAHJTX010000205.1 GCA_018829545.1 Bacteroidota bacterium | reverse complement strand
TAAGAATTCCTAAACCTCGAAGGTCGCTGTTTTATGACCTTCGAGGTTACACATTGAGTGATGGGAAATCTTCAAAGTTGAGATCGCTTCTCCCGATTACCTTGTGAAATATAGTGGCACGCATCGGGATCGCGATGACGAATATTATAAATTCCCCAAACTGCAACGCAATCTTCAAGGTCTAAAAAATCTGTGACCTTGAAGGTTATAGAATCCCTTAACCTCGAAGGTCGCTGGTTTTTACCTTCGAGGTTTAATTACTAGTGTAAATTATTTTACTAACAACATCTTTTTCACTTCAACAAAATCGCCGGCTTCAATTCTGTAGTAGTAAACGCCGGAAGCCATATTAACTGCATTCCAGTTCATTTTGTAACTACCAACGTTTTGTTCCTTATTCACAAGTTTAGTAACTAATTCGCCAAGAGAGTTATAGATATTTACAGTAACATGCGAACTCTTTGGAATTGAATAAGAAATAGTTGTGCTCGGATTGAACGGATTCGGATAGTTTTGAGCAAGTCTATAATTTGTGGGAACGGTTTCATCATCAACGCCAACAAACTGTCCTTGAATTACAATGTTGTCAATTGCCCATCCCCATCCGGTTGTGTATTGATCGGCAAATAGTCTAAATCTTACTAAAACAGTATCCCCGGCGCTAAAGAAATCCAGCAGATTGATAGTATGATTTTTAAACATTGCGGCACTTCCAGCAGTATTATTGTTATAAGCAGCTTCCCAGGCAGCATCGAATCTTGCATCGTAACCATCCAATAAAGGTATCCAATCCCCGCCGCCTGCGCCTTCAACAATTACATAATCCCAGAATTCACTATCGCCAAACTTTGTTCCTGGTTCACCTGGCTCAATGAGAGCAATATCATCATAACTGAAATTTGCATTATCCGCAGCAACCACAATTGGAACCTTCAGCACAGCAGTCAAACTACTTTGATCCAAATAAGGATGCGGAGTATTCAGACAATTATTGTTAAATCCCGCGGGCTTAGCAACATCAAATCCTGCAAGGATTAAGTCATCGGCAGGATTTTCAAAATTGTTTGCGTAGCCCAATTGTACAGGTAATAATGCATAAATTTCAATATTTTTTGAAACTGATTTATATGCTCTTCCATCCTTATAGGATATCAATCCAATTTTCTTAGTACCTAGTGAAGTCACTGGAATCACGATCGAAGTGTCTTTAGTTGTATTTACAAATAGTGATTTGATTGGGATATCATCCAGAAAAACAACCGTTGAATCATAGACATCGCGCAAAGTTGCGTTAATAGCTATGCCACTAGGTGTTTGACCAGCGACATTCAACCTTGGAGGAAATACAGCTTTCGGTGGATTATAATCTGCAAGTTCAGGAAGCGTTACGGAAAAAAGTCCCCTTCCGTGAGTTGCAACAACGACTTGATCGTCAACTATTTTCATTTCCCAAATAGAAACTGCGGGGAAACCGTTATCTGCTAAGTGCCAAGTTGCGCCGCCGTCAACGGATTCAACTAATCCGATTTCGGTTCCAACCCAAATAATATTTGTGTTGTAAGGCATTACAACGAGTCCATACACCGCAACATCCGGAAAACCTGTTGTGCTAACTGTTCCGGTTCCGTAACCGGAAATATCTTTCCATGAATTTCCGTAATCAGTGGTTCGTAAAATTTTTGGAGCCTCGGAAAAAGAGAACAAAGCATATGCCGTAGCCGCATTGATTGGGTGAGTATCAAAACCCGAAACTCTTCCCATTGTAACATCTGTAAAATTATTCGTTGATTTGAAAGAAATTCCGCCGTCTTTAGATACATGCACTTTACCGTTGGAACTCATATAAGCTGCGACCCATACTACTTGAGGATCTGCTACTGAAATTGCAACTTGAGCTTGGCTAAAATAAGCGCCGTTATGAAAATCTGCTGCAGGAATGGGAGACAGCGTCCATTCTGCTGCAAAATTATCCGATCTAAAAGCTCCCAATTTCGTGACCGTAAATAATAATTCAGGATCGCTTTTTGAACTAGCTATCTTTGAAATAAAAGGAGAATTAGTACTGCTGCCCCATCCTTCTTCAAAGCCAACGCTGGCAGCTTCCCTTTTATTCCAATCACCGTCAACAACTCGGTAAAATCTATTGTACTGCGAGCCGCCGATCATTTTGCCCGCATCGCCGTAACTCCATGCTACTTCAAAACCGTCGCCTCCGAGAACATGTGTATAGCTTGTAGTCTCATCGGCGCTCGCATTTACCGGAGACATGAATGTTCCGTTGTCCTGAGTTCCGCCAAAGTAAGCATCGCCACCGGGCATTTTATCAGCGCCATAAAATTGAGTTGTATTATACCCGTTGTCTCCCACTTCCACGAAAGTGGCGCCGCCGTCATCGGATATTGCCAGCCCGCCGTCATTTCCATTTAGAATTCTAAATGATTTTGTTGCCTCATTCACAGGAATCATAACTATGTTATGATGATCGACGTGAACGTTTTTTGCTCCGAGAGTATAACGGCTATATCCATTTGTAACGGGAGTTGTTTCTCTGAACATTACAGGAATATCCCCAACTTCAATTCTAAGTTTCGCATCAGGATGATTAGCGGGATTCCAAGTGACGCCCAGTTTGCTTCTAAATGCAGCCACGAAAAGATTCTTATACTTTTGCCCATTATCAACTGCAATGTTTGGATTGGAAGCAGAACTGTCGTATTCGACACCGTTCACATAAATTACGTCGCCTTGACTTGTAATGAGATTAAAGTTCTTATTCTTTTGAATATCCAGAAAGGAAACCATTAATTGCTTATTGTTTTTAACATCCCAAACTTCAAAAGGAACTTCGATATAATCCTGATAAACATGTGTATTAAGCGTAAAACGATGTGCTTTTTGCTTCCTACCCAAACCGAACCGAATTTCGACGTCAACAAGATCATTTTCTTCAAACACTTTTTCCAACCAAAAATCTTCGCCGGTACCTACGCCTCCGTCTTTAAAAGGTAGACCCTTTGGCGTGTAGGTCATGAATGAATCAATATTAGTTTCAAATATATTCGAAATTCCTCTCTTTGTTCCGAATATTACTTCGGCTTTCCAAACGTCAATCCCGCCCATGAAAACAACGCCTGCGTCATAAGGATGGACTTCGATTGTGTTGTCGTACCAGCCTTGTCCGCCAAGCCAAGCATTTTCATCATCGTGCTCGAATGCTTGTTCGATAACTTCGTTCCAAGTTAAACCTGCATCGGTTGTCATATAGAGAAGCGAAGTAGAAGCGTCTACGGAAGCATATACTCGTGACGTATCAGTCGGAGATACTGCGATCTCATATCGGTTGCCAACGAAATCACTGCTTAGTTTATCCGACCAAGTTTCCCCGGCGTCTGTTGATTTAATTACTCCTCCGCTCTTTCCTGCATAAATGGTTTTAAAATTCAATGCGTTCACTCTTAAATCTTGAACGCTTGAAGTATACTTTCTAACCCAGCTTGTGCCACCGTCAACGCTTTTATATACTCCGCTATTTGTTGCTGCAATTACGATGTTTTCATCAGCGGGATCAACAACAATTCTGTTCACGAATGCAAAAGCAGGGTCTCCGGCTGTGCTTGCAATTTGTGTCCAAGTCTCTCCGCGATCGGTTGATTTAAAAATTCCATCGCCCATTACTCCATCAACGTTGCCGAATCCCTCTCCGGTACCGCAGAAAATAATGTTATGATTCGTATTTGCCATCACAAGAACAGTGGTCGCTAAATTTGGGAGTCCTTCTGTTAAATGTCTCCAACTAGCTCCCGCATCTGTGGTTTTCCAAACACCGCCGCCAACTGAGCCGGCAAACCATGTGTTTTTTAATGCGTCATCGGGATCAACAATTATACCTCTGGTTCTGCCGCCAACATTTGCGGGACCTCTTTCTTTCCAATCCAAAAGAGCCTTTGTGCTGTTGCCCTTTTGCATATTCACCCTAGCTTTTTGCAGAGCCTCAAGTTTGTAATTGGGTTTGTAGCCAGGTTTATCTTCACCTTCTCTTACTCTGATCATTTTATGATATTCAGTGTATTTATCGGGATCATCCGATTTCAATACGCCTTTAACAAATTTCTTGTGTTCAGACCAACTGGAATACTTGGCATCACGCACTTTAATTTTACTCTCAGAAATTGAAATATCGGGATTGATATCAACAATTTTGAATAAGGTAAAACCAATAACTGCTGCCGACAAAACAAGCGAAAGTAATATGGATTTTTTCATATCAGACCTTTTTTTATTTAATGAATGAGTTAATTTCGATTTAGTTTTTTTCTAGTTATTACATTGAATAGATACCCGCTTCGGTTTACCATTGATTCATCATCCTTTTTAATAATTCCCGGGATTTCAATTATCTCAAGAATGTATTCGGATTTCCAATTGATGGATCCGTTCGGGATAAGATCTTTCCAAATTTCTTCATTGCTGCTTAAGGCGTAAACAAAATAATTAATTCTGCTAATCCCCGCTACTCCCTTTGTGTTTTCTACACAATAAGCAAAATCCTTTTTGGCGTTATATGTCACTCGATAAGAATCAAATTTTTTTGCAGCGTATTGCTTTAGAAGTGACGATGATGCAACAGTGTCTGTTGATGAAACATTACACTGCGATCTATTACAAGGAGTACAGCCAAGTGTAAATGTCAAAATTGAAGTAAGTAATATGAATATATATTTCACTTTCGGTGCTGGCGATAGTTGATTATTATTTTTAGCTATTTAATCCGGAACGGAAGTTCGCTATGAGTTAAAAATATCCGTTTTTTCCATACACTCAGATAGCGGATTGAAAATAAGTAAGAAATTAATTTAAAACAAGGAATTGAACAAACCTCGAAGGTCTGTTTTTGTCCTTCGAGGTTTAATTACTACTGCAAACTATTTTAAAAGCATCATTTTTTTACTGATGCTAATTTCTTT
>JAHJTX010000204.1 GCA_018829545.1 Bacteroidota bacterium | reverse complement strand
TTGAAGGTTTGTGCAGAATTCCAAACCTCGAAGGTCGCTTGTCTTTGACCTTCGAGGTTACCCACAGCAGACTATTTCAACAGCAATAACTTCTTTGTCTGAACGGAATTACCGGCAGTAAATTTGTAAAAATACAAACCGCTTGCAAGTGAAGAAGCATCAAATTGAACTTCATAAAAACCCGGGGATTTGTATTCATTAACCAATGTTTGAACCTCTGCGCCAAGAATATCGAAGACTTGCAGTTTAACAAACTCGGAACTCGGAACTTGGAACTTTATAACTGTACTTGGATTAAACGGGTTAGGGTAATTTTGATATAGCCTAAAATATGTGATTATATTTTCATCTATTGAGACGTCAGTTGTAAAATTATTTTTCCTACCTGGCGTGCCGTAATTTGGGGAAGCAAACCAATTATTCGGATCATCGTTACTAAGTGAAGGCTCTTTCAAAGCAAGTGTTGCGCCGGTTCCGTCTGCATCAACAGGCCAGGGGGAAAGGTCATCGAAATTCACGGAATCAATCAGCGCTAAACTCATATCCGAGTTTGTACCGTACGTGTGATTGTAAATAAAAATTGTTTCACCAGCGTTGCTTATTCCAAAATCAAAATTCCCGATCAAATTTGTTACACCGGAATGAACGGCTTTAAAAGCCGACGTATCTCTTGCAAGAACAACAAGAGAATCACCTTTCAATACGTAATTGCGGTCAATAATAAATGCGTTTGTTGACGATGTGTCTTTGAACAGCCATTGGTTCAAATTGATATCCGCTCCGCTTATATTCAGCAATTCAAGCCAATCTTCAGAATCCGCTTCGGGCGCGGAGTTGTAATTGATTTCGTTGATTATAACCGAATTGGCTGCAGCTTTGTCGAGTTTGTATCTGGCAGTAATAGTTTTCTTCTCTGTCAAATATATTTCAATTTCAGGGGAGTTCGATTCAACGCCGAACCAGCCATCGAAAAGATATCCAGGCTTTGGAACGGATTTAATTTTCACAGGCACATCTTTGAACAATTCTAGTTCCACACGCGATTCTGTAACTTTTACTCCATAAATTAATAATTCACCGGCGCCGGGGGCGCTATTGGCAAGCGTTAAATACTCCGTGCCGCTTAATCCAAATTTATTTATAAAATGCTGCTTAACGCTTGTCCATCGTTTAAGAGTAAAGTCGCGCATAAGGTTTATGCCGTCTTCCCAAGTGGGAGTGAAGGAAATTGATTTTACCCACCTCTCTTTGTGAGCGGGAATTTCATCTGCGATAATACTTTTTATACTATCAATCACATTGAAAATTCTATCTTTGCTGAAAGTTGTGTTTGCGTGAACAGCGAACCTTTGAACGAAATCATTTTTGAATGAATTATTTTCAAGAAGCTTTCTTAAAAGTAAAGTTGACCATGGCGGATTGGGCCAAGCTGGACCGTTTACTGAAGTGGCAAGTTCAAGCGTATTGCTGTTATAGAGAGAGTTGCTGTTGCCTCCGAAACCGAAATCCAAATCAAAAATCATCCACCTAAATTTTCCGCCGGGTAGATGAGACCTCCAAACTTTTACGTTGTTGCCTGGCCAATCTGCATTCGCGCAGAAAATTTGAGCTGAGTTGTAATCAATATATTCATTGATATCCATTATGTCTGCAACAATTTGGTAATTCTCTATAATCTTTAAATCATTGTTTGTTACGAAGTCAATCAAATCATTATATGCATCGGCGCTTCCTTCATTAACGCGCAAAGATTTACTCAATTCGATAATATCAATTTCGCCTTCCTTAACGCCGTAATGATTTGTGAGATAATATTTATTTAACTTTTCACGGATGTTATGAATTCCCCAATACTCACCATTCAGATAAACTATTGAGGGTCTAAAAGCCTGATAATCAATATCCATTCTTTCGTGTAAAAGTGATTGGATCATTCCATCGCGGAACATTGTTCTCCACCAATCCTGTGCAGAGTTTCGTAAGATTACAGACTTAAATTCATCAACTTCAACCTCGTTAAAAAATTTGTAATTAATACTCTCCGGTCCAAACTTACTTCTGGCGAAAATAGCTAACGATTTTTGCGGATAAATTCTACTGCATCCGCCTGTAACAGAAATGCCGTATTCACCGCTTAATTTTAATGTTTTGTCGGATTCAAAAAAATCCAGATGAGCGGTCCTTTCCCATTCTTGATTCCAATTTTTAGGAGTAGTTGAACATAAGCCCGTAATGCCGTTTTTACCTTCAATGTAAATTCCGGTATAATCATCAAAAAAGTTTGCCGGATCAGTAACGAAAGAGAACACAGGAAGCGATTTTCTTTCGTTTATAAAAAATGAGCGGCTAATTATTCTGCTCGGAAGACTGTTATCGCTAAAGCATCTTGCTCGCAGAACTGTAGTTTCGCTAATATAAATGTATTCAGAAAATTGCGGGTGATCTTGAGTTGGTATTGACCCATCGAGCGAGTAATGAATTTTTAATGAATCCGGGGCAGAAAGTTTAACGATTATTGACTGCCCATAAAATCCCGATTCAAAATCGCACTGTGGGGCTTCAGCAATACTTGTGTAGCGGGTTGAATCATTTATTTTTCCCGGTGAAGGTTTTAGAAAATAAAAAAACTCCGCGCTTCCGTCGGGGTATCTTCCGAATGAAATGTCAACATACTGCTCGGCATAAGAAACCGAATCAATTATTCCTTGTTGCGGTGAAGAAAAAACCAACTGCTCAAATGACTGGGCGAGTTTAAAATTTGTGTGATTACTGTAATCCAAATCATCTGCCCAAAAGCCGTAAAACCCTTTAGCCTGAATTGTGATATTTGAACTTATCTGCCATTTGTCTTTTTTGTTTAAGTCATCGGATAAATAGAAGCCCATCAAATTAACGGCATC
>JAHJTX010000203.1 GCA_018829545.1 Bacteroidota bacterium | reverse complement strand
GAAAACGGGGAGTACTTGAAAATGCGCCGGCTTACGGTTGAAGATGAAAATGAGTTTAAAGATTTTATGCGGAAAGCGGAGAAAGCGCTTGATGAGAAAAGTTATTCCTCCGCAAAAGATTTATTTAAGAAAGCGGATGCTCTTAAGCCAGCCGATAAAAATGCAAAAAATCAATTGGCAAAAATTGAAGAAATTCTGTTCAACTTAGAAACACTTCACCAAAAGCATTTTGGTAAATAAAAACAAGTCAATATAGCTTAGAGTTTAAGCTTACAGGTAGAATCCTACTCATACCATGCCACAATTGGCAGTCGGCGTTTGCCAGGTCCAAATTTGCTGCCTCCGCCGGTTACGATTCCTACTGCGTCTTTGATTGTTTCTTTTGAGTAGAGCACGCTTCCATTGCCGTTGCCAAGCATTTGCTTTGTCAATGGCGAAGGAGAAATAACATACAAAGCGCCCAAAATTGTGGTATGCAAGTGTACGATTTCATCGACAATTACCAATCCCTTAAATGTTCCTAAGTTTACATTTTTTAGCAAAGAGTTGCCTGATGAAGCATGCACCACTAAAATTCCCGAACCGGAAATATTTGCACTTTGCCATGTCTCGCCTTTTTCGCTCGGTTCAACATAAGTAACGCCTTTCAAAGGATATTTTAAGTTTTTGGAATCAGTAACATACTGAGATCCGTTAGCGCCGGCTTTAGCATACTTTTTTAGCGCATCTATACCAAACCCTTTAGCTGAGCCGCCAAGAACTTCTTCCGGTGTAGCGGGAAATCCGCCTTTATAAGATTTTGATGTTTGATATATTTTTGAACTCGGCGACGTTGACGGATAATAATCTAATTTATCAACCGTTCCGCCTATTTTTGAATTTCCTTTCTGACTAAACGTTCCGGAAGCCCACAATCCAACAGTTCCGGCGCTTGATATTGACTTCTCATTTTTATCGTGATCTCTGCCGTCAATCATAAGATTGCCGGATGTTTCAACTTCGCCGTTAACCATAACCGCTGCTTGAACGGTTTCGGGGACATAGCCTTCCTGAGGAATTGAAATGTAAACCGTTGAACTTCTTGTAATATCACCGTACTCAGCTTCAACTGAAATTTTTACCATTTTCCCAATGGATTGAGCGGAATCATCATCATCCTTGTCCACATCGTCATCATCCTCATCGTCATCATCATCTTTTTTCTTCTCTTCCTCTTCCTTCTTCTTTTTGTCGTCCTCTTCTTTCTTCTTTTTGTCGTCATCCGGAGTAGAAGAGGATTCAGTAAAAGAACTCATTAATTCGACTGCATTTGAAAAAGCAGAAGTAATAGATAAAGAAGCTAAATTGAAATGCTCTCTCGAAACATTCTGAAGAAGCGCGCTTTTTCCTTTCCCTTTATCTTTTTTATCATCGTCATCATCATCATCTTTATCCTTGTCTTTATGCTTGTCCTTGTCTTTATCCTTGTCTTTATCCTTATCTTTATCCTTGTCTTTATGCTTGTCTTTATCCTTGTCATCGTCATCCTTCTCGTCATCATCGTCCTTATCCTTGGCCTCAGATGTAACGCTATCGACAATAGTAACGCTATAAGTTACCGTTGCGCCAAAGATGGTTGTTTTACTATTTTTTACTTCAGTAATATTCCCGCTCGTGGCTATATCCGTTATCAGCATTGAAATAGCGCTGTTGCAAACATTGCGCGCGTATACATCGCTGTAATAATTCACAGAATTTTCCATTGAGCCGTTAAGTCTGCCGATGGTATTCATTTGAACGATAGAAAAGACCATTATCGTTCCGATAACCATAATAAGTACTGATTTTCCCATAGCTGAATAATCTCCTTATAAATTTAAATTTCTGGGACTAATAAGCCTATCCCAATCAACACTTGGATAAACACCTTCCATTGGCATTGCTGACAATAAGGATAAGCTGATTTTAATGCTCCTAATTTTATTTCGCTCACTTTCTGCGGTTAATTTACTGTAAGAAAGAATAGCTCCGCTTGAATCAATATAGCTGAACATTACAGTGTCAACCAATCCAATAATGGGAGCATCGGCTGAGTTGTTTAGCTTCTTATGCAACGGTTTTGCGGAAGGATTTTTAACATCGGTTAATTCTGATTTAGCGCCCAAATAGTATTCAAGTGTTTCGCTAACTCCATCATTGTCATAGTCGCTGTAAAATTTTAATCTTGTTGAATCTGCAACAATAACGCCTCCTGAAGTTTGGTGGCCTGCTTTATAGACATGATATTCAATATCGGAAATAGTTGCAGTTGCCTGCTGTTGAACGACAGTAGTTAATAAAGTTTCGCCCGCAGAAATACTTATTTGGGCATTTAAATTTATAAGGATAAGAATTACAAAAGCGCTAATTACCGTAGCTCCTATCACATCTAGTAATGAGACCATAATTTTCCTTGCTAATAACTGATTACAGTTGAAAACTTTAAAGTATCTTCAAAGAGCGGATTTGTTACAGAAACATCAACTCTTTTGGCAAAGCTGCGCTGATTAATTTTGGTGTTGGGGTTTAAATTTTGAACATAATAAACCTGAGATGATAGACTGAATGTTCCGATTCGATTTGTTGAAACCGAATATTTTAGACCATTATAATCATCAACGTCATCAAACTTGCTTTTATTGGTTTCACCGGCATCCGGCCCAATTGAATTAACAGAAGTTAACGAATCTGCAGATGTAACTGCAGAAGAAATCGTTTTTTCATCGAAAGATTTAGTTTGAATTTCGTCGATAAGGGACTGCCCCACAGAAGTTCCGGTAATTACATTTTCTGTAAAAAGGGAAAAAGACGTTTGGTCATTTCTAACGTTGTAAAAGGTGAGCATTAAGTAACTTAAAATTAACAGCCCGCCAATTACCAGCATTTGTTGATTGCCCATTTTTTTAACCGTATAAAATATTTTGCACTAATTTAATGCTTTGTAAATCGATATTGGGCATAATATACATATTTATTTGAAAAATATTGTGATAGAAATCAAAATAAATATTCTCATACTTGGAGCGATTATTCGGTTAACTCACCTTACGCGTGCGCCAAGAGTAGCTTGTCGTATCTTATCAGTGAAAGTCCGATTCGGGAAAAGGTTAGCCACCAACCCGACACAAACTTTTGCGTAATATAAGGGAACAAATATTATGAAGCTAAAAGAGAGGAGTTATCAGACCGTAATGCAAGTGAAGGTTGTGGCTTTTCCGAATTAACAATATTTTGATTGATACTGATTGCAATATTTGAGATTGCCCGCAAGCATTCAATTGCTCAAATCTGGTTTGACAACTGATTAGACTTTTGTGCAATAGAAAATAATATTTCATAAGATTTGTTGATTACTTTATCGGCATCACTCTCGGAAACAAGGTATTTTGCTACAGATGAAGGATAAAATACTATATTGTTTTTGCGAAAGGTTAAATAATCAAAAATAATAATAGTGAATGAATTGAGGCAGACTTCAACAATATATATTTCATTTTTGCCTAAACTTTTGAAACATATTTCAGCTAATTCTGAGAATCTTGATATAATTAAATTATCAATTGAATTTTTTGAAATAAATATGCGGTCAATAGCTGATTTAGAAAAGCTTTTCTCATCCGATAGTGGAAAGGCTTTTAATAAGATGGAACTTACAAGGTTAGATTTTTTTTGAAATTTTTTAATTGTCTTCGCTATATCAAGTGGTAATCTTTCAATTGCAACAAGCAAAAAACTCTCTTTTATTAAATTCCATATTTCTTTTATTCTTGGTAATATATCTTGAATATTTGCTGCATCGAGCGCTTTTTGGTTTTGAAGTAATTGATATGGTCTTTAAAAAATTCATTGAACCACGGGAATATTTTTTCATTATTCCCAAACAACGAAAGATTCTTTTTACTTAATGTGTTGGAATTATTTTCAATAGATATTAAAAAATATTTTTCGGTTTGTGTTTATTCCATTTTGGAGAGAGGCTGAGATTACTAATTGCTTTTCTTCATCCACTTCTTCCCATTCGGTTAATCCAATTCTATCTCCGTCAATAGTAAAAAATTCAGGACTTTTTTTTGCTTCGATGTAGATACTACCAGACGTGAAAGACTCGATTTCATCCTTAGGGAATTCATCACGTCTTTTTATTTCGGATAGAACTAACTTGGTTGAGAGTGAATCTTCATTATCTTCAAGAATTTCCTTTTTAATTTTTTGGACTTTTGAAAGCTCTGATAGATTTTTAGAATACGATTCAATCCGCTGTATAAGTCAGACTTTATTGCCGTCCCGATAAAATAATTTTGGATAACTTTTCGTTCTCCCGTGAATTTGATAAGATGTGACTTCGCTTCCATCTTTTTTAATGTAATTTTTCCTCTCATTAACTTTGGCTGCAATCTGCTGATTTGTCATTGGCTTCTCATTGTCAAGAAGAATTGCAGCAATTTCATCCTGGAGATTTATTTTTCGATTAGTTTTCATTTTTAAAATACCTTTTCTGTTCTTCCATTTCTTGAAGGACTTCCTTCATGTGTGCATCACGCCAGGATGAGGTTAGGCTACCATCAAATGCTTGAGAGAGTAAAAGATTAAATGTCGATTCAATTTTTACTTTATTGTTAATTAATGAGTCGAAATGTGTTTGGATATTTTTATAATATTCAGAGAACTTGGCAATTAGATTTATATCTGGATCAATAATTTTTAAGCTCATCAAATATTTCATATCTGCTCTTGGCATTCTTGCCCCTTTATTCTTCAACATAAGATTATCCACAATGAAATTGGACCTTAAAATTGTTGCCAAAAACTCGCGGGAATAACCCTTAATAGGTGATAAGGGCACTAATTCTGTTGAACAACGCCCGGAAAAATCAGGCAAAGCAACTTTATTTAAATATGGTCTTAATTTTCCGAACAGAATATTAGTTTTATTAAACTTGAATGAAATCCCGCGAACCATGATTTGGGTTGCATCTTCCGGAGTGATTAGTATTCTACCAGTATGACTCTCAATGCTTTCTAATCCAATATATGGGAGCTCATTTCCTTCCACAGATGAAGGGGAGAGGGATAGATAGCTTTCTAACAAGGTGAGAATCCAGGTGTGGAATTCCAGCACCTCGTTGATTTGATCTTAAGTATAAGTTTTTTAATAGAAGGAAATAATAAAGATAATTTTTATCTAATATTTTATCTGGTTTTAAATGCGCTAATGTAGATCCAAGAACGCCACCAATAGATTTCCCAACCATACCAAACCTTGCACCATCCCATACGATAAGAACATCTCCTACATCAGTAACGATTGAATTTTTATCTTGCGAAGCAAACTGAACAGCAACTCCGAATTCAAAAGCTTCAATTGTCACATAATTATGTGGTGTTTCTTCGTTCATCATATATGAAACTATATTCGGCTTTCGTCCCTTAATAATTGATACAACTTCTCCCACATCAGCCGTTTTCCAAACGATCACTTTTTCCTCGCCGTTTTTCTTTGCTCTAACATTTTTCTAGTCTGTTCAACTTCTTTGGCGAGGAGTTTTGCATCGGGCAGTACTAATTTATATTCGGAAGCGAGGACTTTGTTCGGTAATCCTTCTAGCGCATATTTTGCCACAGCGGAATCTTTTTCTGTACAGAGAATTATACCTACGGGCGGGTTTTCATCTTTATTAGTCCATTTATCTTTCGCATAGTTAAGGTAGAGGTGCATTTGACCGGCATCGGCGTGGGTAAACTTTCCTACTTTAAGATCGATTACAACGAGGCATTTAAGCTTTCTATGGAAGAATAAGAGATCAACGCGATACCAGGTGTTACCAATACGAAGTCGTTTTTGACGTCCAATAAAAGCAAAGTCGCTTCCTAGTTCCAGCAAGAATTTTTCGAGATGAAGGATAAGAGCTTCTTCAAGATCGTGTTCGGAGTATTCGTCTTTCAGTCCAAGAAATTCGAGAACGAACGGGTCTTTGATTTCTTCTTCGGGAGTAACAAAATCTTCAGCTTTAGGTTTTCCGCCTTTAATAAGCATAGCAGCTTTGTTTTTAGAAAGTAAAGTCCGTTCATAAAATTGGGAAGAGATTTGTCTATCTAGCTGCCGAACCGACCAGCCGTTTCTCAGAGCTTCGCCTTCATAAAACTCACGGGTTTGTTCATCTTTAACTCTACGCACCAGCATTACATAATGGGACCAAGAAAGTTGAAAAGCATTCAAAGGTAAAACCAGCTCTAAATTCCGAGACGATGTCTCGGATTTTTGAGTGTGAGATTTCCGAGACGGTGTCTCGGAAATTGCGGCAGTACTGTAAGCTAAATAAAAGAGACGCATTGATTCCAAGTTATCAACTGAAAAACCTTTGCCGAGATTAGAGGATAAATCCGAAGATAAACGAGGAAGAAGATTAAGACCATAAACAGCTCTATCACTGCCATTCTGTTCATATTCAATAATTTTCCGACCGATTTCCCAGTAGGTAGCGGTGAGGATAGTATTGACTGCCTTTGCGCTAGATCTTCTAGCGTATTCGAGAACGGCAGAAATTTCATTAATCAGCGATGAGTAGCCAATTTTAACAACGAATGTTTTTTTCTTAGGCATCAGTTTTCCTCAATTTCTTTTAGCAGTTTATTTAACCGCTGAGTAATTTCATTTTCTAGGGATATAACTTCCTTGATTAGATCGGCGGGTTTCTCATCGCTTATTTTTTGAGTAATCTGAGGTTTATATCTTCCGGCGGAAAGGTTATAATCGTTTTCAGCGATTCTATCGATAGGAGACCACCAAGATTTAGGTTCATCGCTGCCGTGATCAAGAATTGACAAAGCTTCGACGCCTGGCGGTTTTTTGAATTGAGATTTTTTATCGTTACATAATCTTCCATACTGACCACCTGTCTTTTCTCCTCTTTTTCTCAACAATAAAAGTTTTATTGCTCAAACTAAGAGGATTATTTATTCCTTATCAAGTGGTCAATTTTCAAGCGGAAAACTGGTCAGTTTTCAAGTGGAAAAAACATTCTGAATCTATCTCTAATGTATCATATTCAAGCTCTCAATTCCAAGTCCCCGACAAACACAGAAAAAAGAGTGGTCGGGACAGGTCCCCGACAAACACAGAAAAAAGAGTGGTCGGGACAGGTCCCCCTTCGTTCAAAAAAGCGAACTTCGGCGGGACAGGCAGCCCACCTACACTTAAAAAGAAAGTTTCGGTGGGTAAATTCGATTAGTACAAGATATTAACAAATACATCGATTGGCATACAAGTTCCAATTCTAAGATAGTTCGATTAGTACTAATGAGCACAGCCATGAAAGATGGTGATCACTACGGGTTCCAATTCTAAGATAGTT
>JAHJTX010000202.1 GCA_018829545.1 Bacteroidota bacterium | reverse complement strand
TGCCTTGCATCTCATATCATTTTAATCTTTTGACTTTATCTTTTGACTTTATCTTTTGATTTTATCTTTTGATTTTATCTTTTGACTTTATTCTTTTATCTTTAACAACCATTCTTTTAACTACATTTTTAAAGTTCTGCCAAACCAACTCCTTCACCATTCACTATTTACAATTTACTCCTTATCTGTCCCTCTGTTACCCTATTTCCTTTTTTCTTAACATTTTCGTGATACATTCTTCTAAGTTCTTCGTCTGAAAAATTCCTCAAAGGAGAATCCTTCAAAACGCCTAATAATTTTTTAGTCCCCTCAGATAATTTGAAACCCGGAATATATTTCTTCCCGTTTTCTTTAATTTCTCTTATCAAATCTTCCTTATCTATAATTTGAGCCGCAATATCCGGTAAGTCAAATTCAAAGTTATCCGGTAAATCAACTTCCCTATCCGGTATAAAAACTTTTCTGTCCTTTTTATACCTTAATTTAATGGTATTCATATTTTTACTCCTATTCTATATGTAATGCAAAACTTTTTTCCCGCAAATACGCAAAGCATTTATTCTCTCATATTTCTTAACTCTTATTTCTAACTTCTATCCTCAATCAACTGTATAACGCTCATTGCCAACTGCTTACTGCTACTTGCCTACTGAAGACTGATTTCCCTCCACCATCCAGCTACCGGTTTTCCCAATACGTATGCAGTGTTGTATAGTACATCGTTAATCGCTGGTAATACTTCATCTTTAATCGAGCGGTATTGAGTTTTTAAGTCTAGAAATGGAATGTTCATTGTCTTCTCCGTTTATTATAAGAATGTAATTTGCGTCGCCGTTTCGAGAAAATCATTTTGTATATGGAAGAACTGAAATTTAGATTTGGTATTTAGAATGACAATATTGATTTATCAATTCAACATTCTTTAATAAAGAGGGGGTCAATTTCAAAGATTTGATAAAAATATTTTTTATTACTTCCGGAATGTATTCATGTACAACTGAATTTCTAAGCTCACGCATCTCGATCATTTCAACAGCATCTTTAATTAATCTTTTCTTTTCTACCAGGTTAATTGAATCTCTAAGAGTATTAACATCATCAAGATCGATCGAATGAATTGATCTCAATATTTTTTGAAGAATAATATCACTTAATCGCGAGAAACGCGACGCAAGGTTTTCAAATGCATCTAATTCTTTTTGAGAATATTCCTTTTTAATGCCTGCCTTACAACATTTTTTATAACTATAATGCAGAATAGAAGATGCATCATTCATAAGTTTTAACCCAAATTTTCCATTAGGAAAATTTGCCCTACGGGCCGACAAGCAATAAGTTGTTAGAAGTGGATGTTTTATCATTAAAACTAATCTCGCATAATCAGTATCAAATACATACAATGCTTGTCGGGGTTAACCCCGATAGTCCCGACAAGCCTGCCTCACGAGAATTAACGTGGCTGGCAGGTTGGGACGTATCGGCCTTCGGCAAAAAGTTCATTCCTAATGAACTTTTTGGGTTTAATCTACTTTTAAGCAGCGTTATTTTTTTATTCATAAGTCTACTCTAACCCGCCTGCCTTTCCGTACTCAACGCGGCGGGCATGAAAGGTATATTTAAAATGATAATATTTTGAATTGGGTTTGTATTCATATAGCAAAATTGCATAAAAGACCTTTTCCCATAGGGATGACTATGTCATTAGATACGCCTCATTCATGCTAATTTTACCGATGAATCAAATATTAGATCAACGAAAGGATCGGATTTATCGCGCGTTATTATTAAATCGATTTTTTGATCCCCTAGAATTTCTTTAAGTTCAATTTTAATTCTTAGATTATCGTCAAATGTTAGATTATCCGAAAAAACAAGCAGGTCAATATCCCCACCTTTTTTATTATCATCGATGCGTGAACCGAACAAATGTATCCCGGCAAATTTATCATATTTTGCAATAACCGCGTTTATTGTCTCAATTTCTTTTTTAGTTAAACGCATTTTTCTAATTCATTGCATTATTGATAGTGAAAAATATAACATTTCTAAAATTAAAACCATCTTTTCTAGTTGAAGGGCAACAGCCGGCTACCACCCGCATATTGTGTCACTTTTCACTAACTACCTCATTCTTCTTCTAAGATAATCGTAAAAATTTTCCCGCTTGCTGAACATAAGAAATACCACTATTTCCTTTTGAACATAAAATGCAAGACGGTATTCAACGCCTAAATGACGGATTTTAGTTTTAGAAATTTCTCTTAGTTCTCCTTTTAGCCGATCAAATCTAAACGGATTAATTAGAACTTCATCGAAACTCTTATTCAATTTATCTAAAAGCTGCATGGGCAGATTTTTTATATCTCGTTTGAATGCCGGATGG
>JAHJTX010000201.1 GCA_018829545.1 Bacteroidota bacterium | reverse complement strand
CCCAAATATGAAAAACCTTCTTTCATAAATATTACAGCCAACCCGATGGAAGCTGCAAAACCAAAAACACCCAGCAAAAGTTTAGTATCACGCGGATGCTCTAATTCAAGTAAAGATTTTAAACCGTATCCTGCAAGAATAAGAAGCGCGATGAAAGAGATGTTTGCCATCATTGCCGGCGCGCGGAATTTAGAAAAGTATGGCACATAATAAAAGAATAATTTATATAGCTCAGGGAAGTGACGCCCAAATGCCAGCAGAAGAGAGAAAACGGTGAATACAGTCAGAGCAAAAACAAAACTATCTTTTCGATTTTTGATTGCGCCCAAAACGGCGAACATTAAAACGATGATTCCAAGATAAGCATAATTCCCAGAGAAAGGTTTTTGCCCCCAGTAACCAGGAATCTGCTGACCTTTAATTTGAGGATACATATCGCCGTCGTAAATCTCTCCGGAAACACCGCCATGAAAACGTTGAATGAAGAAGTCCATAATTTCTGAAGGCGCCAGCGACCATTTAGTTGCATATTCAAAACTAACTCCGCCAGCTTCCTTTGCCGATTGCTGCTCGCTTCCGATTGCAGCGGGATTTCCTCCGCGGGTTGAATGAGGAGTATATTCTTTTATACTTAAAAAAGGCTGTGCAGATATCATTACAGTCAAAATAACTGCAACTGAAAATTTCATAAACAAGCTCCCAACTTTTTTAAATTCTCTATCTACAAACATTTTTATAAACGGATAAATAAACAGGAACAGAAGAACAAGAATTGCATAAAACACAATTTGAAAATGCTGTGTTCTTATCATCCACGAAAAGGTCAGCGCAAATAAAGAAGTTCCGAGCCAATTGTTTTTATCGAAGAAATAATTGAAGGATAAAATCAATAACGGCAGAATCATTACAGCGCGAAGTTTTGTATAATGCCCGTCGCCAACAAGAGACTGCCAGTCGGGCAAAAGTATAAATGCAATTGAAATGACAGCGGCTAAAAACCATGGGATTTTTCTATAAACCAAGAGAAAGTATAATCCAATTGCGCCAACGAAAAAATATAAATAAGCCCAGTAGAACAAATTATTCAATAACCATATAAAAGTATCGACATGAATAATGTGTGAAAATATTCTTGGATAGATGGGCATTCCGCCAAAAACGTTCGGATTCCACAAAGCTTGTTGTCCGGATTCCTTTTCCCACTGAAGGTATAAATTCGTTTCACCTTTCGAGGCTACAACATCGGTACCGGACGGCTGAAGATTATCGAATAAGTATGGCGAAAAAATAATTGTCAGCGGAATTAAAATTAAAATCATTCCAGCGAGATGACGGAATTTCTGAGGAATCAGTTCAAAGAAATCCCTTGTCGGTTTATTAACGGCTTCTCTTTGTGTTTTCTTTTGCTTCTTCATTTAACCCTTCTTTTCAATATAATGAACTAACGGCTGTAATAATCTTCGAGTGAAAATTTACGCTCGCTAAAATTGCTGCTGTCAATATACATCTTCTGCCACACAGCCAAGCCGACGAGTATCCAAAGATAATTATAATGCCATCTAAGTCTAGGACTTGGCGGATAATCTAAAATTCTTTTTATGTACTCGTAATTGAATAGACCTTGCTGTTCCACAAATTCCTTTGTTAAAATATTTTCCGCAACTGCCTTTAAATCCTTTTTAAATTGAAGATACGGATTAATAGTAAAACCCCATTTCTTCTTTCGGACTATTTGCTCAGGGAGTTTTTGTGACATTGCTTTGCGGAAAAGATATTTGGTTTGATTGTTTTTAATTTTTAAGTGTACCGGAATTGTAAATCCAAAATTCACAAGATCAACGTCAAGAAATGGAACGCGTTCTTCAACCGAATGCGCCATTGACATTCTGTCTTCAACGAGAAGATAATCGTTCACCATTTTTGTATGAAACTCCGTGTACAGAACTTGATCCAGAGAAGATAAATTTATGCTTTCGCTAAAATATTTGTCAAATTCAGTATTTGCCTTTGAATATTGATTTCTCAACTTGTCTGCTGTTTGTGGATTATAAATTTCATTATAAAAACCATTATCAAAATCCCACTCGTTTCTAAGT
>JAHJTX010000200.1 GCA_018829545.1 Bacteroidota bacterium | reverse complement strand
TGTTGAAGCATGATTGAAGGCGCCGTCTCCTTTTCCATTTGGATGACACGATAAACATGATTCACTGTTATATTGATAACCGTTGATTCCTTTGTGTTCATCATCCACTTCCGTTTTTCTATGTTCATGACAATTGATACATTCAAATACCGCATAATTATTTTGAACAGTATGACAGTCCGAACATTTTGTCCATTCACCTTTATGCTCGCCCGAGTAAATGGGGAAATATTCTAAGTCATGCTCAAAAGTAGAAGGCTTCCACGCTTTGGTTGTGTGACATATTTCGCAATTTTGATCAAAATTTAATGTTAGGTGGGGCGGATCGATTACGCTATCATAATCATCTTTGTGGCAGCCGATACAAAGATTTGGAGTATTAACATAACCGGCAGAATGGCACTTACCGCATTCACTTTTTATTGTGCCATGCGTTCCGGTGAGAGGATAGATTTGATCGTGCTCTTTATAATTTGCCGGCTGCCAATCCGGATCAATTCCGTGGCAGCTTTCACAAGAAGTGGAAAAATTCAATTCTACATGAGGCGGGTTAGTAGTGTTTTCAAAATTAAGGCTATGACACTCTATGCAATTTGCTGATAATCCCGCAAATGTATTTGGGTTATGACAATCATAGCAATTAGTAATTGCGTGTCCGCCTTGAAGAGGGAAAAAATCATGTCCAAATTGGGCAAAATTCCACGCTCCGGAAGATAAGTCATGGCACTCTTGGCAATTGGTACTTAACCCAACGTTTTTGTGATTCGGATTTAGAGTAGAATTATAGTTTTCACTGTGGCAGTCGTAGCATTCAATCCCTAGAGTTTTAAAATTAACACGAGAAGAAGAAGTATGACATTGATCGCAATTTTGAGAGTTGTGAACGCCCAATAATGGAAATCTACGCGCTTGATGAATATCATAAATATTTTCTACAACCCAAGATTTGGGGGAATGGCAATTTTCGCATCCTAACCCAACGCTGTTTTCGTGCACGTCTTTATGGCAGAAAAGACAATCTTTTTTTGTATCCGCAAAAACCAGCACTGAATGGCAAGCACGGCAGTTAGCTGTTGTATGCTGACCAATAAGTGGGAATTCGGTGTTATTATGGTCAAAGTTTATTGCGCTTTCGTCTATTTTCCAATTTTCGGTTGAGTGGCAATTAACGCATTCGATAGAAAACTTATCGCCATGTGGAGATTGCGCATTAGAATTAGCGCAAAAAAGCAACAATCCTAAAAGTATATATTTTGTTCGCATTAGTTCAAAATCCCCTTTTATTTTAACCGACATTTAAGCATGACAGGATTCACAATTAATATCTTGAAATTTATATTTCACAAAGACCCCATTTGGAAGAGCTTGAGATTTATGGCATTTACCGCATTCAACATTAAGGTGAGCGCCGTCAATTTTGAAGCGAGCGTTGCTGTGCAAAAATTTAACCGGATTCCAGTTCTCAAATTCATGGCACTTAAAACAATTTGTCTTTTCCAATACCTTAAATTGCCCAAAGTGAGTGTCTTTATGGCAGTCCTCGCAGTTCGAAGAAATATTTGTAAAATGCTGTTCAAATAAGTTTTCTCCAACTTTTGAAAAGTGGCAACTTCTGCACTCGGTTTCCAAATGTTTCCCTTTCAGTTCAAACTTCGTTTGGGAATGTTGAAATGTCACCGAAGACCATCTTTCCTCGTTATGACAAACTGAGCAATCATTGTTCGGAATAAATTTCGCACTAATTTTTCCTTCGTGAATATTTTGGTGGCATTGAACGCAAGAAATATTTGTAAATACAAAAACCAATTCTTTTGATGATTTATGACATCGGAAACAAGGAACGGCTTGATGGCTGCCCTTAAGTTCAAATTGAGTTTTGCTGTGTAATTCCAGCGTATAGAGAGATGGAGAAAAACCATGTTCATTATGACATTCATTGCAATCTATATTTGCGTCAAGTTTTTTTAGTTGTCCCTTATGATAATCTTCGTGACAATTTGTGCATTGACTGTGTTTGGGTTTCAAACCTTTTGCTGTTGTGTGGCATTTTGAACAGTCAACAGAATTATGCAGACCGATCAATTGAAAATCCGTTAGCGAGTGATTTATTTTTTTTCTATTAGTAATATCCGCAAAAGAGTTCGTTGTGTGACAGCCGCTACATTGACTGCCAAATTTCCCATTGTGACTATCTTTGTGGCAAGCTGAACACGAAGAGAAATTCAACCCATTAAATTTTTGCGTCTCTTTTTCGCCAACTGTAGTTTTGGCATGGCACTTTACGCAATCTGTTTTTAGGTGTGCGCCGATAAGACCAAATTTAGTTTTTTGATGGTCGAATAAAGACGCCGGTCTAAAAGCATCTGCGTCATGGCAGTTCTTGCACTCGTTTCCCAAAGAACCATCGTGGTAATCAATATGGCAATTTTCACATCTTTGCGATAATCCTAAAAAAGTTTTTTTTCCGCTCAAAATTTTATCCGATAAAATTTTGTGCTTATTCACCTCATTTTGAGTAGAAGGAGTTTTTAAAAATTCAGTTTTATGGCAGGAAGCACATTTCTCTTTCTTATGTTTTCCTTTTAGTGTAAACGAGGTTAAATCGTGATCAAAATCGCTCTCGGAAAAATTTATAATTTTAAATTCTCTGCCATGGTGTTCGCTATGGCATTCAATGCATTCTTTAATTTTTACTTCCTTGGAAGCATGATATCCAATATTGCTTTTAACTCTCGAATTGATTTCCGTATGACAGTCAAGACATTTTGCATTATCAATTCCTTCTCCGAGTTCATGACATTCGGTGCAATTTTTCATGCCTTCCAAATTGGCATGAGCTGTTGTTAACTCTCCGGGAGAAATCTGTGCGTAAACATTTGATGCTACGTAAATGGAAATCGCCAATATTTGAATTAATGCTTTAATACTGTCTCTCCAAATTTTTTGGTTATGGTTATTCCAACACTTTCTAAAAATTTATTCGGCAACTCTCCGCCGGCGAATATGTAAACCAGATCGTTCGCAATTGATTGTGTCGAATTAGTCTCAAGAATATTTAATTCAACAGTATCATCAAAAATCTCTTTTATAGTCGATCCCAAAATTATTTTTACATTACCCGATTTTTCGGCTTCGGAGATTTTGTCAAAATTCTTTTCCTTAATTCGCGAAAAGGAATCTCCGCGATATGACAAGGTAACGTTATTGTTTTCCTCTACGAGAAGCAACGCTGATTCTATTGCAGAATCACCGCCGCCAACTACCAACACGTTGCTGTTATGAATTAATTCCGGCTCTAAAAGTTTGTATGCTACTTTTTCTTTCTTTTCGCCGCGTACTCCAAGTTTACGCGGTGAACCTCTTCGCCCAATAGCTAAAAGAATTTTATCTGATGTAATTTCTCTTTGGGATGTTTTTACCTGAAAGAGACCATTGTTTTTAACTACCGAATTAACTTTTTCGTTTTCCGAAATAGAGATATTGTTTCTGGTTAAAATGCCGGTCCATAATTTTAATAATTCACTTTTGCTCGTCTCTCTTAATTTTATTTTCCCTTCAAAAGGCAGCTCCATGGGCGAAGTCATTACTACTTTTGCTCGCGGGAAAGAGTAAACAGTTCCCCCTAAACTGTCTTGTTCAATCGTAAGGGATTTTAAATTTTTCATTTTAGCAGCTAAGGATGCAGCAATTCCCGCGGGACCTGCGCCTATTATAATCACATCGTATTCTGCCGAATGATTTTCGGGAATTTGTGCGCTAAGATTTTCCAACGCTTGTTTGCCTTGTTCAACGGCATTTTTAATTAAACCCATCCCGCCGAGTTCCCCTGCAATATAAACACCCGGAACATTTGATTCATATTTTTCGCTTACATGCGGTAGTTCCACGCCTCTTTTTTCTGTTCCCATAACTAAGGAAATAGCTTCAATAGGGCAGGCATGAAAGCAAGCTCCATGACCGACACATCGCGACGCATTGATGGTTGCCGCTTTTCCGTTTGTTATTCCTAAAATATCCTGCTCAGGGCATGCACTTATACAAGCCCCGCTTCCTATGCAAATATCGGTATCTACAACAGGATGAAGCGAAACAGGTTCATAAAGTCCCATCTCCTTTGCTTTTGCTATTTTTTGCTCAACAGATTTTGAGGACGTATTAATTATTTTGAAATAGAAGTACAAAACAATGACGATTAGCGCCGCAACTAATCCGTATATAAAAGAGCTTTCAAAAAATAAATCCATTCTTCCCTCTATAAGGAATTGAATAATTTGTTAATCTGCTCAACAAGAATGATGGAGTTAGAGCACTTTAAAATAACCAGCGATATCCAAAAGTTATTGCAACAACTGTGTGAATAATCATAATTATCAACATTATTAAAGCAAATGGAAGATGCGCAACGTGCCAATACTTAAAGAGTTCTTTTGCGGAGTGGAGAAAATTTATTTTC
>JAHJTX010000199.1 GCA_018829545.1 Bacteroidota bacterium | reverse complement strand
CAAAGCATTCGGATGCAGTGTGTAAAAACAAAAATTCTGTTTCAATATATAGCGCCTGTAAATTAACGTAGAATTCGTAATAATTATTCCTTGCATTTGTACTTTTCATTGTGAATTTTTATAAATTAATATTCGTAGTTTGGTGAACAAATCTGTGTATTGATCTCCTTTTCTGTCCTCCTCAGATATTTACTTTTTAACTCACATTACGCAGTTATTGTGAATGGAAATTTCTTTATCTTAATCATAGTCTTAATCTTACTCGTTTTTGGCTTTAAAGCCGATAAAGATTAAGAGCAAGATCATAATTTTTGTCTTTTGCGTAATGTGACTTTTTAATATATTTTTTACAGGAGATTTAACTAAATAGCATTTGAAAATTATCTTTTAATAATACAACGGGGGTCTTAATGAAAAAATTGTATTTTTTATTCGCGATAATGGTTTTCTCTGTTAATTTAAGTTGGGGGCAGATAGCTCAATTTAATTTTCCAGCCACAAGTTCACTAGTTGTAAGTACAAAAGATGCCAATGTTACTGTTTCTGATATGACACTATCGGCAGGAACAATTGAAACAAACATTGTAACCGGCACATATTTCTCCAACGAACCATACATTGAAGAATCTTCTGGCTGGATTGCAACAGACCAAGCCTCAGCAAAATCCTTCACATTTACAATAACTGCCAACTCAGGTTATGAATTTTCCATCACAAATATTTCATTTAATGCGTATGCCACAAGCGCAGGTCCTTCTGCTTTTAGTGCTGAA
This sequence comes from Bacteroidota bacterium, assembly GCA_018829545.1. Taxonomy (GTDB): domain Bacteria; phylum Bacteroidota; class Ignavibacteria; order Ignavibacteriales; family Melioribacteraceae; genus JAHJTX01. The sequence goes on along the minus strand of JAHJTX010000199.1, from coordinate 6,513 downwards.
ATCGATGGAGCGAGTATAACTGCGGTTGATGCCCCTTCAGAAGTGCTTGTTAGTTATATTCAAGCTATTTCAAAAACTGGGTTGACTTCAGCAGTAATAAAAATACAAGGCTGGTTAAATGGTTCAAGGACTTCAACTGGTAGCGGTGTTTTTAAATTAGACGATGTTATCATTACTGGAAACGTTAGTGCTGTCTCGTCACCCATTCTTATAGTGTCAACATCTACCCTCAACAATTTTGCATACATAGAAAGTTCTGGTCCTTCAACTTCCCAATCCTACAATTTGAGTGGCAGTAATCTAACTGGTTCTCCTGGTAATATTACGGTAACCGGTTCAACTAATTACGAAGTTTCGACTGATAATTCTTCCTTTTCTGGGTTAGTAAATGTACCTTATTCAAGTGCAACTCTTAGTTCTACTCCAATTTATGTCAGACTAAAAGCAGGTTTATCTGCAGGCAATTTTAACTCCGAAGATGTAACTAATGCAGGTGGTGGTGCAACTACTCAAAATGTTACTTGCAGCGGCACGGTTTATAAAGTTGAGCCAACAAACCATGCAACGAATTTTGCTTCGGCTTTGGGTTCTCCAAGTCATACCGCAATGGATTTAACATGGACAGATGCAACAGGCGGCACTCTTCCCGATGGATATTTAATCAAAGGAAGTTCTACAAGCTATGTTGCAATTGTTGATCCTGTGGATGGGACTGCAGAAAGTGATGGCGGGTTATTGAAAAATATTGCACAAGGGACTCAGAGTGGAACTATAAATAACCTTAGTGCAAGCACAACATATTATTTCAAAATATTTCCATATACTAATTCCGGTTCAAATATTAATTACAAAACAGATGGCACGATTCCACAGGCAAGTTCCACAACAAATGGGACACCGACGATTGTAATCAACGAAATCCACGCTGATCCAGATCCAACTGGCGGTGACGCAAATGGTGATGGTAGTGTGGATACTGGTGATGATGAATTTGTTGAACTTGTAAATATTGGTGAAGCCTCATTAGATATTTCTAATTGGACAATCTCTGATGCTATCGGAGTAAAACATACATTCCCATCTTCCACAATAATTCCAGCGAATGAATCAATAGTTGTCTTTGGAGGTGGCACACCTACCAATATACCAGGGACATCTCAAGTAGCATCATCTGGTTCACTGAACTTGAATAATACAGGAGATGATGTAATTCTTAAAAATACAAGCGGGAATGTTATTCAGATTTATACATACGGTAGCGAGGGAGGCGATAATCAATCAGTTGCTCGCAACCCGAATCTAACTGGATCTTTTGTAAAGCATTCAACAATCGCGACAAATCCAGTACTGTTTTCTCCAGGTAAAAATAATGATAATAATTCTCCTCTTCCTGTCACCCTAACCTCATTCACCGCAGAAATGGAAGACGGTAAAGTGTTATTAAATTGGGAAACTGCGACAGAATTAAATAATTACGGATTTTCTGTAGAGCGAAACTCTGTTTCGCTCAATAATGATTGGACGGAAATAGGCTTCGTACCCGGTTCTGGCAACAGTAATTCACCGAAGCAGTATTCATTAGCGGACGAAAATCCTCCAAGCGCAGAATTGAAATACAGATTAAAACAAATCGACTTTAACGGCAAATTCGAATATTACGATTTGATAGCCGAGGTAGATGCGACAATACCAACATCGGTTGATGAAGGCAGCCTGCCTACGGATTACGCTCTGTTTCAAAATTACCCGAATCCGTTTAATCCAAGAACAGTTATAAAGTTCCAAGTTCCAAGTTCCAAGTTTGTTAAACTGCAAGTCTATGATATGTTAGGCAGAGAAATACAAACACTAGTTGATGAGTATAAGCCTCAGGGCGTTTATGAAGTTAGTTTTGATGCATCTTCACTTACGAGCGGTTTATATTTTTACAAATTGACTGCTGGAAATTTTGTTCAGACAAAGAAATTAGTGCTCTTGAAATAGTGTCAAAACCGTATCTCAGATTACTAATCTGAGATATGAAATCTTGTCGGTTATTAAACCCGTAACTCAGATTTATAATCAGAGCCACGGCATATAGTACTTAAAAACGCACCAAACTCTAGTTTGAATTAATTAGGGCTTCCTCAGAAAGTTAAAAACAGAAATTGTGCAATTCTGCAAATTTGACGAGGTTGGCGGCAAAAATCGTTACCCCTATCCAAGTTTCAGACGTATTCTTAAGTTTTGCTTTTATTTGATTAAGCCCATAACCTTCGTCAGAGCCGGACAAGTTGTTTAGACTGACCAATTTTCCCTTTTAACAGAATGCTGCGCACAATTTGATTTCGTCTTCCATATTCTTTTTTGCGTTTTGATTTCTGATAAGCTGACAGCTTTTTAGGTCTTCATTTTTGTGTTGCAGAGAGTCGAATACCTTTTTCTTTACACCAATTGTTTTTGTCTCTTTTTGGCTTCCGACATATATTTTGTATGTGCTGCTTTACGATATGTTCTTGGTTTGACTATTAGTTTATCACGAAGTTTTTCAAAAAGTTCATCAATGATATCGTCTGTTTTTTCCCGCGCTTCATTTAATAAGCCAAGGTCATTTGGATAACGTATGTACTGATCAGCTACTGTGGCATCTATTTTTAATTCTCCTTTGTTCCCCACTTTATTTTCGTAGTTGAGTTTTTCGGGAAAACAAATTTTTATCAATTCATCGCTGAACTGATTAAATATTTCATTGCCGAGACGCTTCCTTATATCTACAAGGACAGTTGGAGAGAACAGCGAGTCCGGGCAAAAGGTATTGCAATCAAGAAAAAATTGCATATATGGGTTTTCGCTTATTATTTGGAGTGTTTCTTCGTCTGACAAATTCAGAATATGTTTTATGATGAAGCTTCCAATAATCCATCTGGGATTTGTTGCCGGACTACCGTGCATTTTTGCGAGTGCTATTTTCAAATCTCATTATTTTTTAACAAGTTACAGAAGTTTGAGGAGACCCTAATTATCACTATACCGAAATTACCGAACCTATGGTACGAGATTAAATGTTAAGGTCTCGCGTATTGCCGAGCCGAATATTCCTATGCCATTACCTTTGAAATGAAACTTAGGTTCAATAAAATTTCCATCCGGTTCTTGCACGTGTGTTACCGTCAGCAAATAATCTTTAAAATTCTCATCCCCGGCATAAACCACAACAGTGTAGGAAGAAAAAAACCACGTATCCAGATGAGATATTTCGTAAGTAATTTCGGTGCTCGTGGATTCAACATTCAAAAGTAAATTCATCTGATAGAGAAAGTTTTGAAAATTCTCTTCAATATCTTTTTTCTCAATATTCGGGAAAAACGGATTTGAGTAAATAAAGTTATCCAAGCTCGCAGAATCAGGTTTAATAGAAAAGATATAAAGTCCTGTTCCGGGCGATGGTGAAAATTTAACTTCCGGTTTTTCAAAAAAATATTTTATCGTTCCCAAATTATTTTGTGCAAGTTTAAATCCCTTTGATGGAGTAGTTGTTGTACTTTCAGTTTCTAACGATTCCCCGCTGATCTTTGCATTCACTTTTAGAGTGTATGCTTTGTTGTAATCAACCGCTAATTGATTGGTAAAATACGTTCCCGTTAAAGCATCAAATTCCAGAGGCACATCATTAATAAACGCAGTAACAAGATTTTGAATCGGCGTCAATACAATTGATGAGCTGTCAATTGCGACTTCCAGTGGAAAGTTCCTCATTAATCTAATTCCACTTATAGGCTCCTCAGGATAGAGATACCCCTCAACAACAATTTTGGGTTCATACTTTACCTCTTCGAGTTCAATAACCGGATCGCCGCACGATATGAGCACTATGGATAAAATAATCAGCGAAAGTTTTAATATTCGTTTCATCTAATTCCCCTTAAAATTTTATATTTACACCGATGCTTGGGAGCAGCGGCAGCATATTTGCTTTTTCAATTGTCTGTATAATTTTTCCATCAACTTCATCGTGATCATAGACAATAAACCACGTATTTTTTCTATTGCCGGTATTAAATATCTGAAGATACGGAGAGAGCGTCCAAGTTTCGTAATTCTTCTCGTAGGTTAGACTTAAATCCATTCTTATATAATCTGGAAGAGTAAAACTATTAATCGCTCCTGGATAAAGATTGTACTGATTCGACGAGCCGTATGGGTTTTGAATATCGCCCCAATCGGGGAGAAGATTTGTATAATATGCCGATGAAGGAATTGTTAACGGCTGACCTGAAGCATATATAAAATTAACTCCTAATTTCCATTCCGAAGTAGAAGACTCATAGTCATCATACCACAAAAGTCTGCCTATGTTTGTGTTCAATACTGCATTCACAATTGATGTTCTATTGTGCCTAGGAACGTAATAGTTAGCTTGGTTTATCTCGTCATAAACATAATTTGTTTTTGACCATGAATAGGAAAGCCATCCGGTAATAATTCCAACATCTTTACGAAGAAGAATTTCCAGTCCGAACGATTCTCCGTCTCCCGCCATAAATATATCTTCGGTCGATGTATAAACAGGACGATTTCTTTCATCATAGTATGAAGGCGTAATGTCTGTTCCCACATATTTGTTAAACTGATGAATATCCTTATAGCTTTTGTAATATGTTTCGACTTCAAATTCCCAAACAGCGCTAATTTCCTGCTGATAACCAAGTATATAATGCGTTGACGAAGATACGGGATTAAATTTATTAGCAGTTGTCCAAATGCTGGAAATAAAGAATCTTTGAAGTCTATTCAAATACTGTTGGTAAATACCATAAGCAAATTTTATACTGCTGTAATCTGTTAATCTATACTTAATAGCAAATCGAGGAGCGATATTAAAAAACGTTGTATCCGAGTTGAAGTAATTTAATCTCAATCCCGCTTCCATTTCAAGTTTGTTAATTGGTTTATACATTGCGCTTAAATAAGCTGTAGATAACTGTCGGTCACTTTTTACCAATACACGCTGTTCGGTAAAATCCTGATCGTATAATTCGGAAAATATTTTTTGCTCTGCGCCGAATTTAAGCGAGAAGTCGTTTGAAGCGTAATATTCTAACGATGCTTTAAGCGTGTAATCGGTAAGAGCATTCTTTTCATAAAGATCGACCGCGTCCAAATCAAATTTTGAATCGAAGCTGCTGCCCATGACCCAAAAACTTGCGAATAGTTTGGGGTTAAAAATATGCCGCCAATTGATGCTGCTCGTCATATTTCCCCAATTGTACAAAAACCCGAAAGAGTCTTTGGAATTTTTGTCGAGCTTAAAATCCAAATCGTCTCTTCCGGAAAAGAAGCTGATCGAGAGTTTGTCTTTCTGACCCAAATCTAAAAACGCTTTTACATTGCCGTCGTAGAAGTAATAGTCCGGCACATCGTCTATCCATTTTGCATAAGTTTGATCAATATATGTTCTTCTTAGCGAACCCGAAATTGATCCGATTGAGCCAAGTGGCATCTGCAAAGTTGTTGAGGCAGAAAGCAGACTAAGGTTGAAAACGCCTTCAAAATTATTTCTATTGCCGTCGAGATTTGTAACATTCAAAACCGAAGAAAGTCTTCCGCCGTATTCAGCGCCGAAGCCGCCTTTTGAGACTTCAACTTTTTTAATAGCGTTTGTATTGAAGGTAGAAAATATTCCAAAAGCATGTTCGGGATTGTACACATCCGTTCCATCAATCATATAAAGATTTTGATCGGGTGTGCCGCCTCTGATGTAAAGGGCAGAAGAAAAATCCGAAAGAGAAGTTATTCCCGGCATCGTCTGCAATGCTCTCAATAAGTCCGCTTCAATAAACTTGGGTATTTGATTAATTTGAGCCGGGGAAAGTACAATTTTGGAGATTGGCTTAGCATATAGTTTTTCAATTGTGCGCATCGAATCCGCGGAAACCACAACTGCTTCCGTTTGAACAGCTTCCGGTTTAAGTTTAATATCAACGGCGGTCTGACTGCCGGTCTTAACGGTTACTGAAATTGTTTCTGCCCTATAACCTATGTAACTGCATATTAAATTGTAAGCGCCCGTAGGAATATCCGATATTATAAAGTAACCAATTGGATTTGTGCTGTTGCCGTATTTCAACTCTTTAATGTAAACGTTTGCTCCTATTAGCGCCTCACCGCTGGAGATATCATAAACAAATCCGCTAAGCGATCCGCCGTTTTTATCAAGCAATAATTTTGGCGATTGCGCAAGAGAGGTTACTGCCGCAATAATGATAAAAATAAATACAAAAAATCTTTTCAAATTTTACTCCACTTCAATCAATCGAATAAGACGGGTTTCGTTTTATATTGTTTTTATGCTTAAACAATTTATTTAGTTAAATGATTCTATTCAAAAAAAATAGTAACTACTCAGCACGGATGATTTTTTTGCCACTAAGGCGCAAAGGCACTAAGAAGCACAAAGAATTTATTAGTAGAACTTAGTGAAACTTTGTGTCTTCGTGTCTTTGTGGCATATTTTGAATTACAATTTATGTGGCT
>JAHJTX010000021.1 GCA_018829545.1 Bacteroidota bacterium | reverse complement strand
TATTGCAGAAAATACTCCAAGCGGTATTTTAACATCAATACTTTTTAGATTGTTGCCAGCCGCTCCGATAATCTCAATGAATTCACCGTTGGAATAATGTCTTTCCTTTGGGATCTCAATTCTTTTTTTATTCTTCAAATAATCGAGCGTTAATGAACATAATCCGTTTTTGGAGTTCATGAATTCTTCTATCGTCCCCGCCAAGCAAACTTCCCCGCCATGAATTCCAGCTTTAGGACCTAAATCCACAATGTAATCGGCGTTTTCAATTGTCTCGCGGTCGTGCTCAACAACAATCACTGTGTTGCCCAAATCTCTAAGATTTTTTAGAGAATCAATCAATTTCAAATTATCATTTTGATGAAGTCCAATGCTGGGTTCATCCAACACGTAAAGCACGCCCGCAAGTTGAGTCCCGATTTGAGTTGCTAAACGTATTCTCTGAGATTCACCGCCGGAAAGAGTTCTCGCCGATCTATCGAGAGAAAGATAATTCAATCCCACGTTCAAAAGGAAATCAATTCTTTCAGTTATTTCCTTTAATATTTGTTTTGCGATAAGCTGTTCGCGGTCGGTTATTTTTAGATTATCAAAATATGATCTCGCTCTTTCTAAGGATAAAGCAGTAATCTCACTAATATTTTTACCGCCTAGCGTTACTGCTAATGATTCCTTTTTAAGCCGTCCGCCGTTGCAAGTTGTGCAAGTGTTCGTAGTCATGAACGACTCTGCCCATTCTCTAATTTTATTTGAAGAAGTTGTGTCGAAATAGTGCTTCACATAATTAACTACGCCGGAAAATTTGTGCTTGTACGTAACAGATTTCCCGCTGCCGTAAGTGTAATTAAACGCAATTTTTTCTTTAGTTCCGTTAAGCAGAACATCCAATTGATCCTGTCTGAAATCCTTTAGTTTCACGTCGAATGTAAAATTGAAATGTTCTGCAACTCCTTCCAGTTGATTAAAAAACCAAATTTTGCGCGGTTTGCCCAGCGGAGCTAATGCTTCTTCGTTAATGGATTTATTCCAATCGGGGATGATAAGATTTAGATCGATCTCTTTGTTTTCGCCGAGTCCTTCGCAATCCGAGCACGAACCGTAAGGAGAATTAAACGAAAACGAATTTGGAGCAAGTTCCTGATAACTAATGCCGCAGTGATGGCAAGCAAAAAGTCTGCTGTATATTTTATCTTCTTTACCGTCAGATACAATTAGATTCCCATTGCCGTAATTCAACGCAACTTCAACTGACTCGGAGATTCTGTGACGTGATTTTTCTTCGGCTTTTAATCTATCGACTAAAATTTCGATGTTGTGAATTTTATATCTATCAACCTTAAAACCAGGCTGCAGTTCGTGAATTTCTCCATCAACACGAACTCTAATAAATCCGTCTTTAAGAATTTCATCAAACAGTTCTCTGTAATGTCCTTTTCTTCCGCGTACAACCGGAGCAAACATTTGAAATCTATTCCCGTCATAAGTCGAAAGAATTGAATTAATAATCTGTTCTGTTGTTTGTTTCTCTACAATTCTGCCGCAGTTGTAACAGTGCGCATGACCAACGCGAGCGAACAGTAGTCTTAAATAATCGTAAATCTCAGTCACGGTTCCAACAGTAGAGCGAGGATTTCCGCTGGTTGCCTTTTGCTCTATCGATATTGCGGGACTTAGTCCTTCAATTAAATCAACATCGGGTTTTTCAAGAAGATTTAGGAATTGTCTTGCGTAAGCAGAAAGCGATTCAATATATCTCCTCTGCCCTTCGGCATATATAGTATCAAATGCTAAAGATGATTTGCCTGATCCCGATAGACCGGTAATTACGACTAAGGAATCTCTTGGGATTGTTACGTCTATATTCTTAAGATTGTGCTCTCTGGCACCTTTAATTACAATTTGGTTTTCAAAATTCATTTGGCTAGTTTAATAAAAGTTCAGATAATTAGTAAGATTTTTTAATTAAAAAGTTTTCGACCCCTCTTTTATGCAGAGTATCAAAGAAATTAGAACAATAACTTCCTATTCGGAATTCAAATTTAAGGAAAAATGTTCTGAATTTATCGGGCAGGCATTTCCGTGCGGCTCAATTCACTCTGCGGATGAAATTCTCAACTCTACAAAGAAAAAATACCATAACGCCACACACAATTGCTTTGCATATAATATTTTTAGAGATCAAATCAGATATTCCGATGATGGCGAACCCTCCGGAACGGCGGGCATCAGAATATTAAACGCGATAAATCATTTTCAACTTGTGAATATATTAATCATTGTAACCAGGTTTTACGGAGGCACAAAACTAGGTGTTGGACCACTGGGTAAAGCTTATTATGATGCGGCTGTTGGCGCTGTGAACAATGCAGGAATTATCACAAAAATTAATTTTAGTAAAATACGTATTCAGTTCGATTTTGAGCATTCGAGTTCTGTACACCATTTTATCAATTATCTTAGCGCCAGAGAAATTAAAAATTTATTCGAAAAAAAACCGGTGATTGAATGCTCGATAATACCTGAAAACCTAAATTCGCTTGAGAGCAATTTGACTCAAATCTCCAGAGGAAAGATAAAAGTGAGTCTGATTGAAGAAGATATTTTTCTATTATGCTATTAATTCCAAAATAAAAATAGGACGAATAGAACTTTTCTTGACATTCACTTTGGGTAGTAGTATTTTTCGTAAAATCTTTTATGGAAATGCTGACAGAATTCGGGAAAATTTTTGTATTCATCTTAGTTGCAATAATATTTGTTGCAATTTCTCTCTTTATGGCTAAACTTATCCGGCCAAACAGACCTACAAAAGAAAAATTAAAAATTTATGAATGCGGTGAAGACGCAATCGGTTCTCCGTGGGTAAAATTTAATATTCGTTTCTATGTTGTAGCGCTAATCTTTTTAATTTTCGACGTGGAAGTTGTGCTCCTTTTTCCATGGGCGTTAAGTTATCAAGATTATGGCGTTTATGGGTTTTTAGTCGGAATAATCTTTCTGCTCGTTCTTGGATTAGGTATGGCATACGAGTGGAGAAAAGGTGATTTGGAATGGGCAAGACCCAAGCCTAACATTCCTGAAATCGATAAAGTATTAAATAATCTTCCAAGCCAATTGGAAAAAACCAAAACTTGATCATTCATATTAACTAAGAATTTTATAACTCAAGCTGAAATTTATGGGCTTACTCGATAAAGAATTTTCTGATAGTAATATTGTAATCGCAAGAACTGATGACATATTAAACTGGGCTAGACTTTCATCTATTTGGCAATTGAGTTTTGGTTTAGCTTGCTGTGCAATCGAAATGATGGCAACTTCCGCTTCTCATTACGATTTTGACAGATTCGGCGTTATGCCTCGCCCAACTCCAAGACAGGCAGATGCGATAATTATTTCCGGAACAGTTACTCTTAAGATGGCAGAAAGAATTAAACGCCTTTACGAACAAATGCCTGATCCTAAATATATTATCTCCATGGGAAGCTGCTCAAACTCAGGCGGTCCTTATTGGGAACATGGTTACCATGTATTAAAAGGTGTGGATAGAATTATTCCCGTTGATGTTTACGTTCCTGGTTGTCCGCCCCGCCCGGAAGCTTTGCTTGAAGGGCTTCTAAAATTACAAGAAAAAATTAGAAAAGAAACTTTACGCAAGAAAACTGCATGAAAAAAGCGCAAGAAATATTTGATATATTAAAATCAGAATTCGACGATGCAATTATTAGTATCAGTACGGAAACTCCGACTGAACCGATGATTTCCGTTGATCCGTTAAAAATATGCGGTGTATCTCTTTTCCTAAGAAATAACACCGAACTTCAGTTCGACAGCTTAATGAATTTATCCGGCGTTGACGATGCAAACGGCGAAAAAGGAAAAGTCGAATCTGATCTGGATTTAATCACCGGCGGAACACTTAGCGTTTATTATCATCTGCACTCTACAAAAATTAATCATAAGATTACTCTCAGAGTTTCAGCCCCCCGAGAAAACCCGGAAGTTGAATCCGTTGAAAGCATTTGGAAAACTGCCAACTGGCATGAAAGAGAAGCTTATGATATGTATGGAATTAAATTTTTAAATCACCCGGATTTGCGAAGAATTTTAATGCCGTATGATTGGGACGCGGGATATCCTTTACGCAAAGATTACAAATCTCCTGAGTATTATCACGGAATGAAAATTCCATATTAGAGTAAGTTTTACAACAGTAGAAATTGTGTTATGAAAATAATGTTGATTTGTTCTTGATACTTTATACTAAATGAAAACAGAAGAATTAATACTTAATATGGGTCCTCAGCACCCTTCAACACACGGGGTTTTGAGGCTTGAACTTGAACTCGAAGGCGAAGTTGTTAATAAAGTAACTCCGCATATCGGCTATTTGCATAGATGTTTCGAAAAACATGCGGAGGCGATGACTTACCCGCAGGTTATTCCTTACACCGATAGAATGGATTATCTCGCATCGATGTATAATAATTTTGGTTATGTAATCGGCGTTGAAAAACTTCTTGGTATCGAAGTTCCGGAAAGAGTTCAATACATTCGCGTAATTATGGGCGAACTGCAGCGGATTGCATCCCATCTTGTTGCTCTTGGAACTTACGGACTCGATATCGGCGCTTTCACGCCATTCTTGTATTTATTTAGAGATAGAGAAAAAATTCTTACGCTTTTCGAAATTACATGCGGCGCAAGATTATTATACAATTATATGTGGGTCGGCGGGCTTTCTCACGATCTTCATCCTGATTTCGTTAGGCTTACCAGAGAATTTATTAAATATTATCGTCCAAATATAACCGAACTTAACAATCTTCTAACATTCAATAAAATTTTTGTTGAACGTACCGCCAATATTGGAGTGCTTCCTGCTGAAACTGCAATAAATTATGGAATTTCCGGACCAAATTTGCGTGCGAGCGGAGTTAAATTCGATTTACGCAGAAATGACCCTTATTCAATTTATGATAGATTCGATTTTGAAATTCCCGTTGGCGAAGGTATGATGGGAACTGTCGGCGATTGCTGGGATAGATACTACGTAAGAGTTTTAGAATTAGAGCAAAGTTTAAGAATTATTGAACAGGCTTTGGATCAACTTCCTGAAGGCGACGTTCAATCTGCAATTCCCAAAAGAATTAAACCGCCTGTTGGCAGCGTTTATACAAGGGTTGAAAATCCAAAAGGCGAGCTTGGTTATTTTATTATCAGCGACGGAAGCGTTAATCCATTCCGCGTAAAAGTCCGCGCCCCGTCTTTTGTTAATCTTTCCATAATCAATGAATTATCAAGAGGTCACCTGGTTGCTGATATAGTTGCAATTCTAGGTAGTATTGATATTGTATTAGGAGAAATAGATAGATAATGTTTGACGCTTTATCAGAATTATTCGGCAGTCCAATTATTGCGGCGTTTGTTTCGGCAATTGTTCCTCTGGTTTTCATAGTACCATTCGTAATAATTGCTGTTTACATGGAAAGAAAAGTTGCAGGTCACATGCAGGATCGTCTCGGACCGATGAGAGTCGGCTATCATGGTATTCTTCAGACTGTTGCTGACTTTTTCAAGCTTCTGCAAAAGGAAGATATTACAGCATCCAGCATTGACAAAAGATTTTTTAATGTTGCGCCGTTCCTTGTTTTTGCCGGTTCTTATGCAGTTTACGCTGCCCTTCCATTTACCAGTTCGATGCTTGGTTCCAAAATTGATATCGGGTTATTCTTCATTGTTGCGGCTTCGGGATTGGTTGTAGCAGGAATTTTAATGGCTGGTTGGTCATCGAATAATAAATATTCATTATACGGCGCTTTAAGATCCGCCGCTCAAATTGTTAGCTACGAAATTCCGACCATAATCGTAATTCTTTCTGTTGTGATGTTCACGAGAACTTTGAGTTTAGCTGAAATGAGTGAGATGCAGACAGCTTATTTTTGGAATTGGAATATATTCGGCGGCGCTGAATGGAATTTAACAAAGTTGTTAATCACTCCTTTTATGATGATTGCATTTCTGATTTTTTATATTAGTTCCCTCGCTGAAGTTAACCGAACGCCATTTGACATGCCGGAAGCTGAATCTGAATTAGTTGCAGGATATCACACGGAATATTCGGGAATTAAATTCTCCATGTTCTTTTTAGCGGAGTATGCAAATATGTTCGCTGTTTCTGCAATTGCCGTTGCAATATTCCTAGGCGGATATCAATCTCCATTTGGTTACGTTGGCAATTTAATCGGAGCGGAATGGCTGGTTCAAGTTGAACAGCTTTTCTGGTTTATCAGTAAAGGTATGTTTTTCGTATTTGTTCAAATGTGGCTTAGATGGACTTTACCAAGAGTTCGTGTAGATCAGTTAATGACGATCTGCTGGAAATATTTAATACCGTACTCATTTGTTAATTTGATAATTATTGGAATAATAACTCTAATCTAAATGAGACAATATTTTATAAATACATGGGAAGGAATTTGGACTGTTTTAGTCGGGATGAGAATAACGTTCGGTCATTTATTTACTCCCGCTGTAACTATTCAATATCCGGACGTAAAAGTTCCGCTTCCCGAAAGAGTTAGAAATAGACTTTATGTAAATATTGACGACTGCATTGGATGCGATCAATGTTCAAGGGCTTGTCCTGTAAACTGCATAGAAATTGAAACAGTAAAAAGTCTTCCAACAGAAGATTTGGGTACGACTTCAAACGGAAAGAAAAAAGCTCTTTGGGTTACTAAATTTGATATTGATATTGCTAAATGCTGTTACTGTCAATTATGCGTTTTCCCATGCCCGACCGATTGTATTTACATGACAGATGTTTATGAATTTTCGGAATATGATAGAAATGATTTGATCTATAATTTTTCTACGCTTAAACCGGAAGAATCCGCAGAGAAAAAAGCTAATTTTGAAAAATTGCGATTAGAAAAAGAAGCTCAGAAATTAGCGGCTGCAAAAGCTAAAGAAGAAGCTGACGCAAAAAAGGCAGCCGAAATTAAAAAAGAAGACAGTTCTAAAACTGAATAAATTTTACAACGTTATTTGAAGTTCAATTAACTATGAATGTATACGACATAATTTTTTATTTATTTGCGGCAATTACGCTTGCCTCCGGTTTCTTAGTTGTAACGGTTAAGAACATCGTTCATTCTGCATTTTATCTCTTGTTCACTCTGTTTGGCATTGCAGGAATTTACGTTCTACTTGGCGCTGATTTTATTGCCATCGTTCAATTGCTTGTGTACGTCGGCGGTATTTTAATACTTCTATTATTTGGTGTGATGCTTACTAATAAGATTACAGACGTTGACATAAAAACCGGAACGCTTCATATTGTTCCTGCAGTAATTGGCGTTGGAATTTTTTGGGGAGCAATAACTTCAATTCTTACGTCAACGCATTGGAAATCTCTTCCCGCAGAAAATATCGAGCCGACAACTGCGCAAATTGGAACGCTTTTAATTACAGATTATGTTTTAGTTTTTGAATTACTGGGAATACTTTTGTTGATTGCTCTTATTGGAGCGGCAACTATTGCCAGACGAGATAAAGAATAGATTATAAGGATTTATAAATTGATTGAAGTAGGTCTTACACATTTTCTTGTCATAAGTGCGGCTCTTTTTTCTTTTGGAATATACGGCGTAGTTACGCGTAAAAATGCTGTAATGGTGCTGATGGGCGTAGAACTAATTTTGAATGCCGCCAACATTAACTTTGTGGCATTTGCTAGATACGGTAATTTTGGTTTGAACGGACAGATAATGGCTCTATTTATTATTATTCTTGCTGCTGCAGAAGCTGCCATAGCGCTGGCAATTGTTCTTAATATATATAAAACATTTGCCCACGTAAACATTGACGAAATTGATAACTTAAAAGAATAATTTTATATGTCAGAAATTTTATTAATAAATCTATCGATTCTGATTTTATTTCTTCCTTTAGCAGGATTCGGTGTTGTAATTCTTTTTGGAAAAAGATTTTCCAAGCTATATCTCTTCGAGCAAGGAATAATAACTCTCGCTTTTATACTCTCTGTGATTGTTGCCGTCGTTAAACTAAGCAGTTATGTGAATCAGGATATTCTTTTCGCGTTTACATGGATTGATTTCGGAAATGTTCCCATGCTTGGTGAGTTAAAAATTGATTTGGGAATAAAGCTCGACAATCTGACTGTTATAATGTTATTCGTTGTGAATTTGATAAGCATGCTCGTTCACCATTATTCCGTTGAGTATATGAAAGGTGACGCAAAATATAACCGCTATTTTGCATATTTGGGAATTTTTACCTTTTCGATGCTCGGAATTGTTTTAACTGACAACATTTTGATGATGTACATTTTTTGGGAATTGGTTGGTCTTTCTTCCTATCTATTGATTGGTTTCTGGTTCGAAAAAGATTCTGCTTCCGACGCAGGTAAAAAAGCATTCATCGTAAACCGTGTTGGCGATATTGGTATGTTCATTGGAATATTAATTTTATTCGCAACATATCAAACGTTTTCTTTTGATGCGATTTATGAAAAAATTTCTATGGGGATTATTCCGTTCGACAGCGGCGCGTGGTTAACAGCGGCAGGGATTTTACTCTTCATGGGCGCGGTTGGAAAATCTGCACAATTCCCTCTTCACGTTTGGCTTCCGGATGCAATGGAAGGTCCAACTCCTGTTAGCGCATTAATACACGCCGCTACAATGGTTGCAGCAGGCGTTTATTTAGTTGCAAGAATTTTCGTAATGCTCACGGCAGACGCAATGCTTGTTATCGCGGTCGTTGGAGCATTTACATCTTTTATAGCCGCCTCAATTGCACTTACTCAGAACGATATTAAAAAAGTTTTAGCGTACTCAACAGTCAGTCAGTTGGGTTATATGATAATGTCCCTCGGTGTTGGAGCGTATGCATTCGCATTCTTCCATTTAGTAACTCATGCATTTTTCAAAGCATGTTTATTCTTGGGTTCCGGTTCTGTAATCCACGCAATGCACCATGAGCAGGACATTCAGAAAATGGGCGGATTAAGAAGAAAAATGCCTTTGACTTATTTATCATTTTTAATCTCAACATTAGCAATTTCCGGCATTCCGCTTACTTCAGGATTTTTAAGTAAAGATGGTATTCTTGCCGGCACATTAGCTTTTGGCAGTTTAACCGGACATTGGCTCATACCAATCTTTGGATTTACAGTTGCAATGATGACGGCGTTTTATATGTTCAGATTGGTGATTCTTACTTTTCACGGCGAGCCGACAGATAAACATAAATTCGATCACGCACACGAATCGCCGCGATTGATGGTTTACCCGTTGGTGCTTTTAGCCGTTCTTTCAATTTTTATTTGGTACACTCCAAATCCATTGGCGCCTAATCAAGGCTGGTTTTTATCTTCATGGGTAAAAACGCCGCAAACAGTTGTTCCGCAGGATTTAAGATTTGAGTTCATGCAGTCAACAGAAACGGGAACCGGAATTGTTCATTCGGAAATGTACGAGCATGCAATGCACTGGGCGCATTACCCAGCAATGATTTTATCCGTCATTCTCGCAGGTCTCGGAATATTATTAGCGTTCATGATGTATCAATGGAAGAAAATTAGTCCGGATAAATTTGCTGAAAAGGTCAAGCCACTCTACAACCTTTCACTGAACAAGTGGTACATTGATGAGATTTACCAAAGTACTTTCATTAACGGAACATTGATTCTCAGCAATTTCCTCGCATGGTTCGATAATACTATTATCGATGGAATTGTAAATGGTTCCGCCACAGTAACAAGATTGTTTTCCAGAATCAGCGGTTGGTTCGATAATTACGTTGTTGATGGATTTGTTAATTTCACCGCATTCTTTTCCGGATTCATCGGATTATCATTCAGAAGAATTCAGACCGGTAAAGTTCAGACATACATTGTATTTGTTATTTTTTCTGTATTAATACTAATTATACTTTTGTAATAAAACGATAGACGAAATAAAAATTAAGGATAGTAATAAATTATGGAAGGATTTCCCATACTAAGTTTGCTAACATTCCTGCCAATAATAGGTATGGTAGTTGTTCTAGCTCTGCCTAAAAAATTGGAATTAGGAATTAGATACACGGCGTTGGTTTTTACAGGATTGCAAGTGGTTTTTGCCGCTGTGTTATTAGCCAATTACAATTACGCTGCAGCCGGTATTTACGAAGAAAGTTCATTTCAATTCATCGAAAAATTCCGATGGATTGAAATTCCCGGCGTGTCGTGGTTAGGAACGGTTAAAATAGATTATTTCATGGGCGTTGACGGTTTAAGCGTACCGATGATTCTATTAACCGCAATAATCTCATTCATCGCCGTTCTTTCCTCATGGAATATTTCGAAATCGGTTAAAGGATATTTCGCCTTGTTCCTATTGCTCGATACCGGAATGATGGGCGTTTTCGTATCCCTCGATTTCTTCTTGTTCTACGTTTTCTGGGAATTGATGCTGCTTCCTATGTATTTCTTGATAGGCATTTGGGGCGGACCAAGAAAAGAATACGCTGCAATCAAGTTCTTTATCTACACATTATTTGGATCTGTCTTCATGCTTCTCGTTATGATTGGGCTTTACTTCTCCGCAATGGAAGTTATGCCCGACGGATCAAAAGTTTTTACGTTTAACATCATCGCGATGATGGATCCATCCAACTTTACTGTTGAGGGAATTTTATCTCCATTTAATCCAAACAATTATAGATTCGTAGCATACCTTGCTTTATTTGTTGGTTTTGCAATTAAAATCCCAATGTTTCCTTTCCACACTTGGCTTCCCGATGCGCACGTTGAAGCGCCAACTGCAATCAGCGTTATTCTTGCCGGCGTTCTTCTAAAAATGGGAACTTATGGAATTCTGAGAATCAGCTATCCTATTTTCCCCGAAATTACGCGCGATCTGATGTACTACATCGCTCTGTTCGGAATGATTAATATAATCTACGGCGCTCTCTGTGCGATGGCTCAAAGGGATTTCAAAAAGTTGATTGCGTATTCCTCTATCTCTCACATGGGATATGTTTTACTTGGAATGGCATCGCTTACATCAACCGGTATAAACGGAGCCGTACTGCAAATGTTCAATCACGGTACGATTACGGCAATGCTCTTCTTGCTTGTGGGTGTACTTTATGATAGAACTCATACACGCGGATTAAATGATTTCGGCGGATTGGCAACTCAGCTTCCGGTTTACACGGGATTTGTTACAGTGGCATTCTTTGCCGCGATCGGTCTCCCAAGTTTAAGCGGTTGGGTTTCGGAAGCGTTAGTTTTTATCGGCGCGTTTAGCGTGGAAAGTATTAGAACCCTGACAATGATTTCTACACTTGGAATTCTGCTCGGAGCGGGTTACATGTTGTGGACGCTTCAAAGAATATTTTTAGGGAAGCTTAACGAAAAATGGGCCGGGTTAAAAGACCTTGAATTCCGCGAATATGCAATGCTGGTTCCTCTAACAGTAATTATAATTTTACTGGGAATTTATCCTTCTGCAATGCTGGACATTATGAATACATCTGTAAACACTTTGGTTGATTTTTTAGCGGTGAACGTTTCTAACTCAGCTTCAATTGGATTATTAAATTAGACTCGACTATGGATCTCAATAGCTTATATACATCATTTAATTATATAGCGCCGGAAATTACAATTGCGGTCGCCCTAATAATGATTGTTATTTTCGATTTAATCTTCGATAAGAATAAAAAAATTATCCCCTACATTGCTTATTTGGGAATATTTTCAGCATTGTTTTTTGTTGCTGCTAATTTTAATCTTACCGGAACTAACTATAAAGTCAGCTCATTGAATGAAAGTATGGGAATGATCAGCACGGATACTTTTGGATCATTCTTCAAAATTTTGATTCTAGTAAGTTCCGCGCTAATAATTTTCTTCTCAAAAACTTCCGAAGAGATTAAAAAAACTTTTGAAAGAGCCGGCGAGTATTACGCTCTAATTTTCGGAATGATTTTGGGAATGATGTTTATGGTTACGGCATCAGACCTTATTCTCATTTATCTTTCCGTTGAACTTCTATCGCTATCTTCCTACGTACTCGCGGGATTTACAAAACTAAGAGACCGCAACGCAGAAGCTTCACTTAAGTATTTAATTTACGGCGCAGTTGCCTCCGGTTTAATGCTTTTTGGTATTTCACTGGTTTACGGCATGGTGGGAAGCACTAACCTCGCCGCTTTGAATAATTATCTTCAATTGCCGCTAGCGAATGTTTTAACATTTACCGCTGCTGCAGTCTTAATATTCGCAGGTATTGGTTATAAAATTTCCGCCGCTCCGTTTCATTTTTGGACTCCAGATGTTTACGAAGGAGCTCCTATCTCTATTACAGCTTACCTTTCCGTCGCAAGTAAAGCCGCGGGATTCGCATTGTTAATAAGATTAATCCGAATAGGATTTGTAAGATTTATTGACGGAGACGGAAACTGGCATATCAGCGGTATTTTTGATTGGCAGTCTTTCATTATCATCATTTCAATCCTTACTATGACGCTTGGAAATTTCTCTGCATTATGGCAGAACAACTTAAAGAGAATGCTTGCATATTCCAGTATTGCCCACGCAGGTTATATTCTCCTTGGAGTTGCAGTTCTTTCAAATCACGGTTTAATGGCTGTGATGGTTTATTTCTTTATTTATATGATTATGAATATCGGCGCTTTCTTTGTTGTAATGCTTATTGCAGATAAAACCGGTTCTGAAGATATTGACGACTACAACGGAATGGGCTACAGAACTCCTCTGCTTGGCGTTGCGCTAACTGTCTTTTTAATTTCACTTACTGGTCTGCCCCCTACCGGCGGATTCATTGCTAAATTGTATTTGTTCATCGCGCTCGTAGATGCAAATCTAATTTTTGTTGCAGTAATCGCGCTGCTGAATTCTGTTGTTTCACTCTATTATTATGTGCGAGTACTTAAACACATGTATTTAACACGGTCAGATAAAGACGATCTCCTATTTGAGATTTCGCTCTCAAATAAATTTTTTGTTACTGGACTTGCAGCCTTAATACTGCTTTTGGGAATTTACTTTACCCCGCTTTTGGATTTAGTAAAGAACGTTTCGTTTTTTACTCTATAAAACATTTCCAACGCTCAGCAATCTGTTAGGCGTTTTACCTGACTTCCGTAAGATCATCAAAGAAATCAATCAAACAATTCTTAAGAATAATGCGAAGTATAATTGTCGAGTAAATTTCGGATTACCCTTTGATATTGACTGCCGTGCTTTCGGGCAATTTCCTTAAAAAAATCTATACTCGATTTGCTTAAATTCAGCGTGACTTTTACCGTATCTTCCTTAAAAACCAATTCTTCCGGTTTTGGTAAAAAGTCTTTAACAATTTCTAATTCACCAATTTTTTCATTGCTATAATTTGTTTTCTTTTTCATATAACTGTTTTCCTTTCCTCCAATATCCGGCGCCTATGATTCTTATTTTATAATTTCTATATGTGAAACGAACTGTAACTATATTTTCGGCGATTTTCCCGATACAATAAAATCTTGCTTCAGAATTGCTATGTTCCAAATCCTTCGCAATAATTCTCTTTGAATCTGAAAAGGCATATTGAGCTTCCTCAAAAGAGATAAGATGCTTCTTTTGATTAGCATCGTTTTTTTTTGCGTCCCATTCAAAAGAGGCTATTTTAGCCAAAATATCGTCTCACTTTTTCTGGCGAAATATACATACTATTATATGGCTTTACAACCATGTTTTTCCTGATTCTTCAACCGAAGAAATAAAGCATCCATGGATTTATAGTATTGCAGGGCTTGCAGCCATTGTGCTGATTTTAGGAATTTACTAAACGCCGCTTTTAGATTTAGTAAAGAACGTTTCGTTTTTTACTCTATAAAACATTTCCAACGCTCAGCAACCTGTTGGGCGTTTTCATTACCGCAGTATCTTGAAGAAATTTTTCAACCCTTTTAGGGTTGAGATACTCAGCTTCACTGTTTTGTTACCAATATTGAACCGCTAGTCGGTTCTCAAACTCCAGTGAACTGTTAGGCGGTTCTTATCACTCTGCTTGTTTGCTACCAAAAAGTTACTACACCGAATCGGTCGAATATTTTAATAATGGAACATTATTTTACTAACGATGCCGAGAGGTAATTTAGAAGGGGAAGGTGAGGAAATTAATCAACCAAACATTTATTAAGAATAATGCGAAGTATAATTGTCGAGTAAATTTCGGATTACCTTTTGATATTGACTGCCGCACCATTGTACTTTCATCAGTTAAGGAAATAATTTCTAATCGATCTAGGTATTTTTTATCACATAATTTGCCGATATTTTTAACAGCTAGTAACCTTATTTTTTCAAGGGGATGTTTGCAGAGCGGGATAAAATATTTACCATCAAAATGATTGTTTATAATAAATTGATTTTATGATATAAGTTTGATTATACATTAAAGAAGAATGAATAACGTCGCTAGGTTTTGGAACGGAAGTAAAAGAGAAATATTTTTTGTCATGTACAATCCCTTGTTTACCCAAAAGCAACTTAAGTTTTTATATATTGTGTGCAAGAGGAAAGTTTGTCAAGTTGTAAAGTTCATCAAGTTGTAAAGATTATCAAGTTGTAAAGTTCATAAAGTTTGAAAGTAAAAAAGATCTGCAATGGAGTGATTCTTAAGAAAAACTTCAGGAAACACTTTTACTCTGCTCTAATTTGTTCAAATAAACTTATCACAAAATCATTATTGATCTTTAAATACTGTATTATTTATATTGATTTTGTCTTTTTATTCTTATTTACAAAACAGAGATTGACAAATCTGTACAACTTTGGGGAATTGGATACAGAATAAACTTCTTGCGATTTTATAAGTGAGATTGTAAATAATTGACTCACAAAACGTATTTTTTAGTTTTGAACAACTGTTTGATAATTTCAAATAACCCGCTAAAACGGTTAAGTATGTTTTGTTTTCAGTTCAAATTCCTACGAATAAATTCGCGGGTTAATGGTTTTAACACAGCCTCTGAATGGCGGGGTTAATAGACATAAGTTTGCGGAAGCAGAGTAATTAATCTCCACGATTTTTTTTAGTCATTAAGGAACATGTCGAGCTTATAAATTGTTCTTTCAAAGGAGAGACAAACGAGGATTGCAACAGAATTGATAATTTCTGTATCGTTAATCCGGTAAGCAAATTACAAAATAGAATAGTCCATTTTTTCGAAACAACATATTTAGAGGAGATTTTACAGTAGTATGAAATCACTTGATTCGTTATTCCAAATTTTAACAAAAGATGAAAAGATATTCTTCAACTTCATGAAGGGGAAATATCCTGTAATTCAGAACTCGAATATTTTTGCGCGTGATATTCAGTATGCAATACAAACTTTTTTTGATAGAAAAGACATCACGGTAAATTATTCTGATTCGGAGACATTGATGAAAATGTTTACTGACTATCTGGAGAAAGAAAATAAATTAACACGGCTTGATAAAAGTGCGTGGAAAGTGAATTTTTCGCTTGAAAGTAATGTTGAGTCAGTAGGTACAAACAACGACTTAAAAGCAAAGGAATTTTAATGAACACAACAGATACAATAAAAAGTGAAATTGAACTTACCGAGAAAGCTCTAAAACAAATTCAGAAAATCAAAGCTGAGAATGACATTCCGGAAAATTACGGATTACGCCTCGGCGTTAAGGGCGGAGGATGTTCCGGTTTTACTTATCAGCTCGGATTTGATGCCGTTACTAAAGACGGCGACACTGCGCTGGAGATTAATGGAGTTAAATTATTTGTCGATGGAAAAAGTCTATTTTATTTAGCAGGCACCGTTTTGGATTTTAGCGACGGACTAAATGGAAAAGGCTTTGTCTTCAATAACCCAAACGCATCAAAGACTTGCGGCTGCGGAGATTCGTTCGGTGTATAAAATTTTATAAAATTATTGAATCTGCTTCATAAGGTTTATAAACCGTTAAAACGGTTAGAAATATTACTGTTTAGTTTCATTAACCCACAACTTAAGTCGTGGATTAATAACAACTTAGAGAATGAATAAACCGTTTCAACGGTTTCCATTTTTTTCTCAAAGTTAATGTCTGAACCTTTTTTAATTGACATATTATATTTATTAATTTTTAGGAGAAAATAGAAATGGCAAAATTTGAATTACCCGCTCTACCCTATTCGTTCGATGCGTTAGAGCCACACATAGATGCAAGAACAATGGAAATACATCACGGTAAACATCACGCTGGCTATGTTGCAAAATTAAATGCCGCAGTTGAAGGTACTAACTTTGAAGGCAAATCTTTTGAAGAACTATTCAAGAATGCATCTGCAAACGCAGCAGTTAGAAATAACGGCGGCGGAACATACAATCACAATTTATTTTGGACAAATATGTCGCCAAATGGCGGCGGCGCTCCCACCGGAGAATTAGCTGAGGCTATTAACAGCGCATTCGGTTCTTTTGAGAATTTTAAAACAAAATTTTCTGACGCGGCAGCTACACGTTTCGGTTCCGGTTGGGCTTGGCTTGTAAAAACCGAGAGCGGCTTAGTTGTTACTTCAACTCCAAATCAGGATAATCCGTTGATGGATACTGCTGATGTGAAAGGAACTCCGTTATTAACGCTCGACGTTTGGGAACACGCTTATTATCTACACTACCAAAACAGAAGACCGGATTATATTTCCGCTTTCTATAATGTGATTAACTGGGAAGAAGTTTCTAAAAGGTTCAAAGAAGCAGAATAATTTTTTAACCCATATACGATGAGGTTGTATCAAATTATCACCGGTTATATATTCTGATAGTTTGGACAACCTCTTTTTTTTTGCCCACCTACTTGATTAAGATCGAAATATTTGTTTTTTTGTAGTTGAGAAATCATAGTTCACTTATATTTCCTAATAGGAGGAATTATGCTCAAAGAGTTCAAAGAATTTGCAGTAAAAGGTAACGTTATTGATATGGCAGTCGGAATTATAATCGGGGCTGCATTCGGTACAATTGTTAAATCACTTGAGTAACAACCCCGATACAAAAAATCGGGATTACTTTCGAAGTAATAAATTACTTCAAAAGCAACATCTTACGGCTTTGGGAGAATTCGTTTACTTTTAGTGTGTAAATATATGTGCCGCTTGATAAGGAACTGCCTCCAAAGGAGCTGGCGTCAAAATTGATCGTATAAATTCCGCTTTCTTTTTTTTCAACTTTTTCACCAACTGCTATATTAATATCTCTCAGCATCGTTGAAGCTGTCTCCGTAATAATATCAGTTGGGTATAACAGTTCAAGGTTTTTGAAAATTTCGTAGGCTTTTTCATAGTCATTGATTTCATTAAAAAAGTAGAGGAATTTTGCGAACGTAGCGCCTTTATGAATTTCTGCCATTTCGCCGTAGACGCTGATTATTTTATCTAATTCCTCTATTCTATTTGATTTGCTGCCGACAGCATTTATTAAGCTT
Organism: Bacteroidota bacterium; assembly: GCA_018829545.1. Taxonomy (GTDB): domain Bacteria; phylum Bacteroidota; class Ignavibacteria; order Ignavibacteriales; family Melioribacteraceae; genus JAHJTX01. The sequence goes on along the minus strand of JAHJTX010000021.1, from coordinate 5,033 downwards.
ACATACCCGGAAACCAAAGTTTTTTCTTTTCTATTTAAGTAAGTTGAGAACAAATCAACATTGAGTCCACTCCGAAAAACCCCAAACGGGTTAAAACCCGTTTGGGAAAGTTTGTTTTTAACTTTTTATCCCCACGTTAAAACGTGGGGTTAATAACAATATGACTTTTCAGAGTGGACTCATATTTACTTTTTTCAAACTGTTTTAAGAATAAACTTTATAAATATTTCAGCACTATTATTATTATTTGAAAAATATATTCTCTAAAAACAATTTTTTAACTTCAAAAAACAGCCACAAAACTTTTGCTTGTGTAAAAAAATTTTGTAAACTAACATTCAAATAAGAGGTTAGAGTGGTAATTCCAAATTGGCACATATTCCTTTTCTCCTTTGCAAGCATTTCTGAAAAAGAAAAATTTTTCTCTTTTTTACTTTTGCCATTGCACATTTCACTTAAAATTCTTGGCAAACTATTTGCCCCCCCCCTCCCATTTTTATTTTACAACTTTTTCAATTAAAACAAAATCTATTAAGTACCAGCAAAATTTTAATACCCTTACTAAGCAAAAAATTAACCTTAATAAATTCCAACGCTTTACAATTATACTTTAATAAAAGGGAACATTTTTTGGGTTTGTTTAAACAAACAGTTGAATAATTAAGTAAACTATTTTGTTTGAAAATACAAAGGATAATGAAATGAATCAAAAAAATCGTGCTATTTATGTTAATTTTGTTCTTTAGCCGAAATTATGTACGGGAAAAGGATTATAACAAGATACTTGAAACATTAAAAATGTTGAAATAGTATTTCTAACTAAAAATAATTTTTTGATAAAAAAGGAAAAATGAATTTAGATTAATTGATCCATTTTAAAAAAATAGAAGAAATATGATTATTTATGGTTTATTCACATTTTTAACTAAACAAGTTAGGATGGGTATTTTATACCACAATATAGATTAGAAGAAGATAATTGATTGTTTTTTCAGCCTCATTTATGATATAAATTTCTAAAAGTGATTTTTATATAAAAAAAACAACACAATGTGAGTTACGTGGCGAAGCTATAAGCAATCATAAAAAGAACTCAAGGATTGAGAGCTGTGCAATGTTCTGCAAGTACACTTGATGGAACTCGTTGTTTACTGAAGACTACAAATTGTAATGGGAGATGGTGGCAACATCAGAGAAATCAATAATAGAGGTACATAGAATAACATTGAATTAAATAGAATTTTTACATAAGTTAAAAAATAGATAATTTAGGAGAAGATATGAAGAAACTATTATTATTTATGATGGTGTTCTTATTGGGGACTATTTACTCACAAGAGTTTGAGCTATCTGGAGAGAACACAACATCATATTTTACTATTGATAGATTTGAAAATGATATTTATATTTCACCATGGTTTAGCTCCCTTGTTGGTAAATACAATATCAATACTGGAAGTCATGTAATAACAGACTTCCCAAATTTTCCAGTACTTATGCATAACTCACATAAAGCAATTTATATGGAGATAACCGATAGTAGCAATATTTACTATCTACATGATTTTAAGACTAATGATTCAAGGATTATTTGGGAATTTAAATTTCACGTTGGGTTAGGGAAGACGATGACATATTTTACTCCAAGATTCAAAATATCGCCAAACGATAGCCTTGTTTTTATAGGTAGCCCAAAAACAATATATGATAGTGTAGGAATTAAGTCTACACAAGATTTTATTATGTATGGAGAAGATTATCCCTATTGCTGGAGTAGCGATAGCACAGTAATCTTTAAATCATTAGATCACTCATTAGCAGAATATTATGCATACTCGACTAGAATGGACACACTTTTGGATATGGGTGAAGGAAATGATATCGTAAGTTTTGATTATAACATAAACAAAAATCTGTTAGCATACAGCGTTGAAGATGTGTTTTATGTTTATGACTGTATTAATAATAAAAGAATATTTCAATTTGAAACAAATAATCCAGGATGGGTTGAATTCAAAGATATCAAGTGGAATGAGGATGAAATAAAATTAGCTTTCTTTGGCTATGATTATACAAACCCGATTTCATACATTTACATATATTCAATAGATTCAAATAAAGTTACATATGTACCTAATTCAGATTATGGCTCGAAAGCACATCTAGAGTGGTTGAATAATGATACTATTTTATATGTACATGTTGAAAAAGATCGGTTAATGGGTTTTGATATTACGAGAGCACTAACAGATATAAAAGCAGATTCAGGTACTTATCCAAAAGAATATTCTCTTGAGCAAAACTATCCAAATCCATTTAATCCAAGTACAACAATAAAATATTCAATTCCATCTGTTGAAACTCCCCACTCGGGAGGGGCTGGAGGTGGGTTAGTCACACTCAAAATTTACGATGCACTCGGGCAAGAGGTCGCAACACTTGTAAATGAAGCACAGAAACCTGGAAGTTACGATGTTAGTTTTGATGCAAGCAGTTTATCAAGCGGGATATATTTTTATAAGCTTCAAAGTGGGAATTACAAAGAGAGTAAAAAAATGATTCTCCTTAGGTAGGAGAACCTTTCTCAAAATTCTTATTAAAAAAGGGACTGTTGTAAAACATTGTAGGTCTATTTCGTTCATTGTTTGCTAGAAGCAACAATTCTATTCAAAAATCTAACCCAATAAGTTAAATAATCAAATTAGAATTCATTTCTAATAATAATTGTGCTATAGGCATAGCACATATTTAATTAATAAAAAAGGAGAGAAAATGAAACTTAAACTTCTATTAGCGGTTGGTCTTTTAATGTTACCGCAAGTATTTACACAGCAATCGGTTGGTTTTTTCGCACCACTTGATGCTACAATTGATGAAACAACGGTTACTCAGTCAATTCCGTATTTGGGAAATTTTGAAGAACTAGTAATTCCAGTTGGTTTTTCCGATAGAGACAATGCTTGGCCTGTACTTTCGAACAGTAGTTATTACCCAAAGCATGGAGTCTTCCCCAATTGTGATTTGCTAAGAGACTCTATTGCTGAATACAATAATGCATATCCTATTGAAAATTGGTATGAACCTATGTTGGATGACTATTTTGATACACATTCAAATGGTTTGCATACAGTCGACTTCGAGTTTATCAAAAAATCTGACGGCAAACCTTATACTCCAGATTACAGCATGGCTCAATGGATTATCGAAAATAATAATGTTGATACAAATGTTATTTGGAATAAAAGAAAAGAAATATTATTACAAGTTGCTGAAAACATGTATGCGGATAATCAAAATGTATTTAATAATATAAACGCTTTACATTTTGTATTCAATGTTGGAAGTACTAATCCGGATGAGTTTGATACAACATATGGTGGAACAATTGAAGATAATCTTAGATTAGAAAGTAACAGTGTAGTTTATTTTGAGGGTCCCATTTCGATTAACTGGAAAACAGACGCAATACCACATGAACGATTACATATGATGGGGCTACCAGATAGAAAGACCAATATAAGTGGCATGTCTTGTTACGATATGATGGATAACAGAGGCTTCATAGTTTCAGAGCGCTCACTATATGGGCAAAGACCTATTAGATCGGCTGATTTAATGCGTTTTGGATGGGTTGCCTCCGATGAAATATTAGTTATAGATGAAAATAACTATGAAACTTTTGGTGAAATAAAATTAGCAGATCTTAATTATTCATTAACCACAGCTCAAAAATCTCAAGGATTTTATAGGTTTGCAAAAGTTATTCTGGATAGTTCAAGTCAATACTTTTTGATAGAATTTCACAATGCATCAGAATATGATAAAAATTTTTCGAATATAGATGAATATGCAACAAATGGATATAACAAAGGTGCATTAATTTGGCACAACACTGACTTAGAACTAGCAGTACCATATAATGGTTGGGAAAATAGAACGCCATTACCTGATGATAGTTATCCAAGAGGCAATTATTCAAGAGCCAACGATTATTTAGGCGATTTGAGTGAAGGAGATTTTGATTGGTTGAATGATATAAACACAACTAAAATAAATGGGGTGGACGTTTTTACTTATATGCCTGATGGAGGAAGAAATATTTGGGATACCTCTGCATATAAGGACATGAGCAATCCCTTTTCTTGGGACCCCACAGGTGAGAGGTGGTTAGCTAGGACTAATAGTAAGCGATCTGACTTTTTCACGGATGAGGTAATTCAGGGTCGTATTATCAATCGTATGACAGATGCTACTAGACCATCCACAAAGAAAAAGGGATGGACCGTGCGAGTTTGGGATGGAGAGATTAGCGAATGGGTATACGATATACATTATGCAAAGAAAACTCACATTGGTATAGTAGATATAGAAAAAAAGAGTACTAGTGGATATGACTATATGTCGGTAAAAGTTTTTTATAATTATTGGGAAGGAAATATTACAGAAAACACAACACTTTCTGGGAATGTTAGAATTGGGGGTAATCTTACAGTTGCAAGTAATAAAACACTTACAATTGCAGCTGGGACAAACTTGGTTTTTGAAAACGGCGCTTCACTAATTATTGACGGAACGCTAAATGTAAACGGAACAAGCGGGAACGAAGTTCTTTTTGATTTCCAATACCCTCAATGGAATCCTTCAATGGGTATTGATAAAAATGGAATAAAAATTAATTCTACCGGTATTGCAAATATTTCCCATGCGGAAATAAGAAGAGCTTATACCGGTATATTCGTTAACGAAGGTGTCGCCTTAATTGATAACTGCCTTATCAGAAACGGTTATAGCGGGATTCATCTTTATCGCACAAATTATTCAAGTTCGGATACCTACATTACCAACCTCCGCATCTACGGACAAACTGTCGGTATAGATATGTATTATTCAACTGCACAAATTTCATTCAACGAGATAGATCGTAACTGGATAGCTATTAGTTGTACAAATTTTTCTTCTCCCTTTTTAGCTCCAAACAGCGATGACTTTAGCGCTTCATTTGGTTATAATAATATTTACCTAAATAGTTTTGG
>JAHJTX010000198.1 GCA_018829545.1 Bacteroidota bacterium | reverse complement strand
TGCTGAGTGTTTACAAGACTTGCAATTTCACGTCCGAGAATATCAAAAACTTTAAGAGAGACATCCACATTTGAAATATTGCCATTTGGGACAGAGTAGGAAATTGTTGTTGACGGATTAAAGGGATTCGGATAATTTTGTTCTAAGGCAAAGGAATGAGGTATTTCTTCATTCTCTTCTACACCTACAACCAAACTAATCAAAGTGGAGTCAATTTCTGTTTGGAATTCACTTTCATTCAATCTCAATTCACTGAATACCAAATAACTTTCTTCAAATTGATCCTGGTAATTTTTCTTGAATCTCAAGTAAAGAAACATCCCATCTTCTAGCGATGGTTGATCGGCAGCACCCACAATTTTAATTTTATTGTTTTGAACTCTCGACTGAACTGTATAATTATTCAAAGATTCTCCATACTGCAAACCATCATAATAAATATATTCGCTTGAGTATTCAAACATACATTCGAATGAATAAATACTGTCACCACTTGAAATCTGAACTGGAACCACAAAAAGTGAATCCGCATATTCTACAGCAACAGGCATATCAAATAATCCTGATGGCTCAATAACTCTCAAGAATGGAAATTCGTTTATTAGTCCGGCTGTATATTGCAAAATAACAGAGGCATCAAGAGCTGAAAGTGATCCATCTGTCGTAACATCCGCATTTACAATTTGTTGAGGCGCTAATTCGGTGATATATCCGACTAAATATTTTAACAGATATGATGCATCATAAGGTTGAACAATGGTGTTCAAATCTACGTCACCATAAATTGGTTGCAGAATTCTAATTTCACCATCTAATGTTAGAACAGTATATTCGCCGGTATCAATTAGCACTGAATCAATATGAAGAGGAATTATTGTTGAAACCTCATTAGTAATAATAAAATCTATTTTGAATAGCAGACCAGATTCACTAATCTCTTCAGGAGTTGCAAAGGAAATAAGAAGTAATGAATCTGTGTTATTAGAAACAATGTATGTGTCGCTACCACTTATTACTGAGTTTGCAGTATCGATTGCAAGAAATTCCAGTTGGTTTTGGAAATAACTAAGATTTACGAATCCTGAACTGAATGAAATTCCATCTTGTACGTCAATATTAACCGATGCCGAAACGGTATCGCCTACTTGACCAACATCTCCGATAATTTCAACAACATACTTAAATAATAAAACATCATCTGAAATTGTAAAAACTGCATTTGAGATATCGTTTTGCTCAGGATTTTCAGAATTTGAAACCTTCACTTTACACAAATTAGATGGGATATTTGGAACTGACCAATCGTAGGATTGTTGAGAAGCATCAATCCCGTCTTCTATTAGAATCCAATTTACACCATCATTAAAAGTATATTGCAGTTTTACCATATTAATATCTGTGTTTTCTACAACACCCTTTATTTCAAAGTCCAAATTTTTATTTTTTCCAATCGATAGATATTCCTCATTTCCCGTGCTTAAAAGAGGAGATTGCCCACCACCGTTAGACCAATTAATTTGTGCTATAGTACCAACTCCAAAAACCTCACCACCATTTGGAGTAATAACTGTAAGCGATTGTGAGGTTGAGTTGATTGTAAAAACCGTTTCAGATACATCCACAATCATTTCATCGGCATTATCAGAAATTCGCACTAAGCAATTTTCTGATGGTGTGTTTGGAACACGCCAATGGTAAGTTCCCACTACTGCTGGAAAGGAAGCAATTATTTGTGACCAGTTATCTCCGGCATCAATTGAATATTCAAGTTTGATGTTTTCTACGTTTATCTGATTCCAAGTAATTGGGAATATTTGGTTGGCATTCAAACTCTCACCACCGTTTGGGTCGGTTATAGTAAGTGAAACTGTTGTGTCGATAATGCTAAATGTGAAATCCGAGATATCATAAAATGCACTATTTTCCACATTTGATATTTTCACCAAATAGTTATCCGAGGCAATATTCGGAACTAACCATGGAAAAGTTCCGGTAGACGCAACCGTGGATGACACAATAGTTGACCAATATGATCCGTTGTTCGTTGAATATTCTACCTTCACATTATCTGTATTACTGCTTTCCCACTCAATATCAATTTGGTCTCCAAAATAAAAATCTTCATTTCCATTTGGGGATAAAACTTGTACAAATGGCGTTGCATCTCCAGTATATTTTAGAAGACTTCCACCACCGCAAGCCCAACCATTATAGATATCGAAGAAATAGATTGATTGCAAATGGTCTTCAACGCCAGAAGAAACATATTCCCATGTTGAACCTCCATCCATTGTTCTTGATGTAAATCCAGAATAACCGGCAATCCATCCAGTTTGCTCATCGAGAAATATTACGTCTTTTAAATATTCTTGAGCAACTTCAACAGAAGTCCAATTCGCACCTCCATCAATAGTTTTTAAACAATTCGAGTGGGAAGTAATTAACCAGCCGATATCTTGATTGATAAAATAAATTGATACCGGATCCCCATTTTGACCACCTGAAAGATTGAGCTGCAACCAGTTCACTCCTCCATCAAATGATTTATAAAACTCACCAAAGTCAGCTGCAATGGCATATCCGATTAAAGGATCTGGGAAAAAGACTTTTTTCACATCCGAAGAAGTTGGAATGTTAATAATTTCCCAATTATTACCACCATCAATGCTTTTCAAAATTGAGCCATCTTCGACAGCTGCCCAACCGTTTAACAAATCATAAAAATAAATATCGTATAAATATTTATTTACAAGTCCACCAACGTTTAGCCAATTGAGTCCACCATCAGTGGTTTTCAATATTTTGCCTTGCGAACCAACAGCCCATCCATTCATATAATCGACAAAATAAATACTTTTCATCGATGAAAGGCCTCCAATCTGCTCTACCCAATTAATTCCCCCATCAGAAGTTGAAAATATTTTGGATGAAGTTAACGCCCAGCCGGTATCTTCTCCGATAAAGAAAACATCATAAAAAGAATACTGTCCAATGTTTGTAACTGGAGTCCATTCCGCAGGGGGATCATTTGCAATGAGTAAACCGCTTTCAACAGAGATACTAGGATTTAGTACATCGTTAATTCGTAGCAAAAATTCATTATCCGTGATATAAGGAATTATCCAGTTATAACTGCCCCAAACTCCCGGAACTGTAGTAATTGTGTACCAATTTATACCGTTATTTGTCGAATAATCTAATTTCACATTACCAATATTAGTCGCATTCCATAGTATCTCTATCTCTTGATCAATTTGAAGACTAGCTCCCGATAATGGGTAATAAAGATCAAGTTGAGGTCCGTAAGTATTAAAATAATATTTAACCAGATTTCCATTTGCACCTCCAACCCACCCTATTCCATAATCAAAGAAAAAGCATGAGTACAAACTTCCATAAACATAGCTATCTTGTTTATACCAATTGGTTCCACCATCAGTTGTATATAACAATAATCCTTGGTAATTGTTATCTTCAGAACCAACTATCCAACCGTTATTTTCGTTCGTAAAAAAGACTTCACTTAGATTATAACTGCTATTGAATGTTTGAGGAAACCATGATGTTCCACCATCAATTGTTTTATAAAACAGACCATCAAGACCGACGGCAAAGCCGTTACTCACATTAGCAAAATGTACAGATTTGAAATAGCCAGTCCCTGCATAAATACTTTGCCAAGTATTACCACCATCGAGAGAACGAAGCAATTTCCCATGTTCACCTACTATAAATCCAACAAGCGGAGTTGAGAAGTAAATTGATTCCATACTGTAACTATAGGATGGAATATCTATTTCCGTCCAAGAACTTCCTGCGTCTGTTGTTTTTAGAATATTGTTTGATCCAGCTAAAACCAAACCCATATTCTCATCAATGAAAAATATCTCTTGTATACTTCGCCCTAACCAGTTATAAATTTCTGTCCAATTTACCCCTGAGTTTGTGGTTTTAAATATTTTTCCGTTATAAGTTCCAGTGTAACCAATATCATTGTTTGTAAAAAATAAAGCTTTATCTCCAGGAGAGTTTTCAATACCATTATCTCCCAAATCCCAACTGCTTCCTCCATCTTCAGTTTTAAATATTCCTTCATTTGAAATAACCCAACCATGTGTAGGATCAGTAAAAAAAGTTTTGGTTATACCTGATTCAGTGAATGATGTTCTTAAATCTTCCCATGTTGCACCAAAATCTGTGGAGTGTAATAAATGCCCATAATCTCCTCCGACAAAAACATTGTTATAAGACTGATTATTACTATAGTTAATTGAAAAGAGTGTACTTGTTATTCCGGTGCTATTAACACTTTGCCACGTTATTCCTCCATCCGTTGTTTTCATTATTGTTCCATGATCTCCAGCAACAAATCCTAAGCTAGGATTTACAAACGCAACCGCATTTAGATCATAAGAAATTGGAAAAGATACTGCCCAACTCTCACCTCCATCCGTTGTATGTAGCAGTGTTCCCTGCCATCCAACCACCCAACCTTCATATTTGTCAATGAAATCTACACCAACTAATCTTTCAGAAATAGGAACATCTAATTTTTCCCAATCTACTCCGGCATTAGTTGATCTTAATATTGCTGAGCTTGAACCCACAGCATATGCATCGCCAGAATCCAAAAAATCAAGATCAAAAAGTGGATCTGTGTTTGAAGTAGAAATCTGTTCCCAATTGGAGCCACTATTTGTAGTGCGGAGAATTACTCCCCACCCTACGGCAATGCCAAAATTTTGATTAGAAAACTTTATCGCATTTAGAGACCTAATGGTTCCCGTCTCCTGCTGAGTCCAAGAATAACCCCCATCAGAGGTAAAAAGTATAGTTCCATCATCACCAACAATCCATCCTCTGTTCATATCAAAAAAATGAATGTCTGTTAAATATGATGTAGTTCCACTATAAATTTTATCCCAAGTGATTCCATCGTCACTTCTCATTATTAAACCATGTCTACCAACTATAATTTTATCTTTTCCGCTTTCTAAAACGTAAGAATCTAGCAACGTTTTACCAGTTGGTATAGGATTTTGAGATTCATAATCATAAACTTGAGCGAATACCATATCCGCAAAGAATATGAGAAGAAGCAGAAATGTTTTAAGAAGTACTTTTGTCGAATTCATTTTTTCCTCCATTGATGAGTTTAACATTCGAATTAGTAAATATTATAAAAGATTTTATTTTCGTCTTTATTTGATGGTTTTTGTAAAGGGGAAAGACTCAGAAAAAGAAAGAAAGTAAAAGAAACATCTATCATTTAATTTTTTCCTATTATTTAAACTGAGATTACGGAGTTTCTGATTTTAAGATTTGTAACCTACTACCAATATTATAGAATTAATTTTGTATTACAATCCCACGTTGGGGGGAGTTTATTTGTTTTGTGAGTTGCATCGCAATAATTAATAAAATTGAGTTGATTAGCATTAATCGAGAATGAAGAAAAATTGAATATCTGAATGATTTAAAATTGTGTTTAGCACAAGATGCAAAGATTATATACAATATTTTTGCGGGCTGAGCGGTTAATAACCAAAACTTCAAGCTATTTTCAAAAAGTGTAATTGACACTTCAAATTTCCCCTCGTAGAGATTTAGCAACAACTTCAGTTTTCGAATTTACATGTAGTTTTTTATAAATGTTTTTGGTGTGGTATTTAATAGTCTCAACGGAATTACCAAGGTTTGCAGCTATCATTTTCAAACTCATTCCATCAACCATTTGAGCTATAATTTCTTTCTCTTTTGTTGTGATGTTTGCAGCAGTTATTTTTGTTTCATTTTTGTTGAAATAATTTATCACTTTTCTTGCAATTGGTGGTGACATCGGTGCGCCACCTTCATAAACTTCTACGATAGCATTTTTTACATCCGCCAAAGGAGTGTCTTTAAGTAGATAACCGGAAGCTCCCGATTTTAATGCTTGGAAAATTTTCTCAGCTTCATCATGAATTGTGCTCATTAAAATTAGACAGTTAGGTATTCTCTCCTTAATAAGTTGAATTGCACCCAATCCTGAAATTCCCGGCAATCCAATATCAAGTAAAATCACATCTAATTGAACATCATCTCGGTATTTTTCAAGAAACTCTTCTACTGAGCTTGCATCAATATCACAAAGAAACTCGGCGCACGAACTTAAGAATTCTCTCATCGGAATTCTGATATCGTCTATATCTTCTATTATTGCTATTGAAATCACACCGGAATATTTGGTATTTGTAATCAAAGTACAATCCCGAAAATGGGGGAGTTAAAATTTTTCCTTTATCAGGCTAATCGTAAATCCATCCTTATTAATGAAACTAATGCGAGCACCAATCTGTTCTGCACGCATTACCATATTCTTCAAACCACTTTTTCTTTTAATATTCTCAAGATCGAGTCCTATTCCAAAATCAGTGATTTCCATCTGAAATTGTCGATTTTTAGATGACAAGAAAATTTTGATTTTATTACTTTCAGAATATTTTACAGAGTTGTTAACCGCCTCTTTTAAAATCAACATTACGTTCTGTCTAAAATCAACTTTTAACGATTTTTCTCTGCCTTCAATCGCATTTTCAAATATCAATTTGATATTTTTTTGATTTAGAAAAGTGACAGCGAATTGTTGTATCCGATCAACCAAGCTTCCTAAATTATCGTTTCTGGAATCGATGGACCAAATAACGTCACGCATCATATTGATTACTTCTCCAGATTTACTAATGATTGTAGCGGTCGTTTTTTTTACCTTTGCGGGATCGGTAACATACTGAAGTAGATCTGCATTTATGGAAATTTGTGTCAACATTGAGCCAACTTCATCGTGGAGATCACTTGAAATCTTTGTACGAAGTCGTTCCATCTTTAATAAATATTGAACTCTGTTATGATAAAAATACCACGCTGACATAAGAAGAAAAAAGATTACAATACTTCTAAACCACCAAGTCATCCAATAGGGGGGAATAACAATTATTCTCAGCATTTCTTCTGCATAACTCCACACACCATCATTATTTGATGCCTTTGCATAGAGGATATATTCACCCGGACTTATGTTTGTATAAGTTGCAGTTCGTGAATATCCGCTTCTGATCCAAGCTTTGTCAAATCCATCCAATTTATAAGAGAACTCATTCATTTTCGGATTTGTAAATTCAAGAGCAGCAAAATCAAATGAGAACATGTTATCAGAATAATTTACAAAAAATCTTTTATCTCTTATTTTCTGCTGTACGTGGCTCACTTCATTGTTGAAAATTTTAATACTTGTCAATGCAATTTGTGGTTTATTCGGATTATCAATCACTTCTGCGGGGTCAAAATAATTGAAACCATTTATCCCACCAAAATATAAAACACCGTTAGGTGCCTTAAGAACCGTTGCCTGGTTGAATTCGTTGCTCTGCAATCCATCGCTGACATCATAATTTCTAAAACTTAGTTCACCATTTTTTTTGCTTATTTTTGACAATCCTAAATTAGTGGCAACCCAAATATTACCATCGCTATCCTCAGCAATGCTATAAGTTATATTATTGGGCAATCCATCATTCTCCAAAAACTTATCCATTTTTCCGGAAACAGGATTCAGTTTGAATAGTCCATAACTTGTAGCAAACCAAATATCTCCATCATTACTTTCAAGGATAAAATTCACTCTATAGCTCCCCTCCGGCAAATCCTTACCGGGAGAAAAAGAGGTGAAAGAATCGACAACTAAATCACTATTCCCATTTCTTTTAAAACTTACTTTGTAAACAAAATATCGGTGAGCACTTATCCAATAATTTCCATTAGAGCCTTTTATAGTATTTGATGAATATGAATTGAGTAGTTTATTCTCCTCCGGTTTATCAGATAAAACTCTTTTTGCAAGGTTCTTTTTTATGTTGTAATAAAGCAAACCTGCACTCGAAGATAGAAGAAGAAAATCATCAAATTTTTCAATCGAAAAAATTGCTAAGAACTTTGGGGCATCAGAAATCTGTTTGCTAATATTGTTATACTCAAATCTATTTCGTTCTTCGTTATATCGCCACAAACCACTTTTTGTACCCAGCCAAATTGTGCCATCATTGTCTTCATTAAAACATTTAGCTTCTTTTGATTCACTATTTATTTCAAACTCAACATTGATATATTGTTCTTGGTTTTCATCACAAAAGTTTACAATTCCTTCATCAAATCCCACCCAAAATCTATTTTTACTATCAATAAAAAACGCTCTTGTGAAGGAACCTTTAATAGAGTTTGCATTTTCAGAGTTTTGTTTAACATGATGAAATTTTGGTGGTTTCAAATCAAGCTTACTAATTGATGCACCCCAGGTACCGAACCATAATATATTATCTTTATCCTTAAATATGGTTCTAACGTAATTGGCAGATATACTTTCAAGATTGTTTTTCGCATAATAGAAATTCGTAATCTCTAAATCTTGATAATTACTTCTATTATTTTCTATTAAAATCACGCCTGCATCATGTGTGGCGAGCCAAACTTTTCCATCACTATTCTCAAAAATATCAAGGATTGCCCCACCAGTGATACCGCGGGGATTATTCTGGTTTTGTGAAAACCGATGAAATGTCCCACTTTTATCAAGAATGTTCAAACCAAGTCTGGTGCCGATAAAAAGACTTCCCAACGAATCTGAGCCTATGGAAATAACATAATTGTCAGACAGTGAATTTATATTAGCCGGATTATGTGAAAAATGCGTATGAATATTTGTTTCCGGATTAAAATGATTTAATCCATTTGTAGTTCCAATCCAAATATTTTCTTTGTTTTCTATATACAAGGACCGGACTCGATTATCTATTAATGAATTAGAATCATTCGGATCATATTGCAAGTTAATGACCTTATGTGATAATAAATTCATTATGAATAATCCTTCTCCCCAGGTACCTATGTAGAGATTATGATTATCGTCTAATTCAAGATTTCTGATGTATGTGGTTTTTTTACCGGTGTTAATCGAATCATAAATAACTCTTTGGAACTCGTAATTATTCAAACTAAACTTAAATAAGCCATCTCGCTCAGAGCCAACCCACATAGTTGAATCATCACTAATAACTATATAGGCAATCCAATTATCTCGTATAGAGTTTGAGTCGGTGGGATTTCCTTTAAATACTTTGAATTCATAACCATCATATCTATTTAATCCGTCTTGAGTAGAAAACCAGAGGAAACCAGATGAATCTTGAGCAATATCTGTTACAACACTTTGAGAAAGTCCATCTTCCAATCCAAGACGTTCAAATGATAATTCCTCAGACTGGGCGTGAACAACGCTTGCACAAAGAAAAACACAATATGTTAGAATTTTTCTAAACATTTTTAACAATATACCACTTTATTGTAAATATGGAATAAAATACTGATTTTCCCATCATCTCCTTGGACTTCTGCGGCAATTATTGGTCCAAATTCAAACATATAACCGAGACCGCTCCAATATAAATCTGCAACATTTCCTAACCGATTAGGAGCACAAACCGAACCATAATTGAATACTATAGTTGTAATTTCATTAGAAGACATTATTAATT
>JAHJTX010000197.1 GCA_018829545.1 Bacteroidota bacterium | reverse complement strand
TCGATCCCGCTTAGCTCCACTCGTAAGTTGTTCATTTACAATAGGTTAGAGGGATCATCAAAGGGGGTAATAATTACTGGTTGCAGCGAGTGGTTGCAGTAATCAATTAAATCTGCTTCATCACCCATCTTTTGAACGTCTATATATAAGTACCATTTTCGAGTTGTATCTAAGCTTCTGTGCCGGAGCAACTTTCTTACCTTTTTTTATTGTCTTAGCTTCCAATCAAAAATATAACGGCTTTTCGGCTTTAACTCTGTTCTACAACCCAGTATATTTACTCAATAAGTCAACTATACCACATATCAATCGAGTTATGCGGAGTTGCGGAAGGAATTTATAACTGCAAATTACGAGATAGAAATAGATACCCTTTTTTCAAGACCGAGTTCTATGATTCGATAAAATGTTGAAATCTGTATATCGCTTTTACCGGCTTCTATTCTGGAGATGTAGCTTTTCTTTGTTCCAGTTTTTTCTGCTAGCTGCTCTTGAGTCATCTTTGCTTTTTTTCTTTCAACTTTCAGCATTCACCCAAACGGAATGCGATTGAATCGGTTTCGAATTTTTCTCTGCGCGAGCTTCCTTTCTTTCCGTATTGTTTGTCTAAGTGCTCTTCAAAGGTTGTTATTTTCTTCATTTGTTTTTCCTAATATGCTTTTCCATAAAATATTCTTCTTTTAATTTTATACCCAACTCCAATTCTTTCTTTGGAGATTTATTCGCTTTTTTAAC
The DNA here is from genome assembly GCA_018829545.1 of Bacteroidota bacterium. Classification (GTDB taxonomy): domain Bacteria; phylum Bacteroidota; class Ignavibacteria; order Ignavibacteriales; family Melioribacteraceae; genus JAHJTX01. Next base: position 4,289 of record JAHJTX010000197.1, on the reverse strand, counting down.
AATGCCATTAAGCAGAATTATCAAGCTGCCTTCTTCAAAGAAACAAAATATTCTAATACTTTTATTCGGGGTAATCACTCTAACTTCAAATAGACGGTCGGTTTCCTCTAAATGCTTGAAAAATTAAATGGGAACTCTCTCAACATTTCTGATTAGATCGAGAACGAAATCAATTTTTTCTCTTGTCTTTTAATCTAGCTTAGAGTAAAAGTCTAGAAAATAATTACCGTATAATACTACTTTTCTTTGCACATAAAAAGATAACTAATTAGTTAACTATCGTCAAAAACATTTTTCCAATAAAATCCACTCAGTGATGTGCTGAGGAGGGCACATGATATGAGTAATTAAACTTCCGCAGAGCATGGCTGGCAAGCAAATAATTGCTCTTGTTGAATGAACCTACCGGATTTATCATCTATGGCTGAGGTAGCCAAGCCCACCCAACAAAACAGCGGGCAAGTGTTTTTTTCCATGCTGAAATGAGGTGATTAGTGAAAGCCCCAATTGAATAGAGTAAAAAAATGAACTGCACTCAAAAAAGCTTAACTTCACTTTAAGATTAGAAAAATATTGAGCATACTTAATGGCGCCAGTTCCGACCACATTTTACAACTCCGATAGAATTACAAACAAAAAGCATTGTAATCTAATGTCCTCAAAAATCATAACTTATAGAAAGTATAATTGACATAATGACAAGAATGCTTGACATTACGTAAAAAATAGTATACTATATAATAGCAATTAATGAAAACAATGCATTATGGATGATCATGAAAACAAATCTTCGCAAATTTAGATTCAACCGTGGCGAACTTAGCCAACAGCAACTGGCCGTCATGGTCACGGTGTCGAGGCAGACAATTGTCTCCATCGAAGGTGGTGACTACGCGCCTTCTGTAAAGCTGGCATTATTGTTAGCAAAGAAACTCGAAACAACAGTTGAAGAACTTTTTATTTTGGAGGATAAAGACTATGTATAAGAAGGATCCAATTTTCTGGTGGGCGAGCGGTATTTTTATCCTTGCCCTACTGATTTTCGCGATTACGCAAAATCAACTCTGGTTGGCTCTGATGATTGGGTCATATCTTTTACGGCCCACTCTGGCTTCGCTTGGAGTTGCCAGGCGTTATGTTGACGAAAGGCAATTAAGCATTCACTATCGTTCAAGCAATATCGCGTTCGTCGTTATGATAATTGTTTGCATCATCTTTGCCGCCAAGCTGAGCGCTGAAGGTAATCCCGACTGGGAAATTTTTAACATGATCATAATTGCCGGACTGGCGGCAAAAGCGCTATTCAACATAGTTCTGGCAAAAAACTTGCGTGAGGCTGCAACAAAAATAATCTTGGCAGCAGGTCTCCTCATGACATTATTCGTAATGATGAGCTCGGTGGAGCATGGATTATCATTCAGCACATTACTGAATCTGACTCCGGGTCTAGCAATCGTTGGTTTAGGTGTATTATCGAAGCATTACCCTAGAGCGATAGGAGTAGTGGTTTTTCTTACAACGGCTGGTCTGGTGTTCTTTATCCTCAGTAAAGGACTTGCCTGGGCACAAATCGGAACTGCTATACTTGTTGGAGTTCCATTAGTAATCGCAGGAGCGTGTCTTTATAGACCAAGTAAGTATGAAACAGAGATTGAGTATGTGAAAAGCGAATAAAAAAGATTAGTTGATGTACTGCCCATGCAATCGGAATGCTGATTGCGGTATTTCTGCTACCCGATTGATGCAGGACGTTGAACACATAGCCCGCTGGATGGGTTGTGAATTCGGATTATTTTTTTCATCACGTAGCAAGGAGAAATTATGAATTTTCGACGTATGTTCAATATTCCATTTACCGTTTTTATTTTGTTTTTGTTCGTCCATACAGTATGGAGCCAGGATTCATTGCAAACGGAAAAACAAAAAAAATCTTCCTCACCGAGACTGATGTTTCAACTTAGTGACCAGGACATTATTTTACCTATTTCATCTATTGAGTGGGGAGTCCCGGACCGTTGGTCTATCACCTCGCGGTACGTGCACATGTTCGAAAAAGACCGAGATAATAAAACGTGGCTAAATAATCTCAGCATTGCGCTGAGCCCTGGTACCGCCGGAGGACGCTTGTCAATTGGCTATCAAGGCATATTATCGCCAAAGTCAACGCCAGATTTTTCTGTGCTGAATGAGGCCCGTGTCGTACTCCTTCGCACATGGGGAAATCCACTTTCCGCAATCACCAATCGCACTTTTGTTGGAGTAGAAATTAGAAGTAGTCTTTCCTTTTTGTTCAACCTCGGGATTGGCTACTACAAACAGATATCTGACTCAAACAGCGACAAGGAAAACTTCTATGGATTGCACGTTGGGATAGGGATATAGTTTACAGTCTCATAGGAGCGGGTTTACTTTTGAGGCGGGTAAACCGCAACAATATTAAGGCAGGCAAGCCTACCCAAAAGAATGGCAGGCAAGCTCCACCAAGCCTCGTTTTCGTTTGCTCAACTACGCCCTGGCGAGCCCAGGCAATTACTGAGAAAAGGAAGTGTTATGCGGCGTATACAGATTTATCGGGAGAACCATTAAACTCGATCCAAATTCAATAAAATTAATCGAAGAAGAGAAGTGTGCCAGTTTTTGATTCTACCATGAATGTAAGGGAGATGTGAATTCGGAAAAAAAACTCTATTTGTGATGTAAAGTTTCGTCAGTAAGCTGAGAAATTTTTAAAACTGCCGATTGAAGTTTTTTAACTTCTGATTCCAGCTTGAAAATTTTGTATGATTCTATTGATTCAAATCCGCCAAGAAGCCAATTAATATCGCATCCTAATTTTAACAGCTTAATTAGAATTTTTGAACCTGGTTCACGATTGCCGCTAATATATTGCTGAAGCTGCTGAGGCGAGATGTGCATTTCTTCTGCGAGAGCTTTTAAAGTATTAAATCTTCTATTTGCAAAGACTCTTAATCGTTCGCCAATGCCTTTTTTAATTTGCTGCTCATCAAATAAATCGGGAGTTGTTGTTGTAGTTTTCTCATCAATGAAGTTTAATTCGAATTGGTAGGACTTTATTGCTTCTTTTATTATTGAATAAAGTTCATCGTCAAATTTATCGGAATCGTTAAGTAAAAAATTAAGGGAGGGAAGAGGTACTTCTATCTTATCTGCAAGCCAGCTAAGCTTTATATTAAGACTGTTAATTAAAAAAAGAATTTCCTCTTGCTTTGTCATGAGTTCTTTCCCTCATTGATGTGCTAATCCATTTGACGTTAAAATAATAAAAAAATACAATTATTGAAATACATGCGGGATAAGAAAAAGCCGGATTCAAAATGAACCCGGCTCTTTAGAGGAGATGCCCCTTCTATCTTATTTCAATAGAAGCATCTTTTTGATCTCTACTTTACTATCTGCAGTCAATCTATAAATATATGTTCCCGAAGCAAGTCTGCTTGCGTTGAACAGATATTGATAAGTTCCGGCAGGTTTGTTTACGCCGTTTAACAATACCGCAACTTCGCGTCCAAGAATATCATAAATTCTTAGATCAACATTTGCATCGCTTGGTAATCCAAAACGAATTGTTGTTGCAGGATTGAACGGGTTTGGATAGTTCTGATCAACAAAGAAATCTTTAGGAATCATACCTTCTTCGTTAACACCAACAGTGATAGTAAATGTTGTTGTAATAGTATCAACCATTGTAACCATTGTAGCTTCAGCGCCTTTTGCTCTGGTTGTAATTTCAACTTCCTGTGATACGTTACCAAGAAGATCAATAATCTGCTGTCCGGTAAGTGTATGCGTAGGAGCACTTAATGCGCCAGAAGAAGGCACATATTTAGTAGTTCCACCGAACATCCAAACCATTTGATAAATTACAGCGTCGTTGTTCAAGTCAACTGCAGCATTCCAATCGAAAGTGAAATTGGCATCTTTATTATCGATTGTTACAGTTTTTCCATTATATGTAGTATCAGTCGCTTCTGTAAAGAAGTAGAATGGAGATGGAGGAGCTGCAACGCCTTGAGTAATATCAGCATAAGCGTTTGGAGTTACTTGATATCCAGCTTTTGGCGGAGTCTGGCTGTCAAACTGTGTTAAGACGCCGACAACATCAATTGGATAAGTCGGTTCAACGTTTTCATCAAGATCAACGTCTTTATCAACTCTAAGAACGAACTTATTATAGCCGTCCCACATGTTAATATTTGCGTTGCTTCCTGATGCAGGCCATGTGCCGCTTTCTTTACCTACAGCTTTTACTTTTACTAATTGGCTTTCAT
>JAHJTX010000404.1 GCA_018829545.1 Bacteroidota bacterium | reverse complement strand
GGATTGGTCATTATCATTCCTTTTTAATAGCTAAAATTTATTTCCATTTCACGCAAAAACGCAAAGCTGAAACATTTCTTTAATCGCAATATACTTTTGCTATTGTTTGCTTTCAAATATTTCTTTGATAATATTCGCTGTTACAATAGATATTTTTCACATTCAAAAAGTTATTTATGTCGCACAATCACTCTCATTCTGATAAATTGAATAAATCTACTTCCGCACGTTTGCTGATTACAATGATTTTAAATTTCCTAATTACAATTGCTGAAATTATTGGAGGCATTCTTTCCGGCAGCCTCTCTTTAATTTCTGATGCGCTGCATAATTTCAGCGACGGCATTTCAGTAATTTTAAGTTACATCGCCATCAAACTTAAATTGCGAAAAAATTCCCATCAACATACATTTGGCTTGAAGCGCGCATAGATTTTGGCGGCTGCTTTTAATTCATCGGTCTTGATTCTTATCTCTGTCTACCTATTCTATCTTGCGGTACAAAGATTTTTTAATCCTGAAGAAATCGACGCTGGCATTATGTCTATTGTAGCTAGTATTGGATTGGTCGCCAATGTGGCGGGAACAGTTCTGTTACACAGAGATTCAAAACACAGCATTAACATAAAATCATCCTATCTGCATTTATTAAGCGATGCGGTCTCCTCGGTCGCTGTTATTTTGGGTGGACTCGCTATTTATTTTTGGAACCTCTACTGGCTCGATCCGGTATTAACAATTTTAATCGGTGTATATATAATAAAAGAAAGTTTTTCGATTTTAGAAGATGCAACTCACGTTCTAATGGAAGGCGCTCCGAATGATATTACAATTCCTGAAATTGAAGAGGAAGTTTTGCAATTCGAGAATGTAACTAATATACATCACGTACATTTATGAACTGTCGGCGAGAAAGACACTTATCTTGAAGCTCACATTAATGTTAACGATATGATGATAAGTGAGAGCGATAAATTGAGGCTGAAAATAGAAAAGCAATTAGCAAATAAGTTTTCCGTAAGCCACATTACTTTGCAGATGGAATGCAATCACTGCGATGACACTAAATTAATTCATCAGCATTAACTGTGCTGCCTATCTGCAAGTGCTTTAAATGCAACTGCGTACATTTTTATTTGCTTTAGCATTGCACCCAAACCATTTTTTCGCGTGAGCGAAAGATGGTTATCTATTCCTATTTTTTTCATGAACTCCGGCGGCGTGGATAATATTTCATCCGGTGTAAAGCCTGAATAGACTTTCAACAGAATTGCAATCAATCCTTTTACTATCATCGCGTCGCTGTCCGCTTCAAAAAACACTTTGCCTTTTTCAAATTTAGAATTCATCCAAACTTGCGACTGGCAGCCTTCAATTTTATTTTTTGCAGTCCGGTAGTCCTCCGGAAATGCCGGAAGACTTCTTCCGAGTTCGATTATGTATTTATACTTCTCTTCCCAATCGCCCAGATTTTCGAAATCTTCTACAATGCTGCTGTGTGCTTCTTGAATTGTCATAATTATTTAATCTTTAGTTTAGATTTCAAATCTTTGGTTAGAACATCTTTGTGAACAATAACAGCGATAGTATTTAGCTTAACATATTGTTCGGACATATACCAATATCCATTATACTTTTTATCTTTTGTTCCCCAAGAATTTTTAGTGTAATAAAACTTTGTTCCCTCTTGGTTTTCAGCGGAACCTGTAATATGCATCAGGTGATCATCGGTTGTTGTAAAATCGTTAAACAGGTCCTGTCTTAATTCCTGCGTAACTGACATTTCCGCTTCCGGCTTTGTTTTGTCTTCGTTATCCGAATTTTTGTCGGGAACAACCGCATATCCTTCTGTTCTTAAAAAATTCTCCCTTCCGCTGTCGCCATCCCAGCAGACAGAGTAACCCATGTTAAGGGAATTATCAATCACCTCAATAATTTCATCAATCGGAATATTGTAATAATAATTGTGAGTCCAGTTGTCGGGAATTTCTAGAATAAATTTTTCGTAAAAAGGATGATGCGAAAAGGATGTTAATTCAACATAGTCATCCGGATTAATTCCTGATTCCTTTGCAAATGATTCAGGAGTATATTTTTTACCATTATACTCAAACGATTTTGGCTCTTCGCCAAGATATACATCAACTACTTTTGAATAGGCTTCATTCCAGTAGGGAGTTAATTTCTTTTTCTTTTTCAAGACTGCGTCCAAAAATGCTTGCAGCACATTCGCTAACTCAGTATGATTATGCTCTCCATCTAGTTTATTTCCTTCAAAAACGGATTCGGGGACAATTCCATACTTTTTAATCGTATTAAAAACATCGTGCGCCTGTCCGCCTTCGCCAAAATTTGCGGCTCCTTGATAACGGATATATTTTTCGCCTTTGTCGAGATATGAATGTTTAACGAAATACATTTCGGACAAGTCATGCTCTCCTTTTCCAAGGCGCATCATCTCTGTTTCAATGAATGATGTAGTTGCAAACGACCAGCACGTTCCAGTCATATTTTGGCTTTTTACTTCTGTTGTAGGAATCTCAATAATCGTTTTAAATTCGTGCCTATCTTTTTGAGGTTCATCCTGTGAATAGACTATGGAGATTGAAAAAGCCATTATCAATAATGTAAATATTATTCTTCCTTTCACGATTTGCCTCGATTGTATTTAATTATTGTTCGCGATTTGCAAATACAATTTATGCAATAATCTATTTTTCTTAAAATTGATTTTCATTTATTGCAATATTCCATTTGAATTCAGCATATAATTCATAATCACACTTTGAACTTCATGTCGTTCTCAGCGATTCGGGGACAAATTTTTGAAATGTAGAGCGAATCTCCTGATTCGCTCAAAATATTCACAAATTAACCGGAAAAATATTTTAAATTGTCCCTCTAACCAATTGATTTTATTCACTTTAATTTTGCCCCCGAATCGCTGGTCGTTCTAATTGTTTTATAATTAACTAATCATTAAATTTATTTCGACTTTTTATTTGAAACATAGCTTATGTTTTCAGATGATTATTTGTTCACAATAAGTTATTAGGAATTCATATTGATAACCTGGGATATTAGTCCTGATATTATAAGTCTTGGCCCCGTAACAATCCGCTGGTATGGTTTATTATTTGCCGGATCGTTTATCGTAGGTTTAAAAATAATGTCAGATATTTTCAAAAAAGAATCCCGATCCGAAAAAGACTTAAACGACCTCGTGTGGTATATGATAATCGGCACCGTTGTTGGCGCCCGGTTAGGACACTGCCTGTTTTACAATCCCGAATATTATTTTTCCAATCCAATTGAAATATTAAAAATTTACCGGGGCGGACTTGCGAGTCACGGCGCCGCGATTGGAATTTTGTTGGCAATATATCTATTCGTAAAAAGACATCCTAAATTTGGTTTTTTATGGATCATGGATAGAGTAGTTATCACAGTTGCTCTTGCAGGATTTATGATAAGGATGGGCAATCTTTTTAATTCGGAAATAATAGGCAAAGCTACCGATGTGCCTTGGGCATTTACTTTTTTATTAGTTGATAATGTTCCGCGTCATCCGGCACAATTGTATGAAGCCATAGCCTGTATTATCATATTTGTAATTCTATACGCACTATACCAGAAAAAATTTGAGACTCTGAAAGAGGGTTACATATTTGGCTTATTTTTAATCGGAATTTTTGGGTTTAGATTTTTCGTTGAGTTCTTCAAAGAAAATCAATCCGGATTTGAAGAAAATATGATGCTTAATATGGGACAGATTTTAAGCATTCCTCTTGTAATTGCAGGCGTGTTTTTATTATTCAGAACTTCGAACTCTTCATTTCAAAAGAAAAATTAATTTTTTAGCGGCACCAACTCAATCACTAAAAAAATTATGGTTATTATGAAGTATAGTATAAATATCCTTACCGCAATTTTATTTTTATATTTATTTACAAGTTGCGCCGACACCCCGAGAGGAAACTATAATCCATCTTCGGACTCTTTGCGGTTTGCCGGTGAAGTTCACATAAGAAATATTAAGCAGCTAACCTTCGGCGGCAATAATGCAGAAGCCTATTGGAGTTTTGACGACAAAAAATTAGTCTTTCAAAGCGATTGGGATAAAATCAATCCTCATGGCTGCGATCAAATATTTACAATGAATTCAGACGGCTCTCAATTCCCGAACGGGAATGCCTATCTATTAGGTTCTGCCGGCAAGGGAAGGACAACGTGCGCGTATTATCTTCCGGACGGAAAAATAGTTTACGCTTCAACTCATGCTGCGGATGAAAACTGTCCTGAAAATGTAATGTTCCAGAGCGGCAGATATGTTTGGCCTATTTATAATTCGTACGATATTTACATGGCAAATGAAAACGGCAGCGAAACGGAAATGCTTATTGGCTCTGATTTCTACGATGCCGAAGCTACGGTTTCACCCGATGGAAAATACATCATTTTTACATCAAACCGATCCGGGGATTTGGAATTGTATCGTTATAATATTGCCACCAAAGAAATTGTTCAATTGACAGACAAGCTCGGATACGACGGCGGGGCTTTCTTTTCGCGTGATTCTAAAATGATTGTCTGGCGCGCAAGTAGACCGGAAGGCGACGCGGCAACTGTTTATAAAGAATTACTATCTCAAGGATTTGTGGAGCCAAAAGCGTTGAACATTTTTGTTTCTGACATTGAAGGCAAAAACGTTAGACAGGTTACCAATCTGCCCGGGGCAAATTGGGCGCCGTTTTTTCATCATGATGGAGATCGGGTGCTTTTCTGTTCGAATCACCATTCCATTGAGCAAGGCGGAAGATTGTTCGATATCTTTATAATTAATTTGGATGGAACGGATTTGAAGCAGATAACTTACAGCGGCACTTTCGATGCTTTTCCAATGTTTTCGTACAGCGGTAAAAAAATAGTCTTTGCTTCAAACCGCAGAAGTGACAGAGCGGATTCACGTGAGACAAATATTTTTGTTGCCGATTGGGTTGAAACTCCTTCTGAAGTTGATTATAATTTCAAACGATAAAATAATTAGAGATTTTTTATGACCGAAAAGGAGTTTGAAAAAAAGTGGATCGATCAAATTAAGGACGGGCTGCTTAAATTTTTTCCGGATGATTATTTGACTGATGAAGAAACAATAGAAGTTAAACTCCCCGGAAAAGCTCTTACAATCGGCTCGGAATTTTTCGGTTCGTTCGAAATTGTTGATACTCACGGTTTTCCGCATTTTCAAGCGGATGATTACTCTAAAGCGAAATATATTCTTTACGCAAACAGAGCTATTCCAAAATCTATAAAGCAGCCCGCACAATTAGAAGCTATTAAGCGAGTCGTAAAGGAACACGAAGTTTTACTCGATAATCTTGTTAAAGAGATTGCAAAGGATTTCAAACAGTGCTTTCCGGATTCACCGAGAATACATAACTGCACAAATAACATTTTTGCCGCATTAAATCTTCAGCGATATTGATTCAACTAAGCGATAATATTGCCGATTACCTGAGAGCTAATTTCGGTTCGGAATTTCTTGAAAAATACGAAGCCTATATCTATCAGGATTTCACGCCATATATCCGCATACCCGGTAATACAATTCAACAAGAGAGCATTGCAACTGGTCTATCGCGGTACGGCATTCAACTTGAAAATATTGCCGGCGTTCCGAATGCCTACAAAGTTTTGAGTGGAATTGAAAAAGCAGGTAAAACTCTTGAATTCGCATTAGGCAAATATTATATACAGAGTTTATCTTCAATGATCCCGCCGCTAATATTGAATCCATCAGAGACTGATATTACTCTTGATATGTGCGCTGCGCCTGGTTCCAAAACGACTCAGCTTTCAGAGTTGATGAATAATAGAGGCACTCTTTACTCGAATGAGGTGAGCGTAAACAGAACCAAAAGCCTGGTTTATAATATTGATAAAATGAGCATTACGAACATCGGCGTTTTGCAGATGAAGGGCGAACTGTTAGGTAAATATTTTCCAAATTATTTCGATAAAATTCTTGTTGACGCGCCTTGCAGCGGACTTGGCATTGTGCAAAGGAAGCAGGAGGTAAGCAATTGGTGGAATAAAAAGCAGGCTGAAAAAATAGGCGATACGCAGCTTCGGCTTTTAATTAGCGCAATAAAATCCACTAGAGTTGGCGGAGAAATATTATACTCAACCTGCACTTTAACCTTGGAAGAAAACGAGCTGATTATCAACAAAGTTCTTGAGAAATATCCCGTTGAACTTGTTGAGATTGAACTTCCTGTAAAATCTCATCCGGGATTTGTTATTTACAACGGTGAATCTCTGAACTCTCAATTAAGCAAAACTCGCAGAATCGTCCCCTGGGAAGTGAGCTCGGAAGGATTTTTTATAGCCAAGCTAGTAAAAACAGAGATTACAGAAAAATTAAAAAGCGATAATCAAAATAAATCCGCGGTTGAACTTCTCAATGCCAAAGACAGGAATATGAAAAAGCATCTTTCTGAAATTGAAGCGCGTTACGGAATCCCTTTATCAGACTTGAACAATTACAGATACTTAAAAAAAGGTAACGATCTATTTTTTATCAACAAAAATTGGAAGCGCCCGCCGGAAGCGTATTTCATTAGAATCGGGACAAAGTTCGGGTTGATTGACAAACGCGGCAACGCTTATCTTCACACAATCAGCGCACTTCATTTTGCAGATTTGATTACAAAAAATATCGTTGCACTCGAAAACGAAAATGAACTTCAGATTTATTTGAATGGCGGAATTATCAAAAAAGATTATTCATCGTACGGACAGAAGATTGTGAAGTTCAATAGCATTGTGATCGGCACCGCTGTCGCATCAAAAGACGGATTAAAAAGCCAATTCCCCCGCGCCATGCGGACGCATGAGATACTTATTTAAATGAACCTCTAATTGATTTGAATTTTGTATTGAAACTATTCTCTTGAATCTGTATGTTAATACACAAAGAAAGGTGTGTTATGCGTACAAATATAGTTTTAGACGAAAAATTAGTTAAAGAAGCGTTTCAATTCAGCGAGGCAAAAAGTAAAAAAGAGTTGATACATCAGGTATTGATGGAGTTTATAAAAAATAAACGCCGTAAATCCTTATTAGATATTCGCGGACAAATTGAATTCGCCGATGATTATGACTATAAATCAATGAGAAAGTAGAATGATACTTGTTGATACTTCTGTTCTAGGAGGTTGTCCGAGAACTGCATAATTTCATTTTCCAACGGTTTCAACCGTTGGTTTATAAGCTAAAAACGCACTTTTTATTATCCGTTTTAACGGATTTTCTGGTTCTCGGACAGTCTCCTAGTCGATTTTTTCAGAGGGAGGAAGAATCTTGGTACAGAAAAATTTCAAAAAATCATCCTCAATAATATTCCGTTCGGTATTGCACCAATAATCTATCAGGAAATTTTGCAAGGTGCGAAAACTAAAAGTGAATTTGAAAAACTCAAATCATATTTGAGAACACAGATTTTTTATGATGTGGAAGACAATATTCAATCATACGAAAGGGCAGCTCAGATTTATTTGAATCTTCGAAAAAAGGAAAAACGGTAAGGAGCGCCATCGATTGTCTAATTGTCCAAATAGCCATTGATAACAATTTGCACTTACTCCATAACGCCAAATATTTCGATATCATTTCAACTGAAGTGGATTTTCAAGTTTATTAAATCAATCACCGCCAGTAAAAACCTCTATTCTTTCGGCTTCTCAATATCAAATTTTTTAATTTTCTTAAAAAGCGCCGAGCGGTTTGATAACTCCGCCTGTACGGCGTTACCGATACTTCATTCTGGGTGGCACTTCTCAGAATTGTATCATCTTTATTACAGCATGTAAAAGAATTGTTCTTTAACTTCACGGCACAAACTAAGGCTCAAAGGCACAAAGTTTTAGAATCTTTGCACACTCATGGAATTGACATTGCGAGTGAAGCTACGAGCGAAGCAATCTCCAAATTAGCGCAATAGAATTGCATGCCTACGCCATAGGCCCACAAGTTGGCGGCAGACAGGCTTCACCCACTAAAGCGGGATAATGCCTACCGGCAAAGGAGGTAAGTAATGACAAAACATGAGTTCAGCAATACCCTCTTAAACTTTATGCCATTAATAAAAAAAGCGAATCCCCCGTGCAATAATTGGAGGACCCGCTCTGCATTGAATACCTTCTGATGACTACTTTGTTAATATCATCTTCTTTGCTTGAATTGTATTACCTGCAGTGATTTGGCAGATATAAACACCGCTGGGTAAATTCCCTGCATTAAATTCTGCTGTGTGAACGCCTGCTTCTTTATGTTCCTTCACTAGTGTAGTAATTTCCTTTCCCAATTTATCATATACTTTTATTGTCACCAATCCTGATTCAGGGAGCTGGTATTCTATTATTGTTGTGGGATTGAAGGGGTTGGGGTAGTTGGTTAATAACTTGCATTCTGTTGGATTGTCGGTTATCGAATTATCTGAGGTCTTTCCCTCATCTATGTTTTCATTTCTTATCGCATAACCATTATCACCTAACCCTAATAATAACTTACTGTCGTGTACCAATTGATCATCAGGAAATTCCGAAGCTAATTGTGTAAACAATGCTTCAGCAGTGTTTCTGTCGTATAAGTAAGTTAAATATACGTAGCCTTCGTTAAAAAGCGCATATTTTCTCATCTCAGGATATTTTGAATAGTCATTCAGAATTTTATCATTATTTAACAGCACATTTTTATAATCATCAGCTTCCATTAACTTTCTGTTCAGTAATTCGATGGCTATTCCGTTCAACTCATTTTTTGTCGTGAACCTTGTATTTATATTCCGGTCTATGAAATCGGTAAAACCTGGTTTTTTTGCATGCCAATAGCATTCCTCTATTCTTACCAAAGCATATCTGCCGAATTCTGTGTTTTGTTCTTTTTCTAAAACCGAATTATAAAGTTCTATTGCTTCTTCATATTTACCAAGCAATTGTAACTCCCAGGCCTTTTCTAAAGCGGTATTATTGTTAACTGCGGTTGACGAAGAGATTCGATTATTCACAATATCTGCAGAAACGATTTTTAATGATCCGCCAAGAGGATTAGACGAAAGTGCGGGATTATAATCGATTACCGCTCCTTGTGAAGTATATATTTCGCTGCTGTTTGGCGGATATGAGCCCCACCAGTTATATTCTGCATCTATCGTCAATGGCTGGTATCCTTCTAACTCATAACTGGAATTACCGTAAATACTATTCCAGTAAATAAACGCGTTGCATTGGTAATTTGCGTAAACTCCTTTTGTATTACCGGTTATTAAGTTATCACCGGGACCGCTTGACCAATATGATAAGTAAGCAGGGGAATAGTAATTTAAATACACCCCGGAAACACTATGCCCGCTGATTGTATTATTGTGTATACTTGGTGATGAATAGTAATAACAATTAATTCCATAACTCCCGTTATTTTGAATGGTGTTATAAGAAATAATTGGAGAAGAATTGTAAAGATAAATTCCGTATGTAGAATTATTTTCTATTGTACAGTTGGAAATTTCGATATAAGAAAGCCCCAGGTTATTGAATTTTATTGCCTGTGTAGCATATTTAATGTTTGCATAATAAATATCTCCATCACTGCCGGAGTTGAATTGTATGCCGCCCCAAGTGCCAGAAGCCCCGCTTCTATCGAATGTAACCTCGCTGCCGGATTGCCCATTTACGTTTAGGGTGCCGTTAACAACAAAACTTATCCCGTTATCAAACTTTAGTGTAACTCCATGTTGAAAATTCCAATTTTGGTTGCTGGAAATAGTAAAATCTGAGTAGAAATATAAAGTTGTTCCTCCAAGATTTTGTTTATATTGACTAACAATACTGCTAGACCTATTATTTTGTCCTGATGTCAGTTCCCACATGCATGGGTCATCAGTGTAATTCATGTAATTATGAATTGGATCAAAACCTGGTTGACTTGGGCATGTGTTAGTAGAAGGTGAAGGGCATCCAAAATTGACCGTATGATAAGGTGTATCATCCACTTCATCTCCGGGTGGTGTACAACCCTCCTTGGAAAGTATGATAAAGTCCAAGATAGTGTCCCACTTCATGAGTGGCTGTATTACCTTCATCATAACCACTAAAAGATCCACCGGGTAGAGAACGATAATCGACAAATACATCATGCAATTTGTTATCTTCATTTGCTTCCCAAGGGAAATAAACAACCCATCCTAAATATGGATCAGCATTACCAATATATATATTAAGAACATGTTTTGGATCAGTTGAAAGTGCATTAGTTATTGTAGCCTCATTACCATCTAAAAAATACCAGGAATCATTTTTTGTCCAACTAACCCCTGCCAAATAAAAAGTGAACATGCTTCCTAAATAACCTCCATTTAATGAATCAATTTGTTTTGAAAGTTGAGATAATGGTACATTACCAGTTCCATTGTTCTTATATAAAACATGAAAGATTACAGGAATAGTTATACTGCTGCTGAGCTTATAAAGTGTGTTATCATATACTATTTGGCTTGGTGTATGTGTGCCACACCGTTGATTTTGTGCATAAGAAATATGACCAGAAATAATTAGTATAGCGGTAAACAATAAGTATGAAATTTTTTTTATGATTTTTGCCTCAAAGTATGTGATTGAATTTATTCATTTTTTAATGCAAACAGCAACGGGGCTGTTATTAAAATTTTACTTAAGCAGAATTAACTTCTTCGTTTTAATATAACTGTTTCTTAAATTTTGATTATAAGCGACTTTTAAAGAGCAAAAGTAAACCCCGCTTGAAGCATTTTTTCCATTCCAATTCAATTTATATCTTCCGGCACTAAATGCTTCATTATTTATAAGGTCTTTAACCTCAGTCCCAGTAACATCATAAATTTTAAGATTAACAATAGCAGAAGAAGGTATGCTAAATTCGATATTAGTTAAAGAATTAAATGGATTAGGATAATTTTGAAGAAGTATTGTATGATTTGAAGCTTTATGTTTCGTATTTGGGGTGTCTTCTAT
The DNA here is from genome assembly GCA_018829545.1 of Bacteroidota bacterium. GTDB lineage: Bacteria > Bacteroidota > Ignavibacteria > Ignavibacteriales > Melioribacteraceae > JAHJTX01. Next base: position 2,112 of record JAHJTX010000404.1, on the reverse strand, counting down.
AAAAGTTGTTGACTGCGTACTTCGAAACACTCCACCTCCTGCTCCTGCAAAAGGTTCAGGGAAATATGCACCCGCAAATATATACCCATCTGGATTAACAGCAAGTGAACTTATCCATCCATAATTCAAGCCTTGATTAATTTGTTCCCAATTTTCTCCGTTATCAATCGAACGATAAATCCCCTGTCCTAAAGTACCGGCAAATATATGCTCACTTTGATTTATTGCAATTGAAAGAACTCTATAATTGGGACCCTGGATAATATTCTCCCAATTTTCTCCATTACTAGTCGAACGAAAAATACCGTTATCTGTTCCTGCGAAAACAACATCATCTGAATTCACTACAAAAGAATTAACAGTAATGTTTAAGGTAGTTTGTATCCAGCTTACCCCATTGTCTATTGAAAGGAAAACACCGTTAAGTGTTCCGGCAAAAATGTAATCGTTTGAATTCACTGATAGAGAAGCAACACTGATAGATAAGGGAGTTTGCGTCCAACTAACTCCGTTATCCATTGAAAGATACACTCCGTTGTTAGTCCCTGCAATAATGTGATCATTTGAATTTACTACAAGAGAATTAACTCTTTTGGTTAATTTAGTATGTATCCATGAGTCTTCATTATCTGGTAAAATAAAAACGCCGCTATCTGTTCCTGCAAAAATATTATCATTCGAATTTACGGCAAAAAAATTAACCCATGTATTATTAGGCAAGCCTTTATTAAAATTTATCCAATTATCCCCGTTATCTGTTGACCGATAAACGCCCCCAAACCATGTTCCCGAAAAAATTTCACCATTTGAATTAATGACAAGGGAAATGACTTGAGCATAATTTAAACCTTGATTTACTTGTGTCCAACTGTCTCCATTGGTTTTTGAAAAATATATGCCTCCGCCAGTTCCTGCAAAAATGTATCCATTTGAATCAGTAACGATGGCTTTAACTTTTGTATAGATCAATCCATTATTAATCTGTACCCAATTCTTACCATTATCTGTGGAACGAAATATCCCCCTAAACAAGGTACCTGCAAAAATGTGATCATCTGAATTAACGATTAGAGTATTAACATTGGCATTTGTAAAATCTTGATTTATTTTTACCCAATTCTCACCATTGTCAGTTGAACGATATATTGCATCGTTTGTCCCGGCAAAAATATGTCCAATGGAATTTATTGTTAGAGAAAGGACGCTTATTTTTAATTTCGTTTCTACCCAAATCTGACCGTTATTTATTGAGCGAAAGACGGCACTATCAGTAGCGGTATAGATATGCCCATTTGAATTGAAGGCAAGGGACCAAATACGATTATTATTCAATCCATAATTTATTTGTGTCCAGTTCTCGCCGTTATCTGTTGAACGGTATATTCCACCATTGTGAGTACCTGCAAAAATGTGTCCACTGGAGTTAACAGAAAGAGCATTAATACTTGTATTAGACAAACCTTGATTTATTTCTACCCAGCTTGCTCCATTATTAGTTGAACGATAAATTCCATCTATTACAGTACCAACAAAAATATGTCCATATGTATTAGCTGTTATTGTTATAATTATCTTATTAATTAAACCCTTATTTGTCCAGTTGTTTCCATTATTTGTAGAGCAAAAAACTCCCCCAAAACGAGTTCCACAGAAAATATACCCATAAGAATAAACAACAAGAGCAGTTACATCTTCAATATAAGGACCATTGGTTTGTTGCCAGAAATTAGACTGCGCATCTGTGAATTTTCCAAACCAACTCATTAAAAGGAACAGAAAAAGTTGTAATATAGATTTTTTCATATTCATTTAGAATTAGTAAATAATTTGTCATTCAAATTCCTAACATACATAATTTAATTGGGGTATAATGCACAATCACGATCTGATGCTAAAATCATTTTTTTTCGCAAAAGAACTTTGGGATACTACTTTACTCAGTACCCATTCTTGGAGAACATTAATAAATTGAAATGATTATCGTATTCTATACCTAAATTCATTTTTCGAAGTAACACAAGCTAATAGAAGCCTATCAAATAGTGCTTCTCCGAAATAGCGTCTATTGAACTTATAGCAGAATTCATTTAGATAACTTTGTAAGAATTCCGG
>JAHJTX010000196.1 GCA_018829545.1 Bacteroidota bacterium | reverse complement strand
TAAGTAATACTCCCCTTTCGGCAAGTTCTACTTTTACTGTTTCTCCATCAGGAAGAACTTCTTCATAAGGGGTAAATTCTTCTTCCGACCATTTATCTTTTACATTCTTTTTGTAAGTGCAAACGGCAATTCTTTTGTTCCAAATTACAAAAATTGATGTCATTTTGAAATCCGATGCTCATTATAGATAGAACAAAATTAATACTTGTTAAATGCTTACTAAATAACCGGTTGTAGATGATTTTCCAAAAATGGGCTTTTTACGACGTCAGTTGTTCTGAAATTGGATTTTTCTTGTTCTTTTCCGTTCTTTAAAATGTTGTGCAGTCGTTTAGTTTGTAAAATAAATATTTCGATTCTTGATTGAATAATCTGCGGAAATTGATTGCCGTCGGTTTCAATCGCCAGATACGGAAGTTCTTTGATTCTTTTTGACAGCATATTATAGGATCTGCCTTCAGCTATTTCTTTACCTTTAATATTCATTTCCACATTTAATATAGCTTCGGCTACTCTAGAAGGCATGCACCCAAACGGACCAATTGAAATAACTCCCGATACATTGTGCAAAATTTCATGCAGAGCGGAGCCTACTGTAAGTATAGCTTCGCCCGTAAACAGAGGATTAATAAGATGATCGGCATGATCAACAATTGCGTCAATATCTGTAATCTCGGCACTGCATAATCCTGTGCGGGACATTATTTTTCTAATTTTTCTCTCAATACTCCGCTTAACGCTATTTTTGATCTTGAACCTGGTTTTCTGCGTAATATTATATTTTTCCGTTGTTAGTCCATTTTTAATGAGGTAATCGGCATAATGTAAAAATTCGGATACGGGAGCGATCTGCGCTACTATGTTTTGTTCCTCTAATCTTTCAATTAAATCCATCAGAGAGAATTCATCGTTTCTAACAAAAATTTCTCCCACAATTATAACTTTTGGAACATCAGCATAATCAAATTTTCTTTCTATGCTTAATAAACGATTAACCGTTTTTTCCAACTGGTCGTAAAACTCGTTCTTAGTTCCATGTTCCAAAATTTTTATTATTTCTTTCCATTCCTCATTGAATACTTTGCTGGCCTCGCTTTTATGTAGCGCAATAACTCTTATCGCATTTTGAATTCCATACATGATATCACTTATCAGCATACCCATCCAAAATCGTCTATCAAAATCCCCTCCGAGTCCGTCATAGTTATCTTCATCAGAAAGATGAAAAATGCCAATATTTTCCAATTGTCTTTTATTGATAAACTCTGACAGGAAAACTCTATACTGACCTAGCCTGCATGGACCATCAGCTGTTGGAATAAACATGATCGTCCGTTCATTATTTGATTTTCGCTTTGCATAATAATCTCCAAGAGAACCCGCAACTAATATAAGAGGCAAACATTCTTTACATGTTGTATTTCCGCGCCCATGTTTTAAAATCTCGCTTGTATAAATTGGAAGGGCTTCAGCCCTAATGCCAATATGCCTAAAACTCGCTGCTCCAGCCTCGCTTAATAACCTGCCCATATTGGGGAGTAGTAATTTTACCGAGGGATCAAAAATGGAAAGCTTTGATCCATGAGAATCTATAAAGTTAGTTTTATCAATGAATGAAAGAGGTCTAAATCCATTTGCGCCATAATTACAAATTTTCTTTGATAATTGGATATAACTTTTCACTACATCCAAAAATGCTTCTATCCTTGTATTTAAGCCCGCATCGGCGCAGTGACTATCTAGCTCAAGCGTCAAAGAAGGTTTGTCTTCCATAATATCGCGGAAATATCCTATAAGGAAAGAATCTGGTCCACAACTGAAGTTGGTTATGTATGAAGCAAATAATTGCGGATGTTTTTTTACAAACCTGCCCGCACGCAAAATTTGACGCCCCATTCCCCAGTACATATGCTCGCTACTTTTTTCATCACTTACTGACAAAAAATCATGCGGTATAATAGTTACATTTCTTGAAGAAAACTTTTGCGGAATTCCTAGATTTGCTTCTCTTGCAAAAGCATTATAGGATCTACCGACAAGGACAACTGCAAATTTACTTTTGTCCTTTTCAAGTTCTTCTAAAGCAAGTTTACCAACCTGGTGGAATTCATTTATCATTTCCTTATGAATCGAAATAGCAAAATCGAACGCGGTTGAACCCTCTTGCTTAGAGCATCCTAGTTCCCTTGCAATTTTTATAAAAGTCTTTTTAAGTAAGTCATGATCATCTGCAAAATTTATTGCCGGCGATAATACTTTTATATCATGAAATAAATTCTTAAATGCAGCTCTTAAATAAAAATTTTCTGCTTGAATAAATACACAAGCCTTATCCTTAAAATCGCTATTTTCATTGTGGATTTCCAAAATATGGGGAAGAAATATAAAATCCGGTTTCTTATGAATTAAATCAAATATAAATCCATGTGCCAATTCTGCAGGATAGCAAAATGCCGCTTGTTGTTTTTCAATACCTGCAGCATTTGCAGTATCGCTTAAAATTACCTTAAATCCAAGTTGTGTAAAGAAATTAAAGTATAGCGGATAAAACGTATTTGTATCAAATGATTTAGGAATTCCTATAACGGGCGAATTCCCGGGAATGTTTTTGGAATACAAATATTTTTCAAATACTAATTCTTGTCTCAATTTCACAAGATTATTCGCTTTTATTTTCACTTTAGCATCATTTTGAATATTATAATATTTATTACAAGCTCCACCGAAAGGGAATTTTTTACCATCTACACTTATGAGTGAAATGCTGCATTTTCTATCACATTTTTCTGTTCCGCCTTTACAAATGAAGCTTTTTCCATATTCAACTTTTCTATTAATTAAATCATCAAGATCGAATGATCCTGCATCTATCAAGCTTAAATCGATTCTCTTCTTAATTTCCAGGGCAACGCCAAAAGCGCCCATCAGACCCGGTTCCGGCGGCACAATTATTTCCTTTCCGGTTATGGCAGACATAGCAATCGGCACCGCTTTATTGTAACATACACCTCCCTGCATAAATATTTTCTTGCCAATCGGACGATTCCCTTTAACTCTATTGGTATAATTCAAGCAGATGGAGTAAACCAGACCGGCAACTATTTCTTCTTTTGTTAATCCTTCATGGAGCGCATTTTTTATATCACTGCTGATGAATGCCGAACACTGATCGTTGAAATTTGGCGCTCTATCTGCTTTCAAAGCAATATTACCAATATCTTCATAGTCGATGCCTAAACATTCCTTAGCTGCTTCTTCTAAGAATGACCCGGTTCCGGCTGAACATGCTTCGTTCATTGCATAATCGGAAGGCACACTATTTGTTATAAAAGTGTATTTAGCATCTTGCCCGCCAATCTCAAATATGGTATCAACTTCTTTATCAAAAAATACTGTTGCGGCTGCATGGGCAATTATTTCATTTATTATCCCTTTCGTTTGAGCGTGAAGTCCGGAAATATATCTTCCTGACCCGGTTACTCCTATACCAATAATATTAACCGGGACGTTAACTTGTTTCTTTAAACTCTTATAACACTGTACTGAAGCGGTAACCGGATCACCATTTGTACGCAGATACTCCGACACTAGAATTGAATTATCACTTACCCTAAGCAATACTGCTTTTGTTGTTGTGGAGCCTACATCAACTCCCAAAATCACCGTGTCTCCGGCTAGAGGTTTACTTCGCACGAAAGAATTAAATAATACATTTTCCTTAAATTTCTTTAAGTCGTCAAAGAATGCGAATGATGATTTTTCTTCTTTAAAAATATTTTTATAATTGATCTTTCGAGTTTCATTTGTAATTGCAAATAGTGCCGCTCCCAAAGCCTCGAAATATTCTGCTTCTTTTGGAATTATCAATTTTTCGAAAGCATTTGTTAGGTGATTTAGCACTGCCAAATTTCTTGTTACTCCGCCGATTAGAAGTGCATTTTGCATATCTGATCTTGAAGTGAGTTCAATTATTTTATTAGCCATCATTTTTGTAAGACCTGCAGTAACGTTGGCTTTGGGCACCCCTTTATTCATGGCGTGGGTGCAATCCGATTTGCAGAAAACCGAACATCTGCCTGAAATAGAAAATGCTTCGCCCGATACCGCAAGAGAAACCGCTTCCTCAACATCCAAATTCATACGTTTAATTTGCTGCAGAAAAAATTCCCCCGTGCCGGAAGCGCATTTATTGCCGGTATATGGTTTTGAAATCTTCCCATTCGAATCAATTTCATATACAATAAAATTTTCTCCGCCTAAGCTGATTATTATTTCTGCATTATGACCGGTAAATTGGTAAGCTAATTCCACCGCCTCCGGCTCAGATATTGAGGTAATGTTCAGAAGCGATTTAAATTTCCTCCCCGTGATGGATATATTTGTAATATTATTACTTCTAAATAATTCTTTTAATATCGATTTAGGATCCCCTTGATGAGGTATCACTCTATGATTTTCTATTCGAATCTTGCTATCGACCATTTCTAACCATACTGCTGATACAGTAGAAGCGCCGAAACAAAGACCAAGTGACTTTGACCGACCATTATCCATTATTATCTTCCCCTATAAATGTTAATATTATTGATTACAGTAACCGATGCTGCATTTGAAATATCAGGAGGAAAAACGAGGTAATAAGATCAAAAAACTTTAAATAAATAGCAACTTATTAATCCGAATTAGTTTAAATATTTCTCATTTTATTTAGATAAAATCTCAGAGGACTAATCAGTATTTTTTCATTTAACAATCTCCGTTGTCACTTTATCGAAATGTAACTCTCTGCCGCAAGAGGCGACCCAACTTTCTCGTCCGCATAACCGCAAACCACTATGATTTTTTTCTAAAGAATCAAATTATTTTCCAATACTGAAGTCAATCCAATTCTTTAGTTTGTTGAAATAATTGTCTTTGCCCAAAACGTAGGGGACATTATTGTGAACTGCATTTGCCACAAGTGCAAGTTCCTTTGGATTTGGCGCAGCATTATAAACCACTTGTCCGTTATCGCGGAAGCGGACAAAATCATCATCCTCGCCGTGTAAAAGCATGAAGGGGGCATTTACTTTTTTAATATTTCCAACATTATCAAACTCCCCATCTGTTAGCCAGCGTGGTTGAATATCCAGCACCATACTTCCCTGTGTAAGTGAATTTACCGAGGCAAATGGCGCTTCGGAAAACAGACACAAGGGATCTTGGATTTTTGCTGCAAGATAAATTGAAGCGACGTTGCCCAATGAATATCCGTAGAAACATAGGGAGTCGGAATCGTACTCTGGTCTGCTTTTAACATATTCGAGCGCCGCTTCACTATCGGCAAATAAGCCAGCCTCGGAGGATTCCCCTTCCGACTTTCCATATCCTCTGTAATCAAAAATGAAAACATTAACTCCCAATTCGTAAAAGAGCATAACTCTATCCCAGTATTCGTCAATGTTGTGTTTGTTTCCGTGACAATAAAGTATTGTAATGCCGGGCCGCTCTCCATTGGAGGAGACCCAAAAGCCGTAAATTTTATTTCCTTCACTGTCTAACTGAACTTCTTCTACTAGATTCGCCGGGATTGTATTGCCGGGCAGCTCATAGGAATTAACTTCCTTTGGATTAAAAAGATTGCTGTCCAATTCACATGAAACCAGAATCAATCCAAAAATTATTAAAGTTATTAACCTGCTTTTCATTTTAGAACCTCTTTTCAAGTGAAAGCATTAAAGAGAATGCGCCATATCCGCCGATGGTAATATATTCCACCGCAAGCTGGTTAGCCTGAATATTTGCCCCGTGCCATTTCAATTCGGTGAGCAATCGCAGATTATCGCCTAAGCTCCAGCGGTATCCGGCGAATGGAGAAAATATCACTTTCTCTGATTCATAGTCGTAGTCGGGTTTGGTTAGAGGAATTACAAAATCTAAGCCGGCATATATTAGTCCCCCGCCTAACTGCCAAGCTGCTGAACTTGAAATAAGTGGATAGGCGCGGAACCGGTTTTCGATATCATTTTTAAAACTTGCCAGCATCAATAACCGAGGCTGTATACCCCATGTTGGCACAAATCCTTCGTTCAAACTCGGGAACCACGTTGCACCGAAATCAAAACCGGATAATTGATAGAACAGCGGCGTAATATGAAGATTCCCGTCAACATTAATGTTTTCGGTTAGTCCGTAGTTTGTTCCAATCGATAAATAAGGAGTAGGAATTTTTGTCTCCGCTACAGGAATGAATGGTCCGCCAAAGCTAATTGCTGCATCAACTTTCCCTTTTCCCACAGGCGTTAAATTAGTATGGGCGGCGCAGCCAACCATTAAATACAGAAATAGCAACTGGATTAGATTGGAAAGGAATTTGAAAACAATTTTGTTTAGTGCCCCGACAATATTTTTCATAGCGATCCTTTTAAGAAATTTTTAATTAGCTTTATTGCACCCGTCTTTTCTATTGCCCGTTTATTATTGAAGATACCTTGGCAAAAGTACGACTAATACTTGCTCAATTACAATGAATTCTCTTTGCGGGCAAGCAACAAAACTTCAACTACTCTATATCCTTATTTCTTGTCTTATTCTGGGTGAGAGGCGCAAACAGATTCCATAAGTAAATTCATCTATCTGTCCGAATAAAAAGGAATACGGCTAAGCTTGTAATTGCACCCAAAGTATCTGCAAACATATCTTTCTGAGCATCCCAAATATCGCCTTGTGAGCCAAGAAATTCCAAGCCTGCTTCACCACCTTCAATTACGGCATATTGCCACTCAATAATTTCGTATGCTGCCGCGATGCTCATAATAAAAAAAAGACTAAATATTAATGCTAAATTTTTCCCACAATGTTTCTTGCGTAAAAGCCATTCAGCCATTGGATATGCATAAAAACCAATAATAAAATGTCCTATCCGATCAAACTGGTTTCTTTCTGAACCTAAAAGATTATTAATAAAATCAAATGGAACTTTTGCAAACGTATAATGCGCCCCCAATGTGTGCCAAAAAAGCCACATCGCCATAAATGTATAAGCCACATTGCTGAATTTGAAATGCTTATAAGTAAATACTAATAATAAGAATACTGAGATAATTGGAATTACCTCAGCAATCCAAACAGCTCTTTGGGTTGGCTGAATTCCTAACCAAATAAACACTACAAAAAACAAAACTGCAAGAGATAACGGATAACTCTTAAGTTTCATTACTGTCTCTTTTGAATTTGTCCATTAATAAAATATCGAATTGTGGTTAATATAACTGATTTTCTTCGTAAAAGTAATTTTCTAATATGCCATTTTAAGATTTACTGATTAGGCTCGCTTCAAACGATTATCGTCAGATACTTTTCACGATCATTAAATAAAAAACAATAGTCGGAGGAATCATTACAACAGATCCCAATAAGGACCAACGAATAATCCACTTTTGTAATTCAACTCGATTATCGGGTTCGAATTCTATTACTTTGTAAATTTTTTCTTGAATAAACAATAACGGAATAGTTAGGAACCACATTACAATCATTAGGAAAACGGAATATTGCAACCACGGCGCATCGCTGCTACCTCCATAAACCGAGGCTAAAAACAAACCGTTAATAACAGCCAAATCCAAACCTGGAATTGTTACGGTTATATCTGTTAGGCGTAATAATTTATCCGCAAATTGAAGCAATGCTTTTTCTCTGGAATAATATGCATAAAAAAACCAAATTGGCCCAACAATCATATTCGCTATAAACAATGAAGCTCCAAAAATGTGTAATATTTTGTGCCATTGATAGGAAAGGAGCATAGAGAAGTCAACGACTCTTGTATATTCTAATAAAACAACAATCACTACAAGAATCCCGTTCGTAATTGAAATTTTTGTTGCGGTTTTCATATAATTCCAAAATTAGCTTTTCTTATTTAATTAATTATTCATTAACATGAAAGCAGTTGATGCCGTTAATTTATTATACCTTCTTTTTGAATTTTTTCGGAATATAAAACCTTTCTATCTCAATAATATACACTTCTTCGTATCTAAAAAACTACCCGCTTGTAGTCTGTAAAAATAAACTCCGCTCGATAGATTGCTTCCATCAAACTCTACTTAATAACTACCAACTTGCTTTTCTTCGCTCAAGATTATAGCGGTTTCCTCC
>JAHJTX010000195.1 GCA_018829545.1 Bacteroidota bacterium | reverse complement strand
TGTGATCCTTTTAACCGTTTATTTGCTTTTTGGAGTAGACTCATAATTAGTTTCATTTTATCTGCATACGGTTGACGGTTTTTTTTATTGAATATTCACGCAGACTCTCATTCATTGTGTGTTCTCACTTAAAAGCATTCGAAATTCCTTCTCCAATTCCATACCCTTATTTGCTGCGTACAAGGTGTGGATTTTTGTACTCAATTCATCCTTGCTTAATTCGGTTTTCCATTCATCCACTTTTTGCTGAAGCAGCGTCGGTCTTGGTCCCCACTGAAACAATTCATTGCCATCCGCATCGAAGGCAACAAGTTTTGGAATGCTCCGTGATTTTCCATTTGTTAAGTATTGATCAATGATATCTAAATTTTCATCTCTCTTTAAAATGCGGAGTTTTATCGAAGGATTTATTCCCGCGATTTTTGCAATGAACGGTAGATTTTGAGCTGAATCGCCGCACCAGTCTTCCGTTAAAACCATCCAGATTTGTTCGGATTTTATTCCGGAAATTATTTCAGCCATTTCGTCTGACACATTATATGTTTTTATGATTCTTTTTGTTCGCTGCAAATTCAATTTCGAAAATTCATATAGTTTACTGCTTTCATCATCTAAAGTTTCCGGATTAGTCGATGCGACATAATCTTCTGAATCCTCAAAATACTTTTGAAAAGTTAATCCGTTGTGCGGACGTTCATCTATAAAAAATAATTTTGCCATTTTTTCCTCAATAAAGAATATTTTTATTTGTAAAATTAGTTACTTGTAAATCTTTTTGATGGTAAGATGAACTAACTAAAAAAAGGATTTAGAGTATTTTCAAAACTGTCGGCTGGATGACATGCAAACGCTAAACGCACATTCTAATTATTCTTTATTAACCGGAACAATTTCTATTCAGGAATTGGTTGATCTTGCCGTGGAAAATAAATCAAAATACGTCGTTCTCACCGATACCAATGGAATGTATGGTCTTATTCAATTTGCAAAGTACGCTCTTGAGAAAAACATAAAACCAATTCTCGGCGCTTTTATTGACGATCCAAACGATCCGGAAATTCACACAATTATTCTCGCTAGAAATAATCACGGGTATTCAAGATTATGCAAGATTATTACAAAGAGAAAACTTCAGGATGAATTCAGCCTTAACTCGATTATGAATGAGGACTTTTCCGATTTATATTTCATAACATCTTCGTTAAAATTTCTTACAACTATTCACATTGATGATAAAGTAAGGAAACATCTATTTGTTGAATTGATCAGCTCTAAGAAAATGAAAAGGCAGACGCGTGAATTGTTCAATTTTGCGGGTTCAAAAGGATTGAAATATTGTGCTTCTCATCCGGTATTTATGAAAAGTGAAGATGATTTTATTTTGCATCAAGTCCTTACCTCAATTCGGGAGAACTCAACGCTCAGTAATCTCGATGAGTCAAAACTTGTTGACAAAGAATTTATTTACATGAAGCCTGACGAGATTAAAAAAATATGGAAATCACTTCCGCAGGCGCTAAAGAATACAGATATAATTGCTGAGGACTGCAACGTTGATTTCAAATTCGGCATCCCAAAGTTTCCAAAATTCTCATTACCGGAAGGCGAATCTTCGTATTCATATCTTTTGAAAATATGTTTTAAAGGTCTCGAAGAGCGCTATTATCCAATCACAGATAATGTTATTAAACGGCTTCATTTAGAACTGGATACTATTCAAGAACTCGGATCGTGCGATTATTTTTTAATCGTTTGGGATATTGTTCGGGAAGCAAGAAGGAGAGAGATTATTTCAATTGGCAGAGGCTCCGCAGCAAACAGTATTGTGGCATACTGTTTAGGGCTGACACAGGTCGACCCAATTGATCAGAATTTATATTTCGAAAGGTTTTTGAACAAGGCAAGAACTTCTCCGCCTGATGTGGACTTGGATTTTTCGTGGAAGGAAAGGGATGAGATTGTACGCTACGTTTTTGATAAATACGGATACGACAAAGTGGCAATGATATCCACAACCGTGACTTTTCGAGCAAGATCAGCATTCAGAGAAACTGCAAAAGCGTTTGGAATTTCCAACGAAGAGATTTCCAAATACAGCAGATTTATTCCGTGGACAAGCGCAAGGAATCTTACTTCTTTGAGTGAGAAATTCCCTGAGGCAAAGGAAATTGCTTTTGAGGATGAACCGTGGACGAGTATTATATCAGTTGCCTCAAGACTGGCAAATTTCCCGCGCCACTTGAGCATTCATCCCAGCGGAATAATTGTTACACCGGAACCAATAACAAATTATGTCGCTCTTGAATTCGCAAAAAACAAAGGACTTGGGCTGATTATCACACAGCCGGATATGTATCCTATCGAAGATATGGGATTGGTGAAAATTGATCTATTGAGTCAACGATCGTTGGGCGTATTGAGGGATACGCTAAATCGGATTCAAGAAAAAGATTAAAAGTATTTCTATTAATTTGGATTAGATAAATTTAGAATATGGCATAAATTTTATCCGGTATTGATCTGTTACTATATCTTCGCCCTCCTTTGTCGAAATTATGTAACCATTTTTTGGGTCATACTTATTAATGAAGCTATAGAAAGACCGACTTGTCTTAGGCATGGTTTTAACTTCAATAGGCTCATTGTCTAGAATAAAATCAACTTCAGCCCCAGATTTTGTCCGCCAATATTTTAATTCTTTATCACGTTTTAAAAATTCGGTATAAATCAAATTTTCGTATAATGCTCCTTTGTCACTCCTATGTGAACTAAAATTATCAATAATAATATTCCTTAATCCATAATCGATAAAATAAATCTTTGGCGTCTTTACAATTTCTGTTCGGGGATTTTTGTGGAAAGCATAACAGCGTTTGCAGATAAACAATTCTTCGAGGATGTTGATATTCTTTTTTAATGCTTGGTGATTAAAACCAGAAAGGTCAGATAACTCTCTGAAGTTAATTAAGTTTCCAATTTGCAGCGATAGAGCTTTTATCAGCGAAATTAAATTATCACTGCCAGAAACCCCGATTAAATCCTTTACTTCCCTCAATAAGAGAGTGCTATAAATATTTTTTAAGACTAGCTTTTTTTCTTCAATACTTTCTGAAAGAACAACGCGTGGGTATCCGCCAAAAGTTATAAATTCATCAATGTATTTTTGAATTTCGATATTGATTTCATCCCCAAATGATTTGGAATTGTATACGTTATGAAGCTTTGGGTTTTTTGCACTCAAGAATTCACTAAACGAGAATGGATATAATTTAAAAATGAAAATTCTTCCGACAAGATATTTTAAGCTCTGAATCGAAATCTCCGCAGAGGATGAACCAGAGATTATTAATTTTGTCTTTTCTGTATCATAAATAAATTTTAATTGTTGTCCGCTATTCGCAGCATTTTGGATCTCATCAATAAAAACATAATTAAAATTTTTTATGTACAATTCAACGAATGATTTGATATCATTTTTAAATAAAGAAAGGGCGGTAATATCATCAAGGGTTATGTAATTCACTCCATCTAATTCTGATAAGATACGCTTCAGCATAGTGGTCTTTCCCGACTGTCTTGGACCAACTACAGCAAAGATTTCTTGAGAATCCAAATATTTGCGGATTTGCCCTTCTAATATTCTGGTTATGTACACAATAACCCTACTAAAATATATTTATTGTTAATTATAGTAGGGCAAATATATGAGTAAACTGCCTCAAACTCAAGGAAAATATTTTGTTGGAGCAATTAATTTTGAGTTAGAATCTTGGATGTAGGTGATAACCATATTTTATAATTTCGCTTTTATACGACAAAAGCATCTTTATAATCTCATTATTTATATTTATCTTTTGCGGTCAAATTCAATCAACCGGGTCAAATTTCTTAAAATTAAGACTACGGTAAACGTAATTCTAATTTATTAGATACAACTGAATATTTCTGCAAAAAAGCTTTGAAAAACTCTAAATTTTACATAAAAAATTAATTTTACATGGCTTAATATTTGTATGAGAGAAGTGTTTTTTGGACTGAAATTCTATTATTAAATCCGAGGTTATATAAATGGAAAAACAAATGATAACTATTGATGGCACTGAGGCGGCAGCTTATGTTGCATACAATGCCAGCGAAATAATTGCAATTTATCCGATTACTCCTTCATCCGGTATGGGTGAATTATCGGATGCATGGGCAGCCACAGGAGAAAAAAATATTTGGGGAACTGTGCCAAAAGTTGTAGAAATGCAAAGCGAGGGCGGAGCCGCCGGCGCTGTTCACGGTGCGCTTCAAAGCGGTTCATTAACCACAACTTTTACCGCATCGCAAGGTTTATTGCTGATGATCCCAAATATGTTTAAGATTGCCGGTGAATTAACACCAACGGTATTTCATGTATCTGCAAGATCAATAGCAGCGCAGGCTCTTTCAATTTTCGGAGATCATAGTGACGTTATGTCCACAAGACAAACCGGCTGGGGCTTATTAGCTTCAGGTTCTGTTCAAGAGATTATGGATTTTGCAGCTATTGCACACTCTGCAACATTGCAGACCCGAATTCCGTTCATTCACTTTTTTGATGGATTCCGTTCATCTCATGAAGTGAACAAAATTTATCAGTTAACAAAAGAAGAAATTAAATCATTAATTGATGATGATTTGGTTAATGCTCACAGAGAAAGAGCGCTTAGTCCGGATCATCCGGTGCTTAGAGGAACCGCTCAAAATCCAGACGTATATTTCCAGGGTCGCGAAACGGTAAATAAATTTTATGATGTTTGTCCGGGAATCGTTCAAGATACTATGGATAAATTTGCAAAATTAACCGGGAGACAATACAATCTATTTGATTACTACGGCGCTCCGGATGCGAAAAGAGTTGTGATAATTATGGGATCCGGCGCAGAAGCGGCTGAAGAAACCGTTCAGTATTTAAGCGAAAGAAATGAAGAAAAAATTGGTTTGCTCAAAGTACGTTTGTATCGTCCTTGGTCCAATGAACATCTACTTGCAGCGCTTCCAAAAACAGTTGAAAGAATTGCGGTTCTAGACAGAACAAAAGAACCAGGCGCAGGCGGTGAACCATTGTATCTTGACGTGGTAACCTCAGTTGCAGAAGCAATGACTTCAGATAATCCGCCGTTTGCAAAATTTCCTAAAATTATTGGCGGAAGATACGGGCTATCTTCAAAAGAATTTACTCCTTCCATGATTAAATCTGTTTACGATAATCTGAAAGCTGAAAAACCAAAGAATCATTTCACCGTTGGTATTCATGACGATGTTACAAATACAAGCTTAGAATTCGATCCTAATTTTATTATTGAAGGCGACGACGTAGTGCGCGCTATGTTTTACGGCTTGGGCGCGGATGGAACAGTTGGTGCAAATAAAAACTCTATTAAAATTATTGGCGAAGAAACTGATAATTATGCGCAGGGTTATTTTGTATACGATTCAAAAAAATCCGGTTCAACTACCGTATCACATTTACGTTTCGGAAAGAAACCGATTAAATCCACCTACCTAATTCAGAGCGCAAAATTTATCGGCTGTCATCAATTTAATCTCTTAGAGAAATTCAACGTTCTTGAAAATGTTGCTAAAGGCGGAACATTTCTATTAAACAGTCCTTATTCAAAAGATGAAACATGGGACCATCTGCCGAACAAGGTTCAGGATGATATTATTCAGAAAGAATTAAATTTCTATGTGATCGATGCTTATACAGTTGCACATGAAACCGGAATGGGCGGCAGAATAAATACAATTATGCAAACATGCTTCTTTGCTATTTCCGGCGTGCTGCCAAAAGACGAAGCTATTGAGCAAATCAAAAAAGCGATTAAAAAAACATACGGCATGAAGGGCGAAGAAATTGTAAAACAAAACTTCAAAGCAGTTGATCAAACAATCGAAAATCTTTTCAAGATTGATGTTCCGGAAAAATCAACCAGCACAATCGAACTGCCTCCAATTGTTTCCGATAAAGCACCGGATTATGTTAAAAACGTATTGGGAACTATCATGGCTGGTAAAGGCGATGATGTGCGTGTAAGTCAAATGCCGATTGATGGAACATTCCCAACCGCAACCACACAATGGGAAAAAAGAAATATCGCTCTTGAAGTTCCTGCATGGGATGTGGACGTGTGCATTCAATGCGGAAAATGTGCAATGGTCTGCCCTCATGGAACCATCAGAATAAAAGCTTACGATAAAAAATTAACCGAAAATGCTCCTGCAGCTTTCAAACATACGAATGCAATTGGAAAAGAATATGACGGTTTAGCGTATACCATCCAAGTGGCGGTTGAAGATTGCACTGGATGCGAACTCTGCGTTGAAGTTTGTCCGGCTAAAAATAAGCAGGAAACCAGACTCAAAGCAATCTACATGGTTTCGCAGCTTCCTATTAGAGAGCAGGAAAGAGAAAACTGGGATTACTTCTTAACCATTCCGGAATTCGATAGAAAAGATGTGAAAATGAACACCATTAAAGGCAGCCAGTTGTTGCAGCCGTTGTTTGAGTTCTCGGGCGCCTGCTCAGGTTGCGGCGAAACACCTTACGTTAAATTGGTTTCGCAGTTATTCGGCGATAGAACAGTTGTTGCCAACGCTACTGGATGTTCGTCAATCTATGGCGGTAACCTTCCAACAACACCTTGGTCTGTTGATCAAAATGGACGCGGTCCGGCATGGTCTAACTCGCTCTTCGAAGATAATGCTGAATTCGGTTTCGGAATGAGATTGGCTATCGACAAACATTTAGAATATGCAAAAGAACTCCTCGCAAGACTGAATGGAAAAATCAATGCAGAGCTTGTGAATGCAATACTTACTGCTGAGCAAGCTAACGAAGCTGATATTTACGAGCAAAGACAACGCGTTGATGAACTAAAAAAACAGCTTGCTAACCTGAAAGAAGACGAAGCCAAAAACTTACTTCCGCTTGCTGATTATCTCGTTAAAAAATCAGTATGGATTATCGGCGGAGACGGATGGGCTTACGACATTGGCTACGGCGGATTAGATCACGTAATTGCTTCCGGTAAAAATGTGAACATACTTGTGCTCGATACGGAAGTTTACTCCAATACCGGCGGGCAGTGCTCAAAAGCTACCGGATTAGCTGCAGTTGCCAAATTTGCAGCCGGCGGAAAGCCAACTCCCAAAAAAGACCTTGCTATGATGGCAATGAATTACGGAAGCGTTTACGTTGCTCAAATTGCAATGGGATCGAACGATACTCAAACTCTAAGAGCTTTACTTGAAGCCGAGGCGTATGAAGGTCCTTCTTTGATTATTGCATACAGCCATTGTATTGCGCATGGTATAAACATGGCAAAAGGAATGGAAAGTCAAAAAGGAGCGGTAGACAGCGGTTACTGGCCATTATTCAGATATAATCCTGATAATACTAAAGAGGGAAAAAATCCTCTTAAACTTGATTCCAAACCTCCGAAGATTAAATTCAGGGATTATGCTTATACGGAGACACGATATAAAATGTTGACTAAATCAAATCCGGAAGAAGCAAAAATCTTAATGGACAAAGCTCAAGTAGAAGTGCTGAGAAAATGGAAATTCTACGAACAGCTTGCGAATCTTGAGTATTCTTCTAACGGAAAAGAAAAATAAATTGACTGAAGCCGTCTTTACAATGGTTTAGACGGCTTATGTCTTGTGCCTTCGTGGTATGATGTTCGCCACCAAGGCACTAAGTCTCGAAGTTTTTAAAATATTTTATTTGTGTCTTGGTGCCTTTGGGGCATTGCTTTCGGCACAAAGTCTTGTAGGAAAAAATAATTATTAAATAAATTTTGGAGTTATGATGGATTTATCAACAACATATATGGGTTTAACGCTCAAGAATCCTGTTGTCCCTTCAGCTTCTCCGTTATCTCACTCTTTGGATAATGTACGCGCTTTGGAAGATGCCGGAGCCGCCGCTATTGTAGTTCATTCTTTATTCGAAGAACAGATAACTCATGAATCCGGTGAATTGGATCATTACTTATCATACGGAACGGAAAGCTACGCAGAAGCTACAACCTATTTCCCGGAACCGAATGCATTTAACGTTGGACCGTATGAATATCTCGATTTAATTGCCGATATGAAAAAAGCAGTGAAGATTCCGATCATCGGAAGTTTGAATGGAGTAAGTACCGGCGGATGGGTTAATTATGCAAAAAATATTCAAGAAGCCGGCGCAGATGCGTTGGAGTTAAATGTTTATTACATACCCACCAATACAAATTTAAAATCGGAAGAAATTGAAAAAATGTACATTGAAACGCTGAAAGCAGTTAAGGCAAATGTTTCGATTCCAGTCGCTATTAAATTGAGTCCGTTTTTTACTTCAATGGCAAATATGGCTCACAAACTTGATGCAGCCGGAGCTGATGCTTTAGTAATGTTCAATAGGTTTTATCAACCGGATTTTGATCTCGATAAACTGGAAGTTATTCCTAATTTGGTTTTAAGCACAAATTGGGAAATGAGACTTCCGTTAAGATGGACGGCAATTCTCTACGGTCAAATTAAAGCCAGCCTTGCAGTAACATCAGGCGTGCAAAATTATCAAGATGTTCTAAAAGTTATGATGGCAGGCGGAAGCGTTGCTATGATGTGTTCTGAACTGCTTATGAATGGAACGTTACGAATTACCGAAGTTCTGGATAATTTGAAAAAATGGATGGAAGAAAAAGAATACAGCTCAATTAAAATGATGCAGGGAAGTATGAGCCAGAAATCTGTTAATGAACCCGCCGCTTTCGAAAGAGCAAACTACATGAAAACCCTGCAAAGCTATAAAACCTTAGCTTAATGATAAATAAAGTAAAAAAGCCGTCCGTGAGTAATTGCGGGCGGTTTTGTTTTAATGTCATTCAGTTCTACGAAATAACTATTGTGCCTAAATATTTCTCCACCTAACGGCGTAGCTTTTCACCCGTTCGCTTTGAACAGCAATTACGAAATGAAAAACTACTGCCAACCTGTCCACCGAAGCTTGCTTTTAAGCGTAGGTGGATAATTATTAAAAAATATTTTTAACAGAACTACCCTATACAAGCAACATTACACGGAACTACAAAGCCAATAATTACACAAGAGCCAAATGCGAAAACGGCGTCCGCTTGATTGGCTGGTTATGTGCAATTTTATAACTACAAGTTTATTCCAAGTTGTGTTGCAAAATCTTTAATGCTATTTACTTTGATTTTAGGGAAATCTATATTTTTTAATACTTGAAAATGTTTATCGTTTGTAACTAATAAGTGAGAATTTGAGTTTATTGCACAATCTACAAATTTATTATCATCTGTATCCTCTTCAATAAGATTCCAATTAAAATATATAGATACTTTATAAACGTTTGGCAAAATTAGAAGTGATTTGATTACATCGCGGGCAACAGAAGGATTATATTTTTGAGAAATGATTTCTTCATATTCCATCAATATTTCATTCGTAATAAATAAGTCGTATTCATCAGCAACTAATTTATCATATATCCAATGATATTTTGATTTTGATGATATTGACACGAGCAAAACATTTGTGCCGAGAACGACTTTAAGCCTATCCTTCATTTAACCAAGCATCCATAGTTTCATTTGAATATTTTTTATTATCCCATATTCTGTCAGCTTCTTTGGTTGCTTTGTGAGCAAAATACTTACCCAACACTGTTTTTAGTTCCTTCAATTCCTCTGGGGAGAGATTTTGGGAATAAAGTTTCAGTAATTCCTCTTGGACATTACTTAATGGCTGTGATTGCATAATTTATATTTCTCCGTCTTATTTTTTACTCATTAAATGTAAAAACATACTATGAAGATTACAACAATAATTTTAGCACATAACTATAAGTTAACCAGAAGTATTCTCTTAACTTATCAGTACGTAACCCAGAAATTTCATCTGTCTAAGAATCACTGACAAATTAGTTGAATTCCTCTAAAATATTGATTTATAATAATTTATTTCAATCTGCTTCACTCCATACGGATTGTAAACCCGATCAAATTTCTGTCTAACAGAACAAGATTTCTTTCTTGATAAACATCTATGCAAAGTAATACTATAACCGTTTTCAGTTTTAGGAATGCTCAAAAAAAAAGAATTCACTATCACCGCTCAATTTTATTTACCCAAACTCAAATTAAGAATTGCAATGTTAAAAATCAATATAATTTATTAAGGTATTCAATTCTTCCCAATACTGAAATCTTCCTTCACCCTACTGCCTGTTGTTTACTGCTTTCTGTCTTCCGTCTTCTGCCTACTGCTTACTGTTTACTGCCTACTGATTGCTGACTGCTAATTTCAAAATCCTCTTCTGCTAAGCTGCTAAGTTGTAACGTTTCTTGAAATACTCTTTCGTGAACTTAACCCC
>JAHJTX010000194.1 GCA_018829545.1 Bacteroidota bacterium | reverse complement strand
ATTAACCTGCGGACCTGCCATTATATATAATTTTAAAATACCGAATTGGATACTGTATTTGGCTAGTGTTGATAGAGAGATGTAATCGAATGTAATGTCAGTTATCATCTACTGTCTTGTACCATCTGGAGACTCGGCAGTAGTAATAGGAATTTTCTCATAAATTCCTTTTCGCAGAAAACCTAATTCTAGCTCCGCCGTTAGCGGCTCGAAAAAGCCAATTTCTCCAAATATCTTAAAAGAGGTTCCTTCTTTTGAACCCCAAGTTAGTTTAATCGGAGCTTCATAATTCCAAATTTGCGTTGAAACGCCTGCCCCGATTTTAATTCCATAAGCAGAAAAAACTTGAGCCGAAAAATTATTTACCAATTGAATGAACAGAACAAAAAATAGTATTCTTTTCAACTTGCACTTCCTCAGAAAATTGTAAAATGATTTTTATTCAGCCAGCTTCTTTAATTCTTCCATTGTGAATAGGGGAATTAAATTCAATCCGGCATCATTCAAATTACCGAACGCTTTGGGGTCGCGCACGATTATACAAACAACATCGCTGACAATTGCACCGAGTTCCCTCAATTTATTTACGCTTTCAATTATTTGTCCGCCTGTTGTAACTACGTCTTCCACAACGCAAACTTTTTTCCCGGAAAAATCTATTCCTTCTGCAAGTTTGCGCGTTCCGTATTCCTTTGCTTTTTTTCGAACAAATATCGATGGCATTCCGGTTTCCAAAGAAATTGCAGAGGCTATGGGTATTCCGCCCATTTCTAATCCGCCTAGAATTTCGGAACCTTCAGGAATAATTTGTGAAATATGTGCAGCTATTTCCTTTAAAAGTTTAGGATCGGATTCCAATTTATACTTATCAAAATATTCATTCGATATTTGTCCGGAGCGCAGTAAAAATTCGCCGGTTACATGAGCGGTGTCGAAAATGCTTTTCCCAAGAGTAGCTTTGTTCATATTTTCCTCATAATTTTTAATACCCAAAACTATGAAATTATGTTCAAAATGTTCTTTCAATTTAGCGTTAGCATTAAGGCTATTTGTTTCCTTAATCAAAAAAAATGCGTTGAGAATTGTCAGGATATAGAAAATAAATTTTGTAATTAGTTCATTTTTACTTTTATTTGTGCCTCATTAAAAAAGAAACAGTGGTAATAATAGAATGATAAAAAATCTTGTTATAGTAGAATCACCCGCAAAAGCAAAGACGATTGAAGGATTCCTAGGAAAGGATTTTAAAGTCGCGTCAAGTTACGGACACATCCGGGATTTAGAAAAAAAGAACTTTGGCATTGATATAAAGAATAATTTTCAACCGAATTATATTGTTCCTGAAGAAAAAAAGCATGTTGTAAAAGAACTTAAAAAACTTGTTAAGGAATCCGAAGTTGTTTGGCTGGCAACTGACGAGGACCGGGAAGGGGAAGCGATTTCCTGGCATCTTAAAGAAGTATTGGGTCTTGAGAGTGATTTAACGAAAAGAATTGTATTCCACGAGATAACTAAAAGAGCAATTACAGAGGCAATTACAAATGCCCGCACAATCGATCAAAATCTTGTTGAAGCGCAGCAGGCAAGAAGAATTTTAGATAGACTTGTTGGTTTTGAATTATCTCCGATTCTCTGGAGAAAAATTAAACCATCCTTATCGGCGGGAAGAGTTCAATCAGTGGCTGTTCGGTTGGTAGTGGAAAGGGAAAGAGATATTGATGCTTTCACTGCAGAATCTCAATATCGAGTTGTTGGGGAGTTTATCGTCTCTGATGAAAACGGGAAAGAATCTAAACTTAAAGCCGAGCTTTCTAAAAAATTTAAAACAAAAAAAGAAGCAGAAGATTTTCTTAAAAAGTGTGGTGATGCAAATTTCACTATTACTAATTTAGAAAAGAAACTCGCATCCAAATCTCCTTCGGCGCCTTTTACAACTTCCACCCTACAGCAGGAAGCATCGCGTAAACTTGGTTTTTCTCTAGTTAGAACAATGCTGGTTGCTCAAAAACTTTATGAAGCCGGAAAAATTACGTATATGAGAACCGATTCCGTAAATCTTTCAGAGCAGGCTCTTCAGAATTCGTCAGATATAATTCAAGAAAATTTTGGGAAAGAATATCTGCACACAAGGCAGTATAAAACCAAGTCAGCATCTGCCCAGGAAGCGCACGAGGCAATACGCCCATCATATTTTGAAAATGCCAGCGTTGATGGGGGACGTGACGAAAAAGTTTTATACGAATTAATTTGGAAGCGTGCAATTGCTTCTCAAATGAGCGATGCTAAGTTGGAGCGAACTACAGCTAAAATCAGCATCTCTAATTCCACAGAACAATTTGTTGCCAAAGGCGAAGTAATTAAGTTCGATGGATTTTTGAAAGTTTATCTCGAATCATCCGATGATGAGAGCCGTGATAATGGCGTTGATGTAATACTTCCGCCGCTTCACGAAGGACAGAATTTAACATTTGAAAAAATTACTGCTACTGAACGATATTCGAGACCGCCGGCAAGATATACAGAAGCCAGTCTCGTAAAGAAACTTGAAGAACTTGGAATTGGAAGACCGTCAACTTACGCTCCCACAATAAGCACGATTCAAAAACGCGGTTACGTTCACAAAGACGAACGCGAAGGATTCGAGAGAAATTACACGCAACTAACTCTTTCCGAGAGTGGAAAAATTGTATCAAATGTTTTAACAGAAAGAACCGGCGCCGATAAAAATAAATTGGTTCCCGAAGATATCGCTATGCTTGTTAATGATTTTCTGCTGGAGAATTTCCCTAATATATTGGATTATCAATTTACTGCGGGAGTTGAAAAAGAACTTGATGATATTGCAGAAGGAAGATTGAACTGGACTAAAATGCTGGGTGAATTTTACCATCCGTTTCATGAAAAAGTTGAGCACACAATTGAAAACAGCGAAAGAGTTTCCGGAGAAAGAATTTTAGGAATAGAAGAAAAATCCGGAAAACAAGTATCTGTAAGAATGGCGCGCTTTGGACCGGTGGCTCAACTTACCAATACATCCAATCCTGAAGATAAACCGCAATATGCCGGTTTAAGAAAAACTCAAAAACTGGAATATATAACTCTGGAAGAAGCGTTGGATCTATTCAAACTTCCAAGAACGCTCGGAGAATTTGAGGATGCTGAAGTCGTTGCCGCTATCGGCAGATTCGGACCATACATTAGGCGTCAAAGTAAATTTTATTCTCTCGGCAAAGATTATGATCCATACACCGTTACACTTGATGAAGCAATTATAGTTATCGAAGAAAAGCGCGTAAAAGACGCCGAGAAAACCATAAAAATCTTCGAAGAAAATCCCGACTATCAAATTCTTAACGGCAGGTGGGGTCCCTATTTAAAAGCAGGCAAGAAGAACGTTAAACTTCCAAAGAATTGTGATTTTGATAAGATAACATTACAAGAATGCATAGAACTTGCAGAGAAAGCTCCGGTTAAAAAAGGTAGAGGCAGAAAATAATTGCAAGTTAATATTCATTTTATTTTTGAATGTAAGAATTATTTCCCAGCATAATTCATAGGATATCATGTTCAAAAGAATAATGCTTTTTGTTGTTTTGGCAATGCTCCTTATTCTCTTTTTAACCTATGAGAATTACAAGGAAATTGGGGCGGGTATTGCGTTTGTATTATTCGGAATGCTTCTGCTTGAGGATGGTTTCAAAACTTTTAGCGGCGGCGCTCTTTCAAAATTTTTGCAAAAAACTACAAGTACAATTCCAAGAAGTATCACTTTTGGAGTCGTTAGCACAACTCTGCTGCAATCCAGCGGCTTAATATCTGTTATAACTATTTCATTCATCAGCGCAGGTTTAATTGAATTAACTTCCGGCATTGGAATTATTTTTGGCTCAAATCTTGGAACAACAACGGGCGCGTGGTTAATTTCAATATTCGGACTCAAGGTTGACATTGCTTCTTTTGCATTGCCTATGGTAGTTTTTGGAGTAATTCTCATGCTTCAAAAAAATAGAAAGATGAAAGGAACTGGATTTGTAATTACAGGTATTGGATTTCTTTTTCTTGGAATTCATTACATGAAAGAAGGATTTGAAGCATTTCAGGGCAATATCGACCTTAAAGACTACTCGGTTGGCGGGATTTGGGGAATATTTATTTATGCGGGTATCGGCATGATTGCGACTGTAATTATGCAATCATCCCATGCAACACTTGCAATTATTTTAACCGCGCTTTCTACGGGTCAAATCCATTATATTGATTCGCTTTCCATTGCGATTGGAGCAAATATCGGCTCTACCATAACTGCAATGCTCGCCGCAACAAGTTCCAATGCAGCAGGTAAGAGACTTGCCGGAGCGCATTTTATTTTTAACTTTTTGACCGCATTAATTGCTATAATTTTTGTCGGTCAATTTAAGTGGGCAGTTGATGCTATTGCCGGATTCATGCGAATTGCGAATGATGATTATACGTTAAAACTTTCGCTATTTCATACTCTGTTTAATGCAGTCGGAATTATATTAATGCTGCCATTTATCGGTGTTATGGTTAAAGGATTAATGCGGCTAATTAAGGACAAGCAACTAGACATCTCAAAACCCAAATTCCTAACCGATTCAGAAATTCATTATCCAGAATCTGCTATACAAGCGCTTTTAAAAGAAACGCGGCATCTTTTTGAAAATTCGTTTGAAATAATTTCTCACGGAATTAACCTGCACAGAACGGATATTGTTTCGGAAGTGAAGTTGAAAGAAGTTATTGTTAGGTCTAACGCTGACATGGAATTGAATATCGATGACATCTATTATCGCAAAATTAAAGTTTTGTACAGTAATATTATTGAGTACGCTACGAATATCCAGTCGAATAATTTATCGGAAAACGATACGAGGATGATTCACCAGATTAAAGTCGCAAACAGAAACATAGTGGAAATTGTAAAAACAATAAAAATATTGCAGCCGAATTTTACAAAATTTATGAATTCCGAAAATACAAGCATTCAAAAAGAATATAATATTCTTCGCAGGAGAATTGCCAAAGTTATTCGGGAAATCTATCGGATTCAATCTGCCCAAGATTTGAATTTTCAACATGAGAAATTAATTGAGCAAAAGAGGAAAGCAAATCTTCATGATGTGTTAATCAACGGCTCTTTGGATAAATTAATTCGTGAACAACTTATTACGACAGAAATGGCTACTTCGTTAATGAATGATAGTTCTCTAGTTGCCATTGTTTGTGAAAAAATGATAATAATATCTGAGCTGTTGTACTTCTATACCGATCTTATTGTTTTTCATGTAAAAAATAGCGACTCGAATTAATAATAATTGTTGATTTGTTGAAGAGTAATCAATAATTTAATTCGTGAATTGGGAAGAAATTAATTTATCCATTCTATTTAGAGTAGACTATGATTAAAAAGATTATTCTTTTCGTTGCGATCACAGCTCTTTTAATTCTATTTCTTTATAGCGAAAACCTAAAAGAAATAGCTGCCGGAGTTGCAATTTTATTGTTCGGAATGCTTTTCCTCGAAGACGGATTTAAAGCCTTCAGCGGCGGACCTCTCCAGCGCTTGCTGAAAAAAACTACAGATACACTTTCAAAAAGTTTAACATTCGGAATAATAAGCACATCTCTTCTTCAATCCAGTTCGCTTGTCTCAGTTATCACTATTTCTTTTATGAGCGCGGGATTAATTGAATTAACTTCCGGCATTGGAATTATATTCGGCGCTAATCTTGGAACAACTACAGGGGCATGGCTGATTTCAGTTTTTGGATTGAAAGTTAAAATTTCTTCTTTTGCTTTGCCGTTAATTGTGTTCGGAGTAATATTCATTCTTCAGAGCAATAAAAAATTAAAGGGAGTGGGCTACTGTTTAGCGGGTATTGGATTTTTATTCCTCGGAATTCATTACATGAAGGAAGGGTTCGAAGCGTTTCAAGGCTCCATCGATTTGAAGGAGTATTCTATCGGCGGCTTTTGGGGCTTAATTATTTACACTTTCATCGGAATTGCGGCGACGGTTATAATGCAGTCATCGCACGCAACGCTTGCTATTATATTAACTGCGCTTTCTACCGGGCAAATAAATTATGTTGATGCACTTTCGCTTGCAATCGGAGCAAATATTGGAACAACAATAACAGCGTTAGTCGGCGCGATGAGTTCAAATATTTCTGGTAAAAGGCTCGCCGGCGCACATTTAATTTTTAACCTTGTAACCGGTATCGTTGCCATTGTATTAATTAACCAATTTAAATGGATAGTGGATATACTCGCAGATTCGTTTGGAATTGCTCAAACAGATTACACTCTCAAACTCTCAATATTCCACACTATATTTAATTTGGTTGGTGTGTTCATCATGATTCCATTCATCCATCGGCTAGAAATTCTCCTTTTGAGAGTTTACAAAGAGAAAAAGGCGGATATTTCTCAGCCCAGATATTTAACTGATGCAGCAATTACTTATCCAGATTCTGCAATACCAGCCTTGCTGAAGGAAACGCGTCATTTGTTCGAGAACTCTTTTGAAATTATTTCACACGGAATTAATCTTCACAGACGTGATATTATTTCAGAAGAAAAATTGAAGGCTATTGTTCCTTTTTCGGTGAAGGATTTGGAAATTGATATCGACGAAATTTATTTTAGAAAAATTAAAATTCTTTACAGTAAGATCGTGGAGTTCGCAACAAGCGTACAGGCAAACAATCTTTCCGAAGAAAACATAAAACTTATTCATCATATTAAGGTTGCCAACAGATACATCGTGGAAATTATAAAAGGAATAAAGATTCTCCAGCCGAATATCACAAAGTTCATGGTTTCTGAAAATCCATATATCCGAGATGAGTATCACATTTTAAGGAGGAGGATCGCAAAGGTTATTCGCGAAATCTATAAAGCTCAAAGCGCAGAGGATATTGAGTTTCAGCATGAACAGCTTTTAATTCAAAAGCGCAAAGCGAACTTGCACGATGTTCTAGTGAACGGAACTTTAGATAGACTTATTAGAGAGAGACTTATCACTACAGAAATGGCTACATCTTTAATGAATGACAGTTCCTTAATTGCAACGATTTGCGAGAAGATGATTATTATTTCCGAATTGCTTTATTTCCATACGGATAATATTGTTTTTCACGAAAGAATTACCGTAACCGAAACGCCCAATGTTGCCTAAACTTTAATTAAGGGCAGAGGCATCCTGCAACTGATTCTGTAGATTGATAATCTTTTTTTTGCTTTGCTGCCTCACGGAGATGAATTACTCAATCTATGAGATTGCTTTTTATTGCATATCTAGCAATATCCATGTTATTCTTCATCTGCATTTTTTCTAGTATTCTTGCTCGGTAGGTATTAACTGTATTTACACTTAGTGAAAGCGCATCTGCAATTTCCTTAATTGATTTACCTAAGGCAATTTTCTGCATTACTTCAAACTCCCGGTTAGAAAGAGTTTCGTGCAGCACGGAATGCGTTGGCTCGGCTATTTCAAAAGCAAGTTTTTCCGCTAAACTTGGCGTTATATATTTCCTTCCGGAATGAATTGTTCTAAGCGCTTCAATTAATTTATCTGCATCTTCTTCTTTGGATAGATAACCGGATGCGCCTGCTTTCAACGCCCGGATTGCATATCTTTCTTCGGGGTGCATGCTGTAAATTAGAACCGGTAAGTTTGGTTTTAGTCGTTTTACTTCGGGCAAAATATCGATTCCGCTTCTTCCCGGCAAACCTATGTCGAGTAGAAGAATATCAAAATCCTCATTCATGATCTTTTCGATTGCTTCTGCAGAGTTTTCTGCCTCAACAGTCACGCTAAAATCAATTTCGCTGCCGAGGAATTTTTTAACTCCTTCCCTAAAAATGGGATGGTCATCAGCAATCATTATTCTTATCATTAGTCAACCCGTAAAAATTACTTAATCCAGCACATCCGAAGTTACAAAATCAATAATCTATTATCACCACAAAAGATTCGAAAAATCAAAAGTAGAACTAAAATATGCAATTATATTTTCGTATCTTATTTTTCGAAAACTACCGATTCAAAGTGCAACATAAAAAATAGTTATTTTTGATTATGACCATTAGCTGGCAAAAGAAATTATATTTTATTGTCATCCTTGTTGCTGTAATTCCATCGGCAATTATTACAACCAACATTCTTGATATTATTCAAGATGAACTCACAAGTAATACCAATAGTGAGCTTCGTTTATCTGCTGAAAGAATCGCCGGTGATATAAATAATTTTTACAAGAGTAACCTTGTTTCAAATTTAGTAATTCTTCAGCGGGTGTTAGAGAATCAGAATTTAGGTTCGCATGAAAAAGTTAATTTGCTTGTAGCGCAGCTCGAAATCATCGAAAATTTCATTTCATTCCAAGTGTTAATAAAAGATAAAAATGATAATTGGAATTCAGTTCTTGAAGCGAATAAAAAATTAAACGTCAACGCCGATCAGTATGATAATATTTTCACTTTTTCGAAAGAAGAGATTAATCAACTCCAGAATGAAGGGGAAGTACTTTCAAAACCAAAATACTTTGAAGATGCCGATATTTGGATTTCGTCTCTCATACTTCCATTGAATCTTCCCGCAGCGCCTACTGCATATCTCGGAGTAAAATTTCACATAAATTCATTAGTTGAAAAAATAGAAAAATCTCCTTCGAGCCAATCTTCGAAAATTTACATTGTCGATAAATCGGGAAATCCAATTTTTAATTCTAATGCAGAGGATGTTTCTAATCTGGAAATAATTAAAGAAGCGACGAATAATCTTAAACACGATATACGCGTAAACAAAGTAATGAAGTATGCTGATAATACGGGGGATGAATTCATTGGGTGTTATGCATATCCGGAAAATTTAGACTGGGTTGTTGTTTCTATTATTGAGGAAGAATCTGCTTATATAGCGGTTTATAAAATAACATCAACCGTTGTCATGTGGATTTTATTCGGATTAATAATTGCCGTTTTAGGCGGAGTATTGTTTTCGCGGAATTTAGGAAAACCGATTAAGCAGATGGCAGCAGCTTCCAAGCAGATTTCTTCCGGAAATTTTGACGTTAAAATTGATTATAGATCGAAAGATTCTATTGGACTTTTGAAAACTTCATTGCTCGATATGAGTGCGAAATTGAAATCGAATATCGAAAAAATAACACAGCAAAACTTAGAACTTGATAATTACAGCAAAAGTTTGGAGAAGCGCGTTGAACAGCGGACGGAAGAACTTCACAAATCCAATGAAGATTTGAAAGACGCTTACATGAGAGTTTTAGACCTGAATAATGAAAAAAATGAATTCTTGAGTATTGCAGCTCATGACTTAAAAAACCCAATAGGCACGGTAAAAGGTTACGCAGAATTCATACTAGATAAAAACGATTTGAAAGAAGAAGAGATTAGAGAGTATTCCAACATTATTATTCAAACTTCGGAAAGAATGCTGAATATTATCAGCGGGCTTTTGGATATTAATGAAATAGAAGACGGCGGAAGAATTTTTGAATTAGAAGAAATTAATTTAGCGAGCATAGTCATCAATGTTTTGGAGATTAATGCTGGCAATGCTTCACAGAAAAATATTCTCATAAGCTTTGAGAATGATAACAATACTTATAATGTTTATTGTGATATTTCGGCTACAGAACAGATAATTGACAACATAATTTCGAACGCAATAAAATTTTCAGGAAATGGGAAAAACATTTTTATTTCAATAAGCGCAAATAATGCAAATATTATAATATCAATAAAAGATGAAGGTCCAGGTTTCACAGAGAAGGATAGAGAAAATCTTTACAGAAAATTTGCTAAATTGTCAGCGCGTCCTACAGCAGGCGAAAATTCAACAGGCTTGGGATTATCAATTGTAAAAAAACTCGCTGATCTAATGAACGTTGAAATTGAGTGCATAAGTGAGCACGGTATTGGCACTGAATTTAAATTGTATTTTCCCATTGACGCAGAAGTTCAAAAGAAATAATTACATGAAGAAAATAAATATGATTAGTTATGTAAAAAAAATAATTGTTCTGTTACTCTTTTTCGTTTGCAATTCTATATATTCTCAAGCGAAAGATGTTATAGAAATATTAGTGCAAAAGAACGAAAACGCCAGAGACATTGCTCAAAAATATTTTGATGAACCGGATTTATGGCAAGTAGTTCTTAAGGAAAATAATTTGGATTCGCCTTCTAAAATAGTTAAGGGACTTAAACTAAAATTGCCTTCGGGTAAAATCAAACAAACCGCTCAAAAAATGCGGGAATCTCTGGATAATATTTCTTCGGCAACTAATCAAGGCGCTAAACTTTTTGCAAAAGATTTAATTTCTAAATCGTTAGATAATTATAATAAAGGAGTTAATTCCCGGCAAGAAGGTGAGTGGAGTAGGAGCATACAGTTTTTTGAATCTTCCATAAAAGCTTCCAAAGAAGCAGAAGTTCTAGCTAAAAAAAATAGAGAAGCAGTTTCTGAGGCGATTGTTTCTTTTAAAAAAGGAAATGTTGAGAGCAGAACTCCAAAAGATAGATTATGGAAGGATGCAGAAATTAATTCTAAATTGATAGAAGAAGATATGGCGAGAACTCTTTCTGATTCTTACGCAGAAATTTCGTTTGCAGACAAGAGTAAGATACGTTTGAATGAGAATTCGCAGGCAGTGATTAAAAAATCGCGCGTTGATCTCTTGAAAAATAAAAAAGAGACACAAGTAACGTTAGTTAAAGGCGATGCATTCGCCTTACTGATGAAAAATCCGAAAAAGAAATTTGATTTGGAAACTGCAGGTATCAGCACCAAAGTCAATTCAAAATTTTTCTGGGTCAGCAAGAATGAGGAATCCACAAAAATTGCCAACTATGATGGCGAAATTGAAATTCAGGCTAAAGATTCAATGGTTGTCGTGAAGCAAAATCAAGGATCAATTGTGCCTAAAGGCGGTGTGCCTTCACAACCAATTGACTTGCTTCCGCAGCCAAAACTATCTGCTCCGGATAACAATCAAGTCCTTTTTGCGGGTGCAATTAAATTCGAGTGGGGAACGGTTGAAGATGCGCTAGGATACTGGTTTATACTTGCAGAGGATAAAGATTTTACCAAGCTGGTTAGACAGGAAAGGAATAACAAAACTAACGCTATTAGTTCAACTGGATTATCTGCAGGCGCTTATTATTGGAAAGTTTCCGGCATTGATAAATTTGGTCTGCCCGGACAAGGCAGCGAAGTTAATTTATTCGTTATGAAGTATGATGAGTATCAACCTTACTTGAGCATAACCGAACCACGGAGTTCTGCGGTTACAAAGGACGAAACGATTTTGGTTTCCGGTATTACAGAAGTAAATGTAATCTTAACCATTAATGAAGAGAAAATAGAAGTTTCGGACAGCGGAAAATTTTCAGCTTCAGTTAAGTTAAGTGATGGAGTTAGCAGCATTTTAATAAAAGTGACGGATCAAGCCGGTAATGAAACACAAATAATTAGGGACGTAGTTTATGAATCGAGCCCTGATTTTGAAATTCAATATTCGGATGAGTGTTTGCAAATAGAAAAAAATCATTTTATAACATCTTCTAAGTTGTATTCATTAATGGGAAGAACCAGAGCGTATTCCACTGTTCTTCTGAATAGTATTTCTAATTCAACAGTTTATAGGGCGTACGCAGATTCATCGGGGTATTTTACGTTTAATATGCTGGAGATACTCGAGAAAGAAAGTTTTAATATCAAGGCGGTTTCTCCGGCTAAATATGAATTCGGCGAGAATATTGTTATTGAATATGATGGAACTCCGCCTGTTATTGTGCTGGATGCGGAAATCCCGAAAGTATCATCTTCTCAATCCGTTCTTATTCGCGGTAAGGTTTCGGGCGCTGAAAACGCAAACATTAATTCTGAAGAAATTAAACTAACTGAAAACAAATTTTCCAAAGAAATCAAACTGCATGCGGGCAGTAATCATATTATAATTACAGCAGAAGATGTTGCTGGTAATATCTCCAAATTAGAGAGGGAAGTAATTTTTGATAATTCGCCGCCAGCGCTGATTGATTACAAAATCAGTAAGAAAAAGATTTCCGCAGGCAGTGAGATTTGTATTGAAATTAATTTCCAGGATGATTCTCAAGTTAAAAAAGTTGCAAAAGTTGTTTATTCAGCGGATTCAAAAAAGAATACAATTTTTGCCCAGCTTCAAACGGGAAAAATGGTT
Organism: Bacteroidota bacterium; assembly: GCA_018829545.1. Lineage (GTDB taxonomy): Bacteria > Bacteroidota > Ignavibacteria > Ignavibacteriales > Melioribacteraceae > JAHJTX01. The sequence continues at coordinate 11,924 of JAHJTX010000194.1, read as the reverse complement.
TATTCGGGCTGCGGATTTGTGCCGATTGCAAATCCGGAGATAAAAATTAATTCTATAACACTGGAAGATTATAACAATAACTCAAAAGAATATTTATTTAAATAATGGTTGTGAATAATAAAATAAGAGATTTGAACGGAGTAAAAATGAAGCATATAATTACTTTATTAATTTTATTGACGTTAAATACAGCAAACATCCTTGCCCAGGATAATCTGTACTTAATTAATTATGGTAAGGGCGCTGAACTTAAAGAAGGCGACGACGATTTTTCTCAATCCGTTTATTTTAAGATACCTTTCAATAAAACTGAGAAGCTATATTTTTGGCTCTTCGATGCAGATTGCGGAGGTGAATTAGATCATAAATCGGGTGCGGTTTTTAATACCGAAACAAAGTTTACACTTGCGGGCGGCAAAGGAATTGTGAATAAAAATATTTTTGAAGAGTCTTTCCCGGTTGACAGCTTGATCATTTTCTCCGCTGCAATAAAGGATGAAATTGAATACGACAACTCGTGGATAAATTTGGCTGAATTAAATCCTCGTTTCGGTTTTAATGACGGCGGCTATTCTGTTTTCAAATTTATTGTTGAAGGAAAATCCGGCGATGATGGCAATATTTTTGACGTAAAAGTAACAAAGGATTCATTGGGTCTTAATTCGGAGGAGGATGTTAGTATTTATTCCTATTCACCAACAATTCATTTAAGCGGAATAACCGCGCTCGGTGTTGCAAAGTTTTTAATTCCCGATGGAACTGAATCAATCAACATTTTGAACTACGATATGGACGGCGCTGAATATCATTTTGAATCGGCTTTCAGATCGAACGTTCCACTAACATCTTCCGCTGAAGGGAAGTGGGAAACAGACGTAATTCAAGTAAACAAATTGGAAGTCTCACGTTTTGCCTCAGTAAATTTTGGACAAGTGGGCAGCGCAGCTAACGATGTAACTTTTAGAATTACCGATAAATATTACAATTCTTTGCCCATTTTATTGCCTCCATACTTGAGGAAAAATAATAACCGGCCTGTCGTTAAAATTAATATTTCAAATTTGCCTGACTGTTTTTCATACAAATTCGATGCATCTGAAACCAGTGACCCGGACAATAACAAACTAAGTTTCCACTGGCAGTTAAGCGATGGCAAATCTGAAAACGCATCAACGTTTACACATACTTTTAAAGAAAAGAAAATGTATACGGGTCAATTAATTGTTACCGATAATTCAGGCGAGGTAAATAATTCCAGCGTAATGGAATTTTCTGTGAAGGTGAATGAAAAGCCTCAGGCAATTGCTACAGCTAGAACTTCAGCCTCACCAAATGAGGTTATAACTTTTGATGCAGCGCGTTCAAGAGATTTGGACGGCAGCATTAAAACTTACAATTGGGATATGGGAGACGGTAATAAATTTGACCAAGCAGTTATTAAGCATAAATATTCTCGGCCCGGGAAATATTTAGCAGTTTTAACTTTGTGGGACGATTCCAAATCGAATTGCAATTTTGACACAGATACTTTGAACGTATGGATAAACTCTGCGCCCATTGCCAATGCGGGTGAATATAAAAAAGGTGCAATTGATGAAGTTCTATCCTTTGATGCAGGTTTGAGTACAGATGCTGATGGAAAGATCCAAAATTATGTCTGGAATTTTGATGGAATTTTGAAGTCGGGCAAAGTTGTAAATCACTCCTACAAATCGCCGGGTAAATATAAGGCTTTACTCACAGTAAGTGATGATGCAAATGTTTCCAATAGCAGCTCCACTAGCGAAGTTGAAATTCTAATCAACGAAAAACCAATTGCTGTCGCTGGAAAAGACGTTAGTCTTGCTTCAGGAGAAAAGTATAAATTCGATGCATCGGGCTCAAAAGATTACGATGGACAAATCTCAGAATATTTTTGGAAATTCGGCGATGGTTCAGACGGAAGAGGAATTATTGTTGAGCATGAATACACAAATCCAGGTAAGTATACTGTTGAACTAAAAATTGCTGATGATTCCAAAACAAGTAACTCGGAGAACTATGCCTATTTAACAGTTACGGTAAATGCACAACCAAAAGCTGTGGCGGGTGAGGATGTTCATATCACTCTTGGCGAAGTAAAGTTTGACGCATCAAAATCTACCGACGTAGACGGTGAGATTAAAGAATATAAATGGAATTTTGGAGACGGCACATTTTCTACTAATATGACTACAAATCACATTTACAATAGACCTGGTGTTTACACAGTTTCGTTGATTGTGGTGGATGATTCGCAAACAAAAAATAATACGGCAAATGATGAACTGATTGTCACTGTAAATAATCCTCCTTTTGCAGATGCAGGACCGGACGTTCTTTCTGCAAATGATGTAAAAATAATGTTCGATGCTTCAAATTCTTTTGACTCAGACGGTGAAATTATTTCTTATTACTGGGATTTTGGCGATGGTTCATCTGCAGATGAAAAAATTGTAAATCACGTCTATTCAATTCCAGGTGTTTACGCTGTTAAACTAACTGTTAAGGACAACACAAATCAAGAATTTGCTTTTGGAAGCGATGAAACTATTGTAACAATAAATGCGCGTCCAACGGCAAAAGTTGGAAAGGATATTGTTGCCTCTCCCAACCAAGTTGTTAAACTAGACGCTTCTGCTTCTTTCGATCCCGACGGAGCAGATCTCAGTTACGAGTGGAAGTTCAGCGATTCGGAAATGATTTACCGGCAAAAAATTGTTGAACGGAATTTTGTAAATCCGGGAATATATACCGCAGAACTTACTGTAAATGATCAAAGCAATGCAGCCAATTCAACTGCAAAGGATAAATTATTAATTAAAATAAATCATCAACCCTCTGCAAAAATTGGGGATGATATACTTACGTGCAATACGGTTATTTCTCTTGACGGCACAAAATCAACAGATGCCGATGGCGATCCTTTGCTTTATACATGGGATCTTGGCAGCGGAAAAGAAAAGATTAAAGGCGCTAAGATAGTTCATGATTTTATTAAACCGGGTTCTTATCCGGTTACATTAACCGTTGATGACGGAACCGGTGTTTCTAATTCATCTAATTCAACATATATCACAGTTAAAATCAATCAAGCGCCAACCGCAGTTGCAGGCGCGGATGTTACTGCTTGTGCCGGTGAGATTGTAAATTTTGACGCAAGTAAATCCTCCGATCCCGATGGCGGCGTATTAAAATACTTGTGGAATTTTGGAGATGGAAGTTCTGCGGAAGGCATAAATCCGCTTAAGTCCTATTCTAAGGGAGGCAGTTACACTGTTTCATTAAGAGTTGAAGATAATACCGGATTGACGTGTAATTTTGATCTTGATACAAGGATTGTTAAAGTTTATGAATCTCCAAAAGCTGCTGCGGGCGAAGATATTACAACCTGCGCGAATAAAGAAATTTTGTTTGACGGTTCAAAATCAACGGATAATGACGGATTAGTAAACAGCTTTACATGGGATTTTGGAGACGGCGCGATGGGCGGAGGCTCAACGCCGACTCATGCTTACCGGCTGCCTGGAACTTACAATGTAGTTTTAACCATCACGGGCGAACAGATTGGAGAATGCGACAACAGCGATACGGACGAATTAATTGTAACTGTTGTGGATGCGCCTGAAACTTTCATCGCGTCAGTTGATTCAACTCATGCTAATGGTTCAATACATTTTGATGCTTCAAATTCTTTAGGAAAAGGGTTTAATATTATCGCTTACAACTGGGATTTTGGTGATGGTGAAAAGGGAACGGGTGGAAGTATTTCTCATATTTATAAAAAGAACGGAAAATACATTGTCACACTTAGCATTAAAACCGATTCAAAATCTGAGTGCAACGTGTCTGCATTTTCCAAACCCATTTTTGTTAATCAAGCGCCGATAGCTAAAGCCGGAGAAGATATTTTTACAGGTATAAATTCAAAAGTTTGCTTTGACGGATCCGGCTCGTACGACACGGACGGATCTATAACTTCATTCATTTGGAATTTTGGCGATGGAGAAACCGGAAGTTCTGTTCATGATTGCCACGTTTACACTCAAAGCGGCGAATACATCGTAATTTTGGAAGTGAAAGACAACACACACTTAGCAAATAACAAAAGTTATGATACGTTAAATGTAAAAGTTAACTCTACTCCATTTGCAGAAATCTCCGCTCCGGATATCGTTTGTGGCGGCGAAACAATTTCTATTGTTGGTTCAAAATCGAGAGATAATGATGGAAAGATTGTTTCTTATAAATGGGATCTTGGCGAAGGCACAGTGAAAGAAGGGGAGACTGTAACACATATTTACAAAAAAGCAGGCGCTTACGAAATTACGCTTGTTGTAAATGATGGGACAAACGTTGATAATAATTCAAATTCTGCCGTAAAGAAAATTAAAGTTAATAACCCGCCTGTTGTGAATATTGCTTCTAAAAATGTGATTGCAATAAACGAACTGATTACGATAACCCCGGCGAATACATTTGATGCTGATGACGATAAACTTAATTACAATTGGTTTGTAAACGGTTCTCTAAAATCAAACTCCGAAAAATTTGAATACGCTTTCAATTCACCGGGCAAACAAAAAGTTACGCTTAAAGTTGACGACAATACCGGAGTTGCATGTTCATCGCGCGAAGCAGAAATATTTATTGATGTTAATCGCTCTCCGGTAGTGGAACTGGGAGAGGGGAGAACTATTTTTATCGGTAAGGCAAATGATGCCGCCTTATTTACTGCGCGCAGCGTCAACGATCCTGATAATGACCAATTATTTTTCACGTGGGATTTTGGCGATGGAAATAAATCGTTTGGACGCGACGTTTACTACACATACAAAACAAGCGGAACTTACAAAGTAAAACTAACCGTCGATGATAAAAAGGGAGCTTCAAACAGTATTGTTTCCGATGAGATTCAAGTGAACGTTCAGGATATTAGATGATGTAATTATTAAGTCACGTTACGCAAAAGTTTGAAATTATATTGTAGATCGAAGCGAAGCTTCGACAAAATGCTTGTTTTTTTACGATCCCGATAAATTTCGAGATCGTGCTACAAGTTCTGCGTAAGGTGACTTATTAACGTAATTGTTTGTGAGCGTTGTTATATGGTAAACTTCTTAAAACAAAATAGGAGTTAAATATACACAGCAATGATTTCCATTTTTTTTAGTTGTCATTACTTAAGAAAACGATAGATGTGCGAAAGCATTCATTCAAAGACAAATCCGAGTTTAATTGAAGAAATTTTATTAATTTTGCTGTGTAAAAATTTGGTGGAAAAGTGGAAATAAATGATATTGCTATAGTTCGTCATCATCATTTAAAAGTATTTTCTTGAGCCGAGATTGGTAGTTTCTAATTTATACCCGGCTTACCGGGTATTTTTGTTTTAAAGGAGTTTGTTTTGGAGAATCTAAAATTAGCGATACAAAAGAAAGGCAGATTAACTGAGAAATCGTTGCAATTGCTAAAAAACTGCGGACTTGAAATCGAAAGTTATTCGGAGAGGCTGATGATTACAGTCAGAAATTTCCCTCTGGATATTTTATTTCTGCGCGATGATGACATTCCGGAATATGTTCAAGATGGCGTTGCAGATATCGGAATAATTGGAAAAAATGTCGTTGTTGAAAAGAGCGCAAATGTGTCAATAATAAAAAACCTTGGTTTCAGTAAATGTGAATTGTTAATAGGCATTCCGGAGAATAAAGATTTGAATGATCTTGCGGAATTAGAAGGTTCAACTATAGCCACATCATATCCAAAAATATTGAGTGAATTCCTTTCTGAAAATAAAATTAAAGCTAAAATTGTCGAGATCAGCGGATCGGTGGAAATAACAACTTCGCTCGGAGTTGCGGATTACATCTGCGATATTGTTTCAACGGGAAATACATTGCGAATGAATCATCTGAAAAAATCGTTCTCTGTTTTCAAGTCTGAAGCGGTATTAATCGCATCGGAAAGAATTGATGCCGACCAAAATAAAACGAGTATTCTTGCAGATTTGTTGAAGAGAATTTCTTCGGCTTTAAATGCCAGATATTCTAAATATATTATGATGAATGTAAAAAAGGACGGGTTGGCAAAAGTATTACAGATAATCCCATCGTTAAAAAGTCCAACTGTTTTATCGCTGGCGAGTGAAGATTTAGTCGCGGTTCATGCCGTTATTCCTTCCGATACATTTTGGAAGATAAGCGATGATTTGAAAGAAGCGGGAGCGAGCGGTATTCTTCTATTGCCAATCGAAAATATGATTTTATGAAAATCTTGAACGTAAATACAAATAGTAAATCGGAAATAAGACAAGCTCTTAAACGTCCTTTAATAAAGACCGAAGAAATGCACTCTATTGTCCAGCCAATATTACAAGATATAAAAATTGGTGGAATTGATTCTGCTCTGCGATACGCCAAGCAATATGATGGGTTCGATCAAACTGATGTTAGAGTAAGTGAAAAGGAGTTTTCTGAAGCAGAGAAGTTAGTTCCTCAAAATGTAAAAACAGCAATTCAAGCAGCCAAAGAGAATATCGAAAAATTTCATTTGGAACAGATTCCAAAATCTTATTCGGTTGAAACTCGACCAGGTGTAAAGTGCAGCCGAGAATTCAGGGCGATTGAAAATGTGGGAATTTACATTCCCGGCGGCACTGCGGTTTTACCTTCCACTGTTCTGATGTTGGGAATTCCTGCAAGAATAGCGGGTTGTAAGAGAGTAGTTGCAATTTCCCCGAGCAAAGGAGGAAGAATTTTTCCTTCTGTTTTATACGCGGCAAAATTGTGTGGGATAAGTGAATTTTATAAAATAGGGGGCGCGCAAGGAATTGCTCTGTTAGCTTATGGTGATGAGGATTTTCCGAAAGTTGATAAAATCTTCGGTCCGGGAAATCAATATGTTACCGCTGCAAAAAATTTGATAAGCATCGATCCCGAAGGTGCAGTTGTGGATATGCCCGCGGGTCCGAGCGAAGTATTAGTAATTGCCGACGAATTTGCCAATCCAAAATTTGTTGCATCAGATTTGCTATCACAAGCGGAGCACGGAATTGATTCTCAAGTTGTACTTTTCTCTACATCAGAATTACTTGTCACATCGGTTATTGAGGAAATAAATATCCAAGCTAAACTTTTACCGAGAAAAGAATTTATTTCCGAGTCACTTAAAAATTCGCCCGCAGTTATTGTTGATACAATTGACCTGGCGATTGAACTTTCTAACTATTATGCGCCGGAGCATTTAATTCTCAATGTGAGAAATCCCGATCAATATTCAATCTCAATTCAAAATGCCGGATCAGTATTCCTTGGTGAATTTACTCCGGAAAGCGCCGGCGATTATGTCTCCGGAACAAACCACTCACTCCCGACTAACGGTTATGCCAAAGTCTATGGCGGTGTCTCCGTAGAAGCATTTATGAAAGGCGTTACTTTTCAATCGATTAGTCGTGAAGGATTAAAAAACATTTCTGCGTCAATTATTGACCTTGCCGTTGAAGAAGGATTAAATGCGCACGCAAACGCAGTACACGTGAGACTCCAAAATGATCGATAACTTGGTGCGCGAAAATATTAAGAGGCTAAAACCGTACACCTCTGCCAGAGAATCTTTTGAAAAAGGGATTCTTCTCGATGCAAATGAAAACCCATTTGGCGCAGTTATAGAATCTGATTTAGAATTGAATCGGTATCCGGATCCAAAGCAAAAAGAAGTGAGAACACGATTGGGCGAAGTTTTAGGAGTTGCCTCAGAAAATTTATTCTTCGGCGTCGGTTCAGATGAAATAATTGATTTACTGATACGAATATTTTGTACGCCTCAAAAAGATGAGGTCATGATTCTTGAACCAACTTATGGGATGTACAAGGTTGCGTGTGACATTAATGACGTAAAAACTTCGCATGTAATGCTGGATGAAAATTTTCAGATTGATTTTAATGCAATTAGAAATGCCTGGAATGAAAATACGAAATTAATTTTCCTTTGCAATCCAAATAACCCAACCGGCAATTTGATTGACCCTCATGATATTTTGCAGCTTTGCTCTAAATACAACTCAATTATCATTGTGGATGAAGCTTACATCGATTTTGCAAATGGCTGCAGTTTGAAGGACGAAGTTGGGAAAATAAATAATTTGGTTATTCTGAGAACTTTTTCCAAAGCTTGGGGATTAGCCGGTATCCGTGCGGGTTATTGCATAGCCAACTCGGAAATTATAAGTTATTTATTTAAAATTAAAGCGCCTTATAATTTGAACAAATTGACATCCAAAACTATTCTAGACGCGCTGGATAACTACAGCACAATGCAACAAAATGTTGTTTTGATAAATGCGGAACGTATTCGTCTAATTTCAGAATTACAGAATTTGACAGGAATTATTAAAATTTGCACGAGCCATGCTAACTTTGTGCTCGTTAAATTTGAAAACGCTGAAAAAGTTTTTAATTATCTCATATCAAAAAATGTTATCATTCGTAACCGTTCCAATATGCCGGGATTGCAAGACTGTTTGCGCATAACAATAGGTACAAAAGAGGAAAATGATTTTCTCTTAATAAAACTTCGTGAAATATTATGAAAAAAGTTTTTATTGACGGGAGATTAATTTCACCACAGAATTCTTCCTCAAAAAATTTGATAACATGTTTAAGGAAACTTTACGCCAAAAATTTTAGAATATTCTCGGATTCCGAGCCTAATCAAAATTTATTGGAAATTTTAAAGAATGAAGGAATCGAATTGAGTATTATTGATTCCTGCAGTGAAGGCTTTACTAAATTACTTTTTGCAAATGGAGTTTCGGTTTCAGGACTCGATTCGTTACCCGATAAATCATTCGCAATGTTAGAGGACGGAATTAATTATATAGTCAAATCCGTAAGATTCGCCAAAATATCTCGCATTACAAATGAAACAAAAATCAGCGTAAGCGTGCTCTTGGATGGCTCCGGCGATTGCAAAGTAAGTACAGGCGTTGGATTTTTCGACCATATGCTTGAGCAAATCGCACGACATGGAAACATTGATTTGGTTGTTGAAACCGATGGCGATTTGCATGTAGATGAACACCACACCATTGAAGATACGGGCATTGCGTTGGGCGAAGCCATTCTAAAAGCGCTTGGGAAGAAAAAAGGGATTAAACGTTACGGGTTCTTTCTTCCGATGGATGATGCACATGCGCGGTGCGCTTTGGATTTAGGCGGACGTACATTCCTAAATTTTAAGTGTAAATTCAACCGAGAAAAGGTTGGAGAATTTCCCACTGAATTGACCGAAGAATTTTTTCGGGCGCTTGCCGGCGGAATGAAAGCAAATTTACTGTTGCGAGCAAAAGGCAATAATGATCATCATAAAATTGAAGCGTTATTCAAGGCATTTGCAAAATCTCTGAACGAAGCGTGCAGACTAGATGAACGAGCAAAAAATAAATTACCAACTACCAAAGGAACGCTATGATTGCAGTTATTAATTATGGCGCAGGTAATACTGCTTCCGTGGCAAATGCTTTAGAAGAATTGAAGGCTGATTTCAAAATCGTAAAAACTGAAGATCAGATATGCCGCGCAGATAAGATTATATTACCAGGGGTTGGGCATGCCGCAGCCGCGATGAAAAATTTGCACATTTTGAATTTATTTAATCTTTTAAGGATTCTTAAGCGGCCGCTGCTCGGTATTTGTTTGGGCATGCAGCTATTGTGCGAAAATTCCAGCGAAGGGGATGTTGCCTGTTTGGGTGTTTTGCCCGGCGGTACTAATGAATTTGATTCAAAAAAAAATACTGTTCCTCACATGGGCTGGACAAAAATAAACATTCTTCAGAATTCAGATTTGTTTGATGGAATAGCCAATAACGAATCATTTTATTTTGCACATTCTTTCTATGTCCCATTAAATAAATTCACAATTGCAGACGCTCAGCACGGTGTAAAATTTTCCGCTGCAGTTGTAAAAAACAATTTTTACGGCGTGCAATTCCACCCAGAAAAATCCGGGACAGCTGGGCTGCAAATTCTAAATAATTTTATTGAAAAATGCTAGTTATACCCGCAATCGATATTCTAAACGGTAAAGTCGTTAGACTTTCAAAAGGTGACTATAGCCAAAGTAAAATCTATTCAGATTCCGTAGAAGCGCAGGCTGATAAATTTTATGAAGCCGGATTCAAACGAATCCATATTGTAGATTTGGGCGGATCGAGGGATGGAAAGATTAACATCAAAAAAATGTTAAAAATTATCAAACAAAAATTCCCGATTACAATTCAGTTTGGCGGAGGCGTAAGATCGAATGATGATATCGAGGAGTTGATTAATCTGGGAGTCGATAAAATAATAGTAGGCTCATTTTCTGTGAATAATAAAGCCGAGTTAGAAGAATCTATAAAAAAGTACGGCGCAAATAAATTTATAATTGCTGCTGATGTAAGAAATAAACTAATAGCAATAAAAGGTTGGACGGAAACATCTTCCATCGCCATCGAAGAGCATATTAAGTTTTATAAAAAATTGGGAGTTAAGAGTTATTTGTGCACTGATATTGAAAAAGACGGATTGTTGAAAGGTCCGTCTTTTGATTTATACAAAGATATTCTTGCAACTATTCCGGGAATTGATTTAATCGGAAGCGGGGGGATAACTCTAATAAGCGATATTTATAACTTAGAAAAAATCGGAATCAAAAAAGTAATAGTTGGGAAAGCTATTTATGAAAATAAAATAGCGCTTGAGGAGTTAAAAGATTTTGCCTAGTAAAAGAATTATACCTTGCCTTGATGTAAAAGACGGACGAGTTGTTAAAGGAACAAATTTTATTAATTTACGCGAAGCCGGTTCTGCTGTAGAACTTGCCAGAAGATATTATAAAGAAGGCGCAGATGAGCTTGTGTTTTTGGATATTACGGCAACTCTGGAAAAAAGAAAAGCTCTCCTTCAGTTAGTTGAAGAAGTTGCAAAAGTTATTCGAATTCCATTCACCGTAGGAGGCGGCATATCGGATACAGAAGATATTGATTTGTTGCTCAAAGCCGGCGCCGATAAAGTTTCTTTAAACACTGCAATTGTTAATAATCCATATTTGATTTCCGATTCAGCAAAAGCTTTTGGAAGTCAGGCAATTGTAGCTGCAATAGATGTAAAAACAACCGGGATTAAAACAGAAGTTTTTATTAAAGGCGGGCGCGAAAATACTGGGATTGATGCATTCGAATGGTGCCTAAAAACTGTCGAACTCGGCGCAGGGGAGTTGTTAATTACTTCCATGGATAAGGATGGAACAAAAGATGGATACGATTTGGAATTTTTGAGAAAAGTTAAATCTTCGGTTTCGGTACCTATCATTGCTTCGGGCGGAGCCGGTACTCTGCGGCATTTTTTAGACGCTTTTCAAACGAGCAATGTGGATGCATGTTTAGCGGCAAGCTTGTTTCATTTCAAGGAGATGAAGATAAGTGATCTCAAAAACTATCTAAAAGAAAATAATGTGGATGTAAGAATATGAATTATCCCGAAATTGAAAAATTGGATTTTAGCAAACTAAACGGATTGTTGCCTGCGGTTATTACGGATATTCGAACCGGACAAGTTTTAATGCTTGGCTTTATGAATCAAGAATCGTATAAAAAAACGATTGAATCCGGTAAAGTTACTTTTTTTAGCCGCGCTAAATGCAAGTTGTGGACAAAAGGGGAAACATCCGGTCATTACCTTTATCTGAAAGAAATTAAGAGCGATTGCGATAATGATACTCTTTTAATAAAAGCTCTGCCGGAAGGTAATACTTGTCATCTTGACGCTTATTCGTGTTTTGCCGAGGAGCGAAAAATATCAATGGACTTCCTACTTGAATTGAATGAATTGATCTGCGATAGAAAAATTAAGCTGCCTGAAAATT
>JAHJTX010000193.1 GCA_018829545.1 Bacteroidota bacterium | reverse complement strand
CTTTTATTTTTTCTTTCATTCTATTATCGCAGAAATTTAGGAAATGAATTTAGATTTGCGGATGAATATAGAAATAATCTCGAAATAAATTTGGGGATTTCTTTTAACTTTTTATGAGACTTAGTCGATAACAAGATTTTTTAAAGTTTCAACCCATCTTGGGTGATCATTTAAACTTGGAACCAGTTGAATCTGCTCGCCGCCATGTTCACGAAACAGCTCTTGATACTCAACGCCAATTTCGATTGTTGTTTCTAGGCAGTCTGCAACAAATGCAGGACTAAAAACAAGAATTTTTTTTATGCCATTCTTGGCAAGTTCAATAATTGTCTTATCGGCAAAGGGTTCAAGCCATTCTTTATTCAACCGCGATTGAAAACATACGGTGTAATTTTCTTTCTTGATATTTAGCTTTTCTGAAACAAGTCTGGAAGTCGCATAGCATTGGGCTTTATAACAAAATCTGTTTTCCTCTGCTATTTCGTTTTCACAATTGTGAGAGGAACATGGTTTTGCGTCTTCATATACTTTATCAACTTGTCTATTCGGGAGACCGTGATAACTAAATAATATGTGATCAAAGTCGGTGATAATAAATTGCTTGCCCTGCTCAACAATCGAATCAATAAAATTTACATTGTCGAAATAAGTGCTGACTATTTTTAATTCCGGAATAACATACCATTTGCTGATAATACTCAGAGCTTTTTCCAAAGCCGAACCGGTTGTTGCCGAGGCGTAATGCGGAAATAACGGGAGTAGAATAATTTTATTATAATGCTCTTTACGCATCCGCTCCAATACTTCACCCATACTTGGATTTTTATAGCGCATCGCTAATTCAACTTTGTAAGCGCTGCCAAGTTCTACTTGTAATTTGTTTTGCAGACTTTTGCTGTAAAGAAGCAAGGGTGAATCTTCCTCAGTCCAAAGTTCTTTATAAACCTTAGCAGATTTCGGCGCTCTAAACGGAACAATTATTAGATTAACAAGCAGTTTCCTTAGAAGCCAAGGCAAGTCAATTACGCGCGCATCATTTAAAAATTCAAATAAATAATTTCTTACATCCTTCGTTTTTGGACTATCCGGCGTTCCCAACTGAATCAATAATACAGCAGTTTTCGGCTTCATATATTCTTTCTTACTAATGGTCTTAAATATTTCTTTCACTAATCATAATCATACTCTAACCCTTCACCCCAATCTTACTCATCGCACGTTCGCTCAATGCTGTTATAGTCAATGAAGGATTAACGCCAACATTAGCTGAAATCATTGAGCCGTCGCAGATGTACATATTGTCGTAACCAAAGACTTTGTTGTCCTTATCAATTACTCCGCTGCTTTTATCTTCTCCCATAATAGATCCGCCAAGAATGTGAGCTGTGGTGGGAATTCCAAGAAGCGTTTCAGTAAGCAGAACAGTTGGTTTGCAGCCGGTAATTTCCGAGTATTGCTCGGCAAGCAGTTTGGCTTCTGGAATAAAAGCAGTTGGACTTTTCCCTTTTTCCATACGCGATCTCATTCCAATAAAACCATTTTTGAATTGCAGCGTACTGTCTATTGTTTGCATGAACAGCAGAATTTGCGTCCGCTTTGCCCAATCATCGACAAAATATGTTTTCAAATTAATTGCCGGATGTTTAACAAAGTCGGCTGTTATTTTCATCAACCGCAAAAATGGATTCTTTGCGTGAACCATTGGAGACATTAACAATCTCCAGAATCCTGATCCCGCTGGATATCTCACAGGCTCAATATGACTGTATTTATCGGTATGAAGAATTGAACCGATTGCTATTCCGTCTGAAAAAACTTTTTGATTATTGTAATCTGTAATTCCGATTAAACTCTCAGAATTAGTTCGCACTCCCGCACCGACTTTATCCGACAAGTTTGGAAGAGATGATTTTTTGAGTTCGAGCATCATTTTTACAGTGCCAAGAACTCCGCCGGCAAAAATCACTCCTTTAGCTGTTGCTGAATGCGTTCTTTTGAAAAACTTAGATGAATCTTTCCATTTAATTTTATAACCATTGTCGCCTTGTTTACCAATGGGAATAACATCACACACTTTACTTTGGGGTTTAATTTCTGCGCCGTATTTAAGCGCAAAATGAAGATAGTTTTTATCAAGCGTGTTTTTTGCATTGTAACGGCAGCCAACCATACAACCGCCGCAAAATCTGCAGCCGGAACGTTCCGGACCTTCACCATTAAAATAGGGGTCTGCCACAGTTTTTTCCGGTTCGCCAAAGAACACCGCCACCTGTGTTTCGCTGAACTCATTTTGAATATTATTTATTCCGGCTATTGTCTGCAGCGCCAGATCGCCTGTTTCCAAACGAGGATTTTTTTCAACGCCAAGCATCTTTGAAGCGGTTTGATAAAATGGTTGAAGCTCGTTTTCCCAATCGGCTAAATGCTTCCAACTCTCCGATTGAAAAAATTCAGTAGTCGGCACCGGAAGCGTATTTGCATAAACCAAAGAACCGCCGCCAACTCCAACTCCGGAAAGTATTGTTATGTGCTTCATTATAGTGATCTTAAAAAAACCGTAGAAATTTAGAATCGGCAGCCACAGCCATTTTCTCAAATTCCAATTAGATTTGGGGAAATCCTCTGTTTTAAACCACTTGCCTTTTTCGAGAACTAAAACCTTATAGCCTTTTTCTGCCAAACGCATTGCCGAAACAGATCCGCCGAATCCGCTTCCAATTACTATGTAATCATAATCGTGTTTTGATTCGTTCATCTCGGTTATTTCACTATTTGTGTTTTTAACTGTTCCGAATATAATTAGATTAGCAAAGTAATAGTAAAATTTTTTGGCTAAAGGATGAAGAGATATTTCACATACCCAATATCATTGATAGTTTTTCTTTCTTTTTTTATTTCGTGTAATCCCTCTGAAACGAACAAAGCCGTTGTAAAAGAAAAGGAGAAACTGGATTCGTTAAAAAACACACGGCTTCAAAAAATGGACGAAATAAATTCTTTGAAGAGAGAACTTGATTCGCTAAAAGCGTTGCGCGACAGTAATGCCGACAGTCTGATTGCAGATACTCTCCGCTAAAGTCATAATTAACTATGCAGGAAGTTTGTTAAATATTTTATTTATCCATCTGTGGAATTTATGAATCGACCCAACCGGTTCGGCAAACATAAATACACATTCTTTAGAAATAATATTCATTCCGTACTTTTTCCCTAATTCAATCGCGTCACTGCTTTCAGCGCCTTGCTGCAACCAAATGTTTTTAATTCCAGATTGGTTTGCAAGTTCAACTACAGACGCCGAAAGCGCAGGCGTTACGCAGACAATCGCGGCTTCAGGTTTTTCCGGACATGCTTCAAAGTCAGGATACAATTCATTGAATTCGTTTTCGAAAGTATTCTTATTAATACCGTATGTTTGAAATCCTCTCTTACGAAGTTCTTTCAAAATAATATTGCCAAATTTCTTGCCTGTCTTTGAAACGCCGACAACAGCAAATACTTTTGAATCAAAGAATTCTTTAATAGATGTTCTCGAAGTCATATTTCCCCTTTTGTCGATTCACTGATGCTTCCAAATTCTGAAAATAATTTGTGAAGCCTCAAATAAATATTCTTATTTATATTTTACAGAACAATTATAACGCTTAGAGCATTATCAAGAGTTGAGCACAATATTTTACGAAATTTGGAATATCTTCAGGATTTGTGGACTTAATATTATCAATTCCGAAAGGATATTCAAGAATTCATCTGAGATTATTTCGGATTAGCTGAAAAATATTGAAGTTTAT
The DNA here is from genome assembly GCA_018829545.1 of Bacteroidota bacterium. GTDB lineage: Bacteria > Bacteroidota > Ignavibacteria > Ignavibacteriales > Melioribacteraceae > JAHJTX01. Next base: position 2,263 of record JAHJTX010000193.1, on the reverse strand, counting down.
GAATTTTATTTAGGTAAACGTTGAAGATATAGAAATCTTGGGGATTCGCATCTTTATTATTGCGATTCATCGCTAATTGTTATTTTGTTCATGGCTGCAAAAAAATAGTACGTAAAAAAATGTTGGTCAGTGTGATGCAGAATATTTCTTCTAATTATTTTTTTTGTAAATTGTAATCGAACTAAAAAAAGGTCTGTTATGAAGAATAAAATTTTTTTTATCGCAATTATATTTTCTCTCGTATTGCTGGTTATCACCGCTTGCGATGATTCAACGTCCCCTGAGAAATCCAATGAAGAAAACGTTGAGGCTGCTCTCTCTGAAGTAAATGTATTGATAGATGGTATGACTAATTCCGAGGTAGGAGCAGCGTTGCAAATGCTTCCCGATTCTTTAAGCGAGGATTCTATTTCAATTCTTCCCAAGGCTTCTTTGAATAAAGAAATATTCTCAAACAAAATTTTTAGAGAAGCATTTTCTATTAGCGGAGTTGATTCAAATATCATTTCGATAATTTTTGAAGGTTTGTCGGGAACCCACACATTTGACGGACAAAAATGGATTCACGCTGCAACGCCCGCGGATGAAATAATAATAATTTATCCTTACATAAATCCTAACACATCCGCACCTCACAGCGCACAAATAAGAGTGTACGGCTTAAGTCTTTCCAGCAGCCAAATATCTGTAAGTGCAGAAATTTATATCGACAATGTAAAATCTTTCTGGGCAACGCTCTTACTAAGCGGAAATAATTTGCTGGGAGTAGTTTTTGAACCTGAAATAGCAAGCGTTTCGATTTCGGGCGGGCTAGTAAACAATTCCGCTGAAACAATTACGTACAGCATTTCAGTGAGTAATAGTCAAGTCTCGGCGTCTATTCAAAAGAATGCGGGGAAACCTTTGACACTAACCGCCACCGGCAGCAATTTTTTGGATTCCGGAATGGAAGGCGCTACAGTTGACAATTTGAGTTTAACTTACGGCAGTCTCGAAATGAACATTACAGAATTCGAAGCTGACAGCGGAGACATTGGCGATGTTCTTTACAGCGGTAAAAAAGTTGGCGATCTCGTAATCATTAATGACGAACTTTATATAGTATATCTGAATGGAGCTCAAATTAAGTTTGTTGATTTCTTTCCAAGTTTAGCGATGATTAATCCTTAAATTTAACGTTATCCAAAGTCCGGGAGGATTCGCTCAATCTCGGACTTTGGTATAGTAATGGGAAAGTTTCGAGTACTTTTTAATACCACTGTAAAAACAATTTTTGAATCTTTTTTCATTTTCTTGACTCTTATCCTTATAGAATTTTATTTTTGCAAAAACTTAAGGAGTTGTAATGCCAATTTTCGAGTACAGATGCAGTGACTGCGACACAAAATTTGATTTTCTTCATAAATCAATTTCAAATATAGAAGACGTTTCGTGTCCAAGCTGCAATTCCAGCAATAGCAAAAAACTTTTATCAATATTCAGCGCATCAATGGGAAGCGGTTCAATGAGCTTTGGCGGAGGATGTTCAGACGGAAGCTGCGGAATTCCGGCTCCAACAAGCAGCTGCGCCAGCGGGATGTGCGGGTTAAACTAAAATGAAAAAAATTAACCGGATTAAAATGATTCTTCTTTCTTTCTCTTTGTTCATTCCTTTTTGCGGATGCGGGCAATCAAACAACATTCCCAGCATTAATGTTGCAGAACTCGATAGTTTAATGCAGACGGATTCAACATTAGTTATTTTGGATGTCAGGATGCCAAGTGAACTGATCGGTCCTTTGGGGCAGATTCCACATGTTATAAATATTCCCGTTCAGGAATTGGAAAGTAGAATCGATGAATTGGAAAAACACAAAGCAAATTTTATTGCAGTAATCTGCAGATCGGGCAACCGTTCCCGGACTGCCACAAAAATATTAATTCAAAACGGCTATACCGCTAAAAATGTTTTGGGTGGTATGATTGATTACAATAGTGTTTACGCAAAGTAAAAGTTTTGTTTTTGCTGACTTTTCCCAAGTATTCGTGAAGAAATATTTTTTTACGAGTTCAAGTCATTAAGCATTTAAAGCGTTAACGCAAATCTATGTGGCGTTGAATCATGTTGGAAAGAATTTTAATCCTGCAGAACTCTGTAATAAACCATACACAGCTTATGCTCAACCTCACATAAAATCCAATTCATCATTAGAATACTTTTTGTAATTTCTGTAAGTGTTTTCCAACAATTCCTTATCCAATGAAAAAAAACTACCTCTATCTT
>JAHJTX010000192.1 GCA_018829545.1 Bacteroidota bacterium | reverse complement strand
ATTTCATGGAAAATTGTCATCTCCATTCCTTATGAAGAAGTTTCCGGATTCATAAATAGAGATTTGTTTATAACATTAATCCTTATTGGTGTAATCACTCTAACATTTATCGGAGGATCTTCACTAATCTACCGCAGCAACCGGTTAAAGATTAGAGCGGAGGAAGAAGCAAAACAGTGGATGGCGAAGCGGGAGTTAGAGAATAAAATTCGCGAATCAGAAGAACATTACAGAACGGTTGTTGATATTTCACCGGATGCTATTGTCATCCACTGTGAAGGAAAAATTGTTTTTGTTAACCCGGCGGCAGTTAAGTTGGTTGGCGCTTCAAGCGCCGGCGACCTTATCGGTAAATCGGCTATTGAATTTGTTCATCCCGATGAAAGAGAATCTATTGGTAAACGTATTTTAGAAATATTAAAGAACGGTAAATCTTCCCCCTGGATGGAAGAACGGTTTATCAAATTGGACGGCAGTATAATTTATGTTGAAACAGTAGGAACTCCTACAACATACAACAGTAAACCGTCTGTGCAAGTTATTATACATGACATCACCGAGCGCAAGTATGCAGAAGAAGCGCTGCGTCAGTCCGAAAACTTATTCCGTTCAGTTTGGGATAATTCAAAGGATGGCATGAGACTAAGTGATGAAAACGGCCTGATGGTAATGGTTAATCAAGCATTCTGTATTTTTATCGGTAAGTCAAGAGAAGAGCTTGAAGGAAAATCACTAGCTGATGTTTATGAGCTATCTGATAGAGAACGAATTCTAAAGGCATATATAGAGAGTTATTCTAACAACAAACTACTTCCTTATCTCGAAAGAAAACTCAATCTATGGAACGGAGAAGAAGTACGGTTTGCAGTTTCTACCGCATTTTTACAAACTAACGACCCTAGACCATTAGTTCTGAGTATATTCCGCGACATCACCGAGCGCAAGCGTGCAGAGGAGGAACTTCATAGAAAAGATGAACATCATAAAGCCGTGATTGAAAATATTTTTAAATTCATTCCCGAAGGTGTTCTTGTGCTTACAGAATCTCTTAATCTACTAAAGCACAACAAGGCGTTTGATGATATTGTCCAAAAGTATGCGCCGTTGCTTGGTTATACGGAAGAGGAACTTGCTCAAAAAATAATTGAGCAGTTGCGCAGTAGAATTGTAACCTGCCCGCCTCATAGAATAAACTTAGGCAGGCGGGGTGGAGATTCAAAAGAGATACATATTGGAAAAAAGGATCAATCGGAAACCGATCCGACAAAGGAGGCTGGAAGAGATGAACTTATTATTCAGTATAATACAGCAAGAATGTTTCTTGCAGAAGAAGAAGAAGAAGAAGAAGAAGAAGAAGCCAGCATAGTTGTGTCGTTGATGGACGTTACCGAGCAAAAGCGTGCGGAAGAAAAGGTAAAAGTATCTCTGAAGGAAAAAGAGGTGTTGTTACAGGAGATTCACCATCGGGTAAAAAACAATCTTCAGGTTATATCAAGCCTGCTCGATATGCAAGTAAGAACCGCTAAAGACAAAAACACAATTGAGATGCTTTCTGAATCCCGGAACAGGATAAATGCTATGGCTCTTATCCATGCTCAATTATATGAAACCATAAACTTTTCAGAAGTAAATATGAAAGGGTTTGTCGATGGGCTGATAGGACAATTGTTCCAGAGTTATCCGGTTCAGGATGCGAAAATTACCCCGGTTGTTCATGTAACTGATTACCCACTTCCCATCTCTATGGCAGCGCCTATCGGATTAGTTCTCAATGAACTGCTAACAAACGCCTTTAAATATGCTTTTGCTGAAAGAAAAAAAGGGGAGATCAAGGTCAGCCTCGATGCATCAGAAAAAGGTAAGATCAGTCTTACTGTCAGTGATGACGGGGTTGGATTACCCCAGGGATTCAATATTGATAAAAGCGAAACACTTGGGTTGAAACTGGTAAAAATTCTGGTGGAAGAGCAGTTACAGGGAAACATTGAAATTATCAGTAAAAAAGGAACAACCTTTATGATAGAGTTTGAAATAGAAAATAACAAAGAGGGTGCGAGTTAATATGGAGAAAAAAGCGAGGATATTGGTCGTTGAAGATGAAGTCATCGTAGCCGAAAACCTTGCACTGGCGATTAGCGATTTGGGTTACGAAGTTGTAGGGCGTCCTGTCAGTGCAGAAGAGGCTGTAAAAAAGGCGCTTGAACTTGAGCCTGATTTGATATTGATGGACGTTGTCCTGAAAGGGAATAAAAATGGCATAGACGCTTCTCAAGAAATAAAAAAGAAGATGGACATTCCTATTATATTTCTGACAGCTTATTCAGACATTAGCTTTATAGATAAAGCCAAAAGCATTGAGCCATATGCTTACATTGTTAAGCCGTTCCAGCCAAGGCAGCTTCTCGCATCCATTGAAATGGCTCTTTACAAAAGCCAAATGGAAAAGAAATTATATGAAGCCCAAGAGTGGTTTTCAATAACACTCAAGAGTATCGGTGATTGCGTCATTGCTACCGACTTAAAGGGTAATGTGAAATTCATGAATACTGTTGCCGAAGCCGTAACCGGATGGAATATGGATGAGGTTGGCGGTAAGCCTGTGAATGTTGTCTATAATATTATAAATGAGGAAACAGGTGAACCGGCAGAGGACCCTGTAACGAGGGTAATCCGGAAAGGTACCGTTGGCGGACTACCAAATCATACATTATTAATAACTAAGGACGGAACGAAAATACACATTGATGATAGCGGCGCTCCAATCAGGGATGATCGAGGAAACATCATTGGTGTTGTTTTGGTTTTTCAAGACATCACCGAGCGCAAGCGGGCGGAGGATGAAATTAAACTCAACGAGACGCGACTTCGGTTGCAGTTAGAGCTGCATAAGTTGATGGATGCGCCACAGCAACAAATCCTGGATTTTGTTAATGAAGCCATCTTAAAAACTGTACAAAGTAAGTTTGCGTTTATTGGATTAATGGATGATTCGGAATCCGTTATGACCATTCATGCCTGGTCAAAAGATACAATGGTTCAATGTGCGATTGATGATAAACCAATGCATTTCCCGATTTCCGGGTCGGGAATTTGGGGCAACTGCGTAAGGGAAAGAAAGCCAAGTATCATTAACAACTATGATGTTTCTCATCCGAACAAAAAAAGTTATCCGGCAGGACATGCCCCTATCAAACGCTTCTTAGGTGTTCCTATTTTTGACGGAGACAAGATAGTAGCAGTTGGCGCAGTGGCTAATAAGGAAACGGACTATATCGATTCTGATGTTACCGCCATTACCGTTTTATTGAATATAGCATGGGAAATTTTTAGACGCAAGAGGGCTGAGCAAATATTGCAAAAACTAAATATGGCTATCAGTAACTCCCAAGAAGTAGTTTTTATGACTGATAAAGAAGGAATCATAACATATATCAATCCGGAATTCACAAAAATGTATGGATATACCGCCGGGGAAGTTATCGGAAAGACTACACCTCGAATATTGAAAAGCGGTCTAATAAGCGCGGAGGGTTATGAACAATTCTGGAAGGTACTCTTAAACGAACAAAATATTATGGAAGAATACACAAATAAATGCAAGGACGGAAGACTTATTGATATTGAAGGCTCGGCAGATCCTATCCTTAATGATAAAGATGAAATTATTGGATTTCTGGGAATTCAAAGAGACATAACCGACCGAAAACATGCAGAGGAAAAAATAAACAATTACTTAACTAAGTTAAAAAATCTTGCGGCACATTTGCAAACAGTCCGGGAAGATGAAAGAACAGCAATTGCCAGAGATATTCATGATGACATGGGGCAGGATTTAACAGCATTAAAAATCGAATTATCATTGATTGAAAATGAAGTAAAAAAGAAAAGTGTAACAATTAATCAATCTTTCCTATTAAATGAAATAAAGGACATGCAGGCTATCGTGAATAATACTATAAATAAAGTGCGGAAATTAATAAGAGAATTAAGACCGGAAGTTTTGGACAATCTTGGTCTGCAAGATGCCCTTAAATGGCAAGCAAAAGAATTTGAGAAACGAAACCGGATTAAATGTTCATACACATCAAATATTTCCGAGATAGATTTAGATAAGAAGAGATCAACGGCAATTTTTAGAATATTGCAAGAAACTCTTACAAATATAATTAAACACGCAAAGGCATCAAGAGTTGAGATTAGCTTTAATAAAAAAAATGGCACATTATTACTTGAAATTAATGATAACGGGAAAGGGTTTTCGCTTAAAGACGTGGATGACACAAAATCCATGGGCATAATAGGAATGAGAGAACGTGTAGCTGTGTTTGGAGGTGAATTGGAGATTAGCTCTCAAGTAAAAAAAGGGACAAAGGTGATTGTGTCGATTCCTATTAAGTAAAATATCCCTAGAGGTCACTGTTTTAGACCTTGTAGAAACACAATCTTTCGAGATTGCTTGTTTTTAACCTCGAAGGATACTTATATTTTAAATCAGCGGCCTTCAAGGTTGCCTTTGGAGTAATTATGATAAAAATATTATTAGCAGATGATCACAGTATTGTAAGAGCAGGTCTAAGGAAAATTCTTGAGAAGGAAACGGATTTGCAAATTATAGGCGAAGCTGAAAACGCTTCGGAAGTTTTGGAATTTGTTAAGAATAACGATTGTGATTTTATTACGCTTGATATAAACATGCCCGGCGCAAGCGGTTTAGACGTGTTAAAGGAAGTAAAAAAAATAAAACCTAAAACCAAAGTGTTGATATTAAGTATTTATCCCGAAAATAGTTTTGCGATAAGCGCTTTCGAATTAGGAGCATCGGGGTACCTAACAAAAGACAGCACACCTAAAGAGTTAGTTAAGGCTATTAGAAAAATAAGTGCCGGCAGAAAATATGTGAGTGAAGAAATGACGGAGAAACTTGTTTCCAGAGTAGAATTGAAACAAGATAAACCACTTCATGAAAAATTATCCAGACGCGAACTACAAGTCTTACTTTTAATTGGAGAGGGCAAAACCTCTTCCGAAATAGCTAAAAAACTATGCCTTGGTGAAAATACCATAGCCACATACCGTGCGCGAATTTTAGAAAAAATGAATATGCGGTCTTCTGCAGCGCTAATACATTATGTAATTAAAAATAATCTTCTTGAATAGATGCAACCTCGAAGGTCGCATGTTTTTTGACCTTCGAGGTTACGTCAAAGACAAGTGACCTTGAAGGTTTTGGGTTCGAGGTTGCCCTATCTTGATCGAGCAGCAACCTTCGAGGTAAAAACCAAGCGACCTCGAAGGATTACTCCCTCTTGTTTGTGGTGAAAACAACCACTAAAAAATCACAGTTTCATTGATACCGCAAAACCATAATTATACATACGTTAAACCAAAGTTAATATGATTGCACAAATAATCACTATAGGAGAAATTGTGAAAATATTAATAGCAGACGATTCAGATGTGGTTCGGAAGAGCTTAGTAAAATTAATCTTGTTCGTTCCGGGATTTGATAAGCCTGAAGAGGCGAAAAATGTAACAAATACTAAAAGTAAAATTATAGAATTTAAACCGGATGTTCTGATTTTAGATATCAATATGCCGAATGGGAATGGATTTGATGTGATAAAAACCGTAAAAGAACAGGATTATAAAATTACCGTAATAATGTTGACAAATTTTACAACGGAAAATAATAAGAAAAAAAGTATTGAAGCAGGAATCAATTACTTTTTAGATAAATCAACCGAGTTTGAAAAGGTGATTGGCATATTGAAGAAAGTACAAAAAGAACTTGGAACTGTGTGACATTATTAAAATCATCATCACTCAATATATGGTTGGGATGATTTAAGAATGCACATCCCGAGTTAATCAATCTAGATATTTCGATACCTGCAACAAGTGGAATAGATGTTTTGGAACGGATTAAGAATGTGAGTCAAGAAACTATTGTAATCATGCTAACAAATTATTCGTCGGAACAATTCAGAAAAAAATGTTTTGAACTGCACGCCGATTATTTCTTTTATAAATCGAACGAATATTTTGACGTGTTGAATACTTTAATAACTGTGGTAACAAAACCCTGCGTACAAAGACGTACATATGTATAAATTGCATGGAAGGACTATTTATGGAAGCAAATAATTTATTAGAGTATAGAAAAATAAATGACTTTTTAAATAACACATGGGTAATACAAGAAAATCTTGAAGATGGGATATTTATTATTAATAGAGAGTATGAGATTATTAGAGTCAATAAAAGCTTTATTAATATTTTTAATAAAATAAAAATCGATGAAATTCTAGGTAAGAAATGTTTCAGTTTGTTTGATAACAATAAATCCATTTGCGACAATTGCCCGGTCGAAAAAACTTTTAAGGAAGGCACATTTGGCCAACATGTAATAATTAGACAAAAGATTGGCGAGGAGAACATTATTTTAAAAGAGACGCCCTTTCCTTTAGTAGATGAAAATAGCGCTATATCTTATGCCCTTGTTTATTTAAGAGATTGTACTTACGAGGATACCTTAGAAATGCAGTTAAGAAGTTCAGATCTATTGATTGGACTTGGGAAATTAGCCGCAGGCATAGCTCACGAAATGAGGAACCCTCTTGGCAATATTACCGCCGCTGCACAATATTTTCTTAGCAAGTCAGAGAATGGCGGCGACAAAAAAAAATATCTCAAGATTATATTGAGAAATTCTGTAAGGATGAACAAAGTTATCAAGAACTTACTTAACCTAGCAAAACCACACGAAGTTGCTTTTACGATTGGCACTATTTATAAAATTATTGATGATGTATGTCTGCTTGTTAAGGCAAGATTATTAAAACAGCATGTGCAGCTTTTCAGAAAATTCTCACATTATCAGCCCAAAATTTTGTTAGATGAAAAACTTCTTGAAGAGGTGTTTCTGAATATAATACTAAACGCCATAGAAGCGATGCCAAAAAGGGGAAAACTTACCATCACTGTTTATACTGAGCATAATGGCGACGAAGTTGTAATTAATGTCACTGATACAGGAGTAGGGATCTCGGAAGACAATCTGGATAAAATATATGAACCTTTCTTTACTACTAAAAAAGACGGCACGGGATTTGGGCTTTCTTTGGTTCGCCAGATTGTTGAACTGCATAAAGGAAAGATTGATGTTAAAAGCAAACTTGATTATGGGACAGAAGTGAAAATTATTCTACCAACATATAAAGAGGATATTTTATAATGGGGAAAATACTTATAGTTGATGATGATAAGGATATGCGTCAACTGCTTTCTGATATTTTAAAATCGGAAGGATATGAAGTGCGTACGGCGGAATCAGGTAAAAAAGCGCTGAAAGAGATCGAAGTAATTCGACCGGAAATAGTTTTGTTGGATATTAGACTGCCCGATATGAATGGTATTGAAGTCTTAAAAGAGATTAAAAAGTTTGATGAAAGTATTATTGTAATTATGCTTTCAGCGTATGGTGATATACAAAATGCGGTTGATGCAATGAAGTTGGGCGCATTCGATTATTTTACCAAGCCATTTCTTAATGAAGAAATAATTTTAGATATAAAAAAAGCGCTTCAAACAAGACATCTTAAAATTGAAGTTACAAATTTAAGGAAGAAATTAGAAAGCAAAGGGAACCATGAAATCTTTATAGGAGAAAGTGTTCAAGTAAAACAAATATTAATTCAAATAAAAACAATTGCCCCACATAATATGACTGTCACTATTCAAGGTGGAAGCGGGACAGGTAAAGAATTAGTTGCCAGGCTAATTCATCGGAACAGCGTTCGAAATAACGGTTCATTTATTGCCGTGGATTGCGGAACTCTGCCAGAAAACTTAGTTGAGAGTGAATTATTTGGTTATGAAAAAGGAGCTTTTACCGGAGCTGTCACAAAAAAAGAGGGGAAATTTGAGCTGGCTAATAAAGGTACTATATTTTTAGATGAGATTACTAATTTGCCATTTACCACTCAAGCAAAATTATTAAGAATAATTCAAGAGCGAAAGATTCAACGCTTAGGAAGTACAAAGGAGACAAGCATTGATATAAGGATAATTACTGCTACTAATAAAGTTTTAGCTGAAGAGGTTAAAAAAGGAAATTTCAGGGAAGACCTTTACCATAGGATTAATGAATTTAATATCACTATTCCGTCTCTAAGGGAAAGAAAAGAAGATATACCAATATTGGCCAAGTATTTTATTGAAGAAGCGAATTTGGAATTCAAAAAAAATGCAGAATGGATTTCCGGCGAAGCAATGAAATCTCTATTAAATTATTCTTTACCTGGAAATGTGAGAGAATTAAGAAATATAATTAGAAAAGCCGTACTCTTATCAGATTCGAATTACATTAAAGAGATAGATTTAAATTGGGAAATTATTCCTAATCTGGAAAAGTTTGACTTTCTATCTGATATGAATAAAGGAATTTCACTTCGGGCAATAACGAAAAAAGTAACTAAAGAAATAGAAAAAAATATTATTAGTAAAGTATTAATTGAGGCAAAGAATAATAAAGGCATGACTGCTAAAATTCTCAAGATAGACCGCATGACATTATATTCAAAAATAAAATCTCTTGGACTGTAACATAAATCCTACAAATTGTAGAATCACATTTACAAATTTCCATTGTCTCTTCATCCACTAAGATTTTATCAACAACCACTTCTCAAGTAAAGTCAACGCATTATAAAGAAGACTTAACTTTTTACATTAAATAAAAATACGCTGGCATCTAATTTGTGTCAATAATGATATGCAAAAATAAAAACAGATAGCAACTTTTAACATTAAAAATCAAATGAATAGTTAAAAAAATATAGAGTTATAAAATATGCACAAAATATTAATTGTTGATGATGATAAAGATATGTGTAAAATAATCTCTACCGTTCTAATGCAAGAAGGTTATAAAATATTTAAGGCGTTTGATGGAGAACAAGCAATAAAGGCAATTAACGCAAAGAATTACAATTTGGTAATACTGGATTTTAGATTGCCCAATATGGACGGAATAGAAGTTCTTCAAAAGATACGAAATATGGGACTATCAATTAGTGTGATAATGATCTCAGCCTATGGAAATGATTTAGTAAAATCAAAAGCGAAGAAATTTGGTGTTAGTCAATTTTTGGATAAACCATTTGATCTAAGTAAACTCATAAAAGTAGTTAAGAATACAATATCAAAAAATTAGAACGAGGTAAACCGCTTCCTCAAACAAAAGAGCGGGATTAATATAAACCCAAAATAAACCAAAGGAGGTTTACAATGGTAGAGAAAGCAATCGGCTCATCCAGTTTGGTCGAAGTTATCGACAGAATACTGGATAAGGGCGTCGTTGTAGATGCTTGGGTAAGAATCTCTTTAGTAGGTATTGAATTACTTGCTATTGAAGCAAGAGTAGTTATTGCTTCAGTTGAGACTTACCTAAAGTATGCTGAAGCTATCGGCTTGACAGCTACTGCAGCTTAAAAACTGTGCAGAAGGATTTTTGTCGAGATATCCTTACATCCTTAAAAGGAATAAAAGCATTCCTCGCCAAGAAATTCCTTCGATATATAACTGGAAAAAAATAATGGCTTTGAAAGACGATATGAATGATACTATAAAAAAAAATGAAACCTTTTTCTTTGAGAATGAAATTCAAAATATGAACTCTATTTTTGATAACACACATCAACTCATTGAATTTTTTCAGGATTCTTTCTTTGACGTAAAACAAGAAAGAGAAAAGATCAATATCTCTTTACGAGAAAATCTTGCCAAAAATAATTCGTTGCGTAGAAAAGACTTTGACACTATGGTTGAGGACATTCTTGCAATACAAGATGAAAGTGAAAAAGAAGTAAAATATTTGTTTAAAAATTATTTAAACGAACAAAAAGAATTATCTCATTCCTTGATAGCCAATTTAGACAAGTTTAGAAATGCCTGTATAAATGGCAAATCACAAGAAATTAAAAAATTACAAACTTTGATTCGTCAAATTCTCTCTAAACAAGAAGAAAGAAAAAATGAGGTGTCTTCTAAGCTGAAAGAGTTTCAAAAAGAACAACAGAATATTACTTCTCAGTTTAAAGAGTTTTTAACTGAAGACAATGACCTCCGGATACAGGATTTTAAAATAATGTTGAAAGGATTTAAGCTGCAACGTGAGAATAGATTGGTTTTACAAAGAGAAAGAAAAGAAGATGTTGCGGAAATGCTCTCTAATTTTAAAAAAAATAGGGAGAAATCATTTTTGAATTACAAAAAAAATAAAAACAATAACACAAAACAGAAGGAGAATTAAAATGAGTATATCCACTGATATGAAAACACTTGCTTCCGACATTATTGCCTCTTATAATACCCGGATAAAGGCAATAGGAACAATTGTAAAAGATACTAACAACTTACTTAAAGGGTATAATAAGGAACATAAAGATATGGCTGGCTCACTAAAAGCAAGTCTTGCGAAAGGTGAAACTGACAGACTCAATAACTTTAAGGAAATGATGGGTAACATTCAAAAATTTGTAGCAGACTTAACAAAGAATGTGGACGATATGATTAAAAAATTCCAGAAAGAGCATAAAGATATGGCTGATGCACTTAAAGCAAGTCTTGCGAAAGGAGAAACTGACAGGCTCAATAATTTTACAGCTATGATGGGCAATATTCAAAAAGATATTAAGGAAATTGAAGCCTATGTCAAGAACAAACTCAAGGAATTTTCTGATGCCCACGCGGAGATGAGCGAAGAACTCAAGAAAGAGTTGGCAAAGTATGTGGATGATATGGTTAATGCCACTCAGAAATTAATGGGTGATATTCAAGCACGACAGAAAGAGAGAAATGCCCAAGTCACTGACCTGTTAGATTCTTATAAGACCGAGAGAGAAAAGATGGCGGCTAATTGGAATTCTTTGGTTGCTACCATGGCTAAAAAAAGAGGCGTTAAACCAGAGGTGGAGGCAGAGGTAAAGGTAAGGCCTGTAAAAGAGGCAATTGAAGAGGAAGTATCTTCCGAAATGAACCTGGAAAAGCTGGAAAAGAAGGTGTTGAAATTTATTGAGAAACATCCAGGGGTGAAGGTTGGCGATATGGAAGAGCCCCTTGGGGTCAACAGAATGACCTTGGGTCAAATAGCCAAGAAAATATTAGATGAAGGTAAGGTCAGGAAAGAGGAGAATCTCTATTTTCCACTATAACCACGGAAACACGGAAAAGATGAAATGAAATCACGGAAATAATATTCCGTGCCTCAGTGTTTGCAAAAAAGAAATGAGCGAAGATAATGAGTATAATAAAATGTGCCTTCTGTAAAGGCAT
>JAHJTX010000191.1 GCA_018829545.1 Bacteroidota bacterium | reverse complement strand
TGTTTTGACAATTTTTTATCAGCATCTTTTCTTGTAAATGACCAATTGATTTTTTTCTTTGCCTTATTTCTTTGTTGCGACCAATAGTTTATCTCACTTTTCAACACAGCGCTATTTGCACAGCAGTCTCGCATAGTAAACCCATACATGGGTTTACGCAATAATAACGCTGTTTCCCAACCAATTTTTTCCCCTTGAAAAGTTGCAATCTTTTTTGTATTATTCAATATGACTGGAGATTGAAATTATTCCAACTTCAGCCGTAAAATTTGGCGGGTTCAATGATAACAACAAAACAAAACAGTCGGTATTTCAGGCGCTGTTTCTTCCGCTTATTAACAGCATCACTCAATTGTGATTGTATATATTTACATACGCTTTTCTCTTTCACTAAATCTCCTGATGGTGACATAAAACCATTTTGTTTCATGACGTTAGTATTGAAACAGTTTGCCTATTATCTCGTAATTTTAGTTTTCCTAATATTTCATAGCAAGGTATACAGTCAGACATTGAGTGTATATGGAAATGTATCTACGGAATCAACTGCGGTAAGTTATGCTTCGGTTACATTTATAAATGAGGATGATACCACAAAAAAATATTCTGCAATCACAGATACATCCGGAAATTATCGGCTTGATGTTATTACTGTAGTAAAAAAAGAACCTATAATACCACAAACTATAGGACTCGCCCAGAACTATCCAAATCCTTTCTCAACAGAAACAGAAATACCATATAAGCTGAACAAACAATTAGATGTGAGCATAAAGATATATAACATTCTCGGAGAAGAAGTAAAAACATTCAGAATAGGATTGCAGACAAACGGAATATACGGAGTAAGATGGGATGGAACAAATAACTTTGGCAATAAAGTTTCTCCGGGAATTTATTTTTACCAAATGCAAACATCAAATGAAACAATCGTGAAGAAATTAGTTTTTACAGGAGGCAGTCCACAGATGGCTATGCCGGTAACAGGTAAAATTTCTTCTTTTATAAAAGTATTTAAGAAAGAAGAAATGATTCAGCCAATATCTGTGCCTTATACAATTCAAATAATAAACACGGATAGTACAAGCCCCCGAATATTGAATAAAGAATTTAATAATGTAACAATTCAGTCCGATACTACATTAAACTTTATTGTACAAAAAAAGGAGGTTTACCAAGATCTGTTTGGAAGTATAACAAAGGATGAATCTCCTTTTTATATAAATGGAGCAGCACGTGTTCCACAAGGGAAAACTTTATTTATTGAACCTGGAGTTACAATTTTATTTAATTCAGGTGATGTAGATGATATGAGTAATTGTGATTTCGACTGGAGTGATTCAACCATAAGTATAGGTTTTCTGAGAGTTGATGGAAAACTAATAGCAGAAGGAACTAAATCCGATTCCATAATTTTTACAAAAAACTCAAAGCAAGAAAATCATTACTGGGGTTGTATCTATTTTTCTGAAACGGCTGATTCTAACTCAATAATTTCTTTTTCGAAAGTTGAGTATGCTTCACTCATATATGAAATTGAAAGCAGGATTATCGGAGAGGGAATAACCTGCTGGTTTTCAAGTATTATAATTAAGAATAGTCTTATCCAAAATTTTAAGGAGTTTGGTATTTGTCTGCAAAATTCTGAAACTCTGGTGGAGAATAATATTATTAGGGGATGTATAACTGGAATAGACACATGGGCATTTGATCAATTTGATTATTTGCACCCTGTTATAATAAACAATATCATAATTAAAAATACACACAATGGAGTAACAATCGGTAAACCACAAACTATACTTGAAAATAATGTAATCTGTTTCAACAAGAATGCCGGGCTATTTCTCGGGTTTGAATTATTAGGAAGGGCGAAAATAGCAAATAATATTATTTATGGAAATAAAAACTATCAAGTAAAAATAGACTCTTTTTATGTTCGCGATCCTGATATCACATATTCAAACATTGAAGCCGGTTGGACGGGAGAAGGAAATATAGATAGAGACCCTAAATTTGTTGACCCGGCAAACGAGAATTTTCACTTGCTCTTTGACTCGCCATGCATAGATACCGGTAGTCCATTATCGAAATATAACGACCATGACGGCAGCCGTAATGATATGGGAGCCTACGGCGGCCCTTATGGCGATTGGTAACTTAATAAATATAACTTGGAGGTAAACAATGAGATCACAAAAAGTATTATCAATTCTTTTTTTATTCCTTTGTGCATTTTTTTTGCACAAAGAGACCAAACAAAAAGTCTCTCTTGATAATCAAGAGAATTCCAAAACCGAAATGGTTCTTTTATCCGAATCAAGTAATGAAATTACCATTCAAATTAGTGTTAGTGATTTTTACTTCGAAAACGTACAGACAAAAAAAGGATTGTTTTCCAGATTGACTTTTGAGGATGGTAAATCGACAATTGAATTAGGAGAGCCTCAATTGCCTGTTTTCAGAAAAATAATCGAACTACCGTATAATGCAAATCCAAAGGTAGAGATTATTTCCAATACTGTAGAAGAGTTTAATATTACAGGAAAAGGTATGGACAAAATCTATCCTGTACAACATCCTTTAAGCAAAACGCCTGAAGAGAAGACTTTTGAATATGATGAAGCGCTCTACAAAATGGATCAATATTATCCTGAAAAGATTTTTAATATTACTAATTTGGGGTTAATGAGAAAACATAATCTTTATCAGATAACTGTTTTTCCAATTCAATATAATCCTGTTCAAGCAAAACTCAAGGTTTACACAGATATAACTTTCAAAATTAACTTTGATGATGCAGAGTCTTCCACTACAGAATCGGAAATCAGAAAATATCAATCCAAACAGTTTAATAAAGCGGCTGGTTCGGTTTCTTTCAATAAAGAATTCCAAACAAGTGAGAATCTTTTAAAAACAACTGCAATAATAGGAGGAAGTTTTTTAATAATATGTCATGATAATTTTTATAGTACAATTCAGTCGTTTATTTCTCATAAGGAGAGTTTAGGATATGAAGTTATCGTAGTTAAAAAGTCTGATATTCCGGACCAGACAAATAACGGAATAAGAAATTATATCATTAATGCTTATAATAACTGAAATCCACCGGTCGAAAATGTTCTTCTTATTGGAGACGTAGCATATATACCGGAATTCATAGGCGACTATAGCAACACTGCATCTGATTTTAAGTATTCTTTGATGGATGATGATTGGCTGCCGGATATTTTTGTCGGTAGATTTTCCGTTGAGAATACAACCCAGTTAAGTAATATTATAAATAAGGAAACCACATACGAAAATGGGGATTGGAGCACATATGATTGGACTAAAAAAGCAGTTTTTATGGCAAGCGAAGATAATTATACAATTTCAGAAGGCACTCATAATTATGTGATTTCAAATTACCTTGAGCCGGAAGGATATAC
>JAHJTX010000190.1 GCA_018829545.1 Bacteroidota bacterium | reverse complement strand
TAATTATTCCCTTCAAGAACGCTTTTTATCAATATAACCAAGGCAAATAATGTGACGCCTTCCAACATTGCTAATCGAATAATCATCATTGTTCTATCGAGGCCGATGAGTTTTAGAACCGGATCTTCAAGTATCTGATTGTTTTGATCCATGAAAACGACTGCTAAATGTTTATTAATATTTCCCTTTTTTAGAAATATTTTTGGAAAAATTAGAAAACCGGAGTATACCCCTACAGCAATAAATAAAAACTCAAAAACAAGCGTATCAACCACCGAGGAGGATGTGAACTCCAAATCTGCAGGTATTTTGCTTTGATATAAAAATAATATTACCATTATGTAATGTTAATGGGCTTCCAGCTAATGCAAAACAAATAATCCTATTAATCTTAAGATTCTCTTCATCTAACTTCTTTTCAGTTTCAAATCGTGTAATACTTTTAAACTCTTCCATAGTCTTTCCTTAGAAAATAAATAATAGTTGACACATAACAGTTCGAAAATAACCCGCCGCCCAGATTTACCAGCAATTTTTTTTCGGGGACATTCTGCCTTTAATAGGTTAGCCCTTGTTCATATATGTTCTATTATTTCATTTACTTGCAGCTTTAATGAAACAATGTCTGTTATAATTATGTCCCACACAATTTTAGTATCAATACCAAAATATTCATGGATCAATAAATTTCTGAGATCTATTATTTCACGCCATTGTATTTCTGAATAGAGTTTTCTGAAGTGAGATGTAAGATGATTTGCAGCTTCACCTATAATTTCCAATTGTTTTACGCAAGCATAATGCATCATCGAATTAGATTGGAATAGTTCATAAGATGATTTATGAACATAAGATTCGATTTCAAGAAAAGCATCATAAATATGCTGTAAACGTGCTTTATCGCCTAAACTATTTCTCATATATCAATATTTTTTCTGAATCAATAAATGGTTTAATATACTTTGAAACACTATTGCTTGTAAGAAGATCGACTTTTCTTTTTAACAAGTCTTCTAATTCTAATTTCATTCTGATAAAACCAAGACCTATTGGTTGTGAATAATCTAATTCAACCAGTATGTCCACATCACTAAGTTCATCTTCTTCGTCTCGTGCAGCAGAACCAAATAGAAATGCCCGTTTTACAGGTTTATTTCTCAGACAGTTTGCTATCTTTTCTGAATACTCATTGCTCATATTTTCACTTTATTTTGTTTTAAATGCCTTCAAAAATATAATTGAAAACATTATAAAAAACACTATACAATTTTGATATAGGGCTAACGGCGTTGCAACTAAGCTGCTGCCCAAAACAAGAATGCAGTTTAGAAAACAAATGCCAATAATTATTAAAAACATTAATTAACTAAGTAACAAAGAATAACAAACTAAATACGGAACGATAAACTCAAAAAACTTAAAAATGCTGAATGCGAAAAAGCAGTCAGCTTGAGCCCAACAAATCCCGCGGGCGGGACTAGTATATTTCTTATGAACCTTAAAATTCGTATTATCCAATATTCTTAACAAGCAGTTGTAGCAGACCAGTCAATTAGTGCTAATTAATCCCGCGGAAAGCGGGACAAGTTGCCCGTGCTTGAGCGTTGCTCCGAAGGATTCTGTAATAATTATTGGTGGTATCCTGAGGAATCATTTATTAATTCACTCAGTTGATCCCCGTTTAGCAACATGATGCATCTTTATATCCTTCGGGCTTGTTAAGATACTTTTTTTGTTACTACTCAGCAGCCACATAAATTGTAATTCAAAATATGCCACAAAGACACGAAGACACAAAGTTTCACTAAGTTCTACTAATAAATTCTTTGTGCTTCTTATTGCCTTTGCGCCTTAGTGGCAAAAAAATCATCCGTGCTGAGTAGTTACCTTTTTTTTATCAATTTATAGGAGTCTCAGCAATGGCTAATCGTAAACAAAATCTTAATGTTATCAAAAAACACACTGCCGGTATAGACATTGGCAGTAGAAAAATTTTTATTGGTATAGCTAATAAAAAGGTTCTATCCTTTGATTCCTTCACTACTTCCTTTCAAAAAGCTATTGAGTATTTAAAGGAGAATAACATTACATCAATTGCAATGGAATCTACAGGCGTATATTGGACTACTCTTTACGATATGCTCGATGATGCCGGTTTCGAGGTTTATCTCGTTAAGAGTAATTCGGTTAAAAATGTTCCCGGCAGAAAAACAGATGTACTTGATTGCCAGTGGCTCCAACAGCTTCACAGTTATGGTCTTCTTCGTTCTTCTTTTATTCCGCCTAATGATATTCGTGTTCTTAGAAGTTTCACTACTCTTCGGCGCAAGAATATTCAACTTGCAAGCGATCATATTCACAAAAAAAATAATTTGATTCTATTCTGAGATAATTTTTCAAGCCTTTGTCGGTCATTATATCGCTATGCCTATTTGCTCATTTTTTTATATAACAACGCAATTTTATGACTGCTTCTTATTCTGTAAACCACGCTTATCCTATAACTCATTAATATATCCCTTTGTCATATTTTTATTGGTTCATTAGCAGGCACTTGTTAGCCCATTTTTATAAATTATGTTTTATGCTTCCTTAAATTTTCCAGAAATATATTTATGAATTATACTTGCTACTAGTGTCTGATATGGCATTCCTTCTTCTAATGATTTAGCTTTTAAGTTTGTTAAATCTCTTTCAGTAAGACGAATATTAATCCTTCTGTTTTTAGCAGCATTATTTTTAGCATAGCGCTGATATTCTAACTTTTTCTTTTCAAAATCCTTTATAGATTTCCATTCACCTTTTTCGTATGAATTCAATAACTCTTTTTCTTCTTTGTCTAACTTCATTTTATTCTCCTTCTAAATATTTTTTTGCCGCTTTTCTGCTTGGGATAATGGTTTTCAAAAATACTTTATCTGAATCTTCTACGAATGGAACTAAATAAGCATACTTCTCATATTCAACTACATATATATTTTGGTTTACATATTTTTCTTTATTTGGTTGTTCTACAATATCAAGTAGATGTCCTAATTCAATCTGACTAACGATTATTTCGAACGAAATGTTTCTTTCACTTTTAAGCTTTTCGTTCTTTTCTTCATTCCATTCAAAATACTTCATCTCGTTGTTTTTTTATTTTAAACTTACAATAATGTATGCCTATTGTCAACCTTTCTTTAATGGGCTAACGGTGTGGCTGTTAACCCGCCGCCCAACACAGACGGTTAATTTAGATGCACAATGCCAATAATTATTAAATACTTGTTAAGAAGAACACTGTCGAACAGCAAATTTACATTTTATACCAATGCAAATAATTTATAATACGCCGCACTGAAATGGCGGTCGGTGTTGAGCAGCAGGTTATACTTACTTCTTCTGTTCAATAGTTTAACTCTAATTTTGGATTACTCAGGAATAAACTTCTAATTATACTATGTTTTTTAATTCGAATTTGGTTGTTGGGGTAATTGAACGGAATATATACTCCTAACTCATTTGTCCCTACTTTAAGATAAGTAGCATAGACTTTAGCGAAACCGTTTTGGTTGCCGAAAAGTAAACCAATATGACCAAACACTTGTGTATAAAAAATCCTCAAATTTCTTGTTGTGTCAGAATCATTTTTTTTATACTCAGCAACATTTTTAAATGTTTTGGCAGGGGTTTCTAATGAATCAATAATATTTACTGAGAAAAACACTTTTGCTGAATCGACATCTCCGATCATCATAAGAAAATAATCTCCTTCATTTGGATAAATTTTAGCCAAACGTTTTTCATAAAATGGATTTTCATAATTTATAGCAGACGTACGAACGGTATCTAGTTCAGTTTGAATAAAATATTCACTATTAATAAAATAATAATTTGTTGCCTTGAATATCGCATCAGGAAAAATAATTGACTCTTCCAGAGCAAATACCGTTTTTCCATCAATTCGTTTAGTAGTATCCAAAACTACAATTTGCATATAAAAACCTTCAGTCTCATTCAAGTATTGGCGGATATCCCCAACACTTAATGACATAAAAGGCTTTTTTTCAGCAATCTTTATTGGTTCAGTTGTGGATTCACAACTAATAATTGATAAAATAACTGCTATGCTTGAGATATACTTTAGAACAACTTTCATTTTTAATCCAAAATATTTAGTAAGTATAACGGCGTTGCAACTAAATTGCCGCCCCGAACAAATAAGCAGCAATGAAAAGCAATGCCATATTTTATATGTAAATTAGTTTATTATACCTCACTAAAGCAACAATTAATTTCGGAATACGCTATTCAAAAACGACAAC
>JAHJTX010000189.1 GCA_018829545.1 Bacteroidota bacterium | reverse complement strand
CTTCACGACTCACTTTAAGTTTGGCAGCATACTGAGCAATGGTGTTCAAATCATCCGTTTGCTCAATCAAATGTGTAGGTGCTAAAAAGTTCCCTGAAAAATTATTACACTCCCACTCCTCTGTTTGTTTTTCAGTTGCCTTTTCAAACAAACACATTCCACTTTGATGGCGAAGTATGTGAGCCAGTTCATGGAAAATAGTAAATATTCTACCAGAGTAAGTATGATTAGAATTAACAACAATGGCATAAGGATAAGCATCAGTAAAGCAAAAGCCATGCACTTCATTCATAGGCATAGAAAACTGAAATACCAAAACACCTAACCTATCTTCCACTGCTAAACGCCATTTGCGGTATGCTTCGTTTTCCGTTTTCCATTGCAGTTGGTTTTCAAAACTTACATTCAATAGTTCACGAAGTTGCTCAGAAAAACTATTGCTGTCTTTTATTTTCCCTTTAGTGCTATTAAGCCATTCGTAACGGCTTTTCCAATAGCTGTCACCTTGTAACTCTAAAGCCATTTCACGGAAATAAGTTACATCACGAATTACTTCCAGCACTTTTTTAGAAAGCTTGCTATCGGCAGGACCGAGATTGCGATAATCTTTAGGTTTAATTACTTTTGGGGGAACTTCAGGCAACAGGAAAACGGCTAATTGTCTTTTATAAGAATTGGCAATGGTTTTCAGTTTGCCAAGCGGGATATTTTTGCCCTCTTTTTCCCAAAGTTTATAACGGTCAGTTGCAATATCTACCTTGTCAGCAATCTCAGTTGGGTCGTACCCAGCTTCTTCTCTTGCCCAACGCAATACTTGAGGATTAATATTTAATTCAGTGCGATTCATTGTTACAAATTAACGAATTTTTTTATTTCTTTTTTTGTTTTTTCCTATCCATCCCCCGCACAAAAAAACTATTTATTTCCGTAGATTTATGCGGACGGGGAAATTTTGCTATCCTCCTGAGGCAGATGTTCCATTTTGATTTTGCTAAAGATAGCCAATACTGCTTTGACGAAATTGTCCAGTCCGTTGTTGTCAGCCATAAAGTTTATGTATTGTAATGTCGTCATAGGGTTTCCGATAATTAGTGTAACAACGCAATCCACCTTCGGCGGATTCGTTTATTTAATTAAGGGCACTTCTAAAAACGTCAATATTCTCTGCGAACTCTGTGTATTCTTCGCGTTCTCCGCGTTAATTTTTAAAAAACAATAGTTTTTAGAAGTGCCCTTAAGTTAGGTATAAAAAAACATTTCGTACATACAATTAATATTAGTACAATAGCCGAAGTATTACGTTTAATATAGATATTTGCTTTTAACTTTTCAATTAAACCAATACCGCTTTATACCCGTAACAATGCAAACCGGATTTACCTTCGTCCTGTATTTTGCGAAAAACTAATTTTACTTTATCACCGATCTCTACTTTATTAACATCGCAATCAGCTACTTGAGCAGTAAGACGAACGCTATCATTTGCAGAGCGTCCTTCGGACAATTCAATTATCGCCACTACATAAGGAATTTCTTTGGAAAATTTATCCGGTCCAACACGAATTATTGTAAACGTTAAAATTTTTCCTTCTCGGCTCAACTTCACTGTCTCAAAAGTTTTTGATTTGCATTTAGGACAAACCAATCTCGGCGGAAAAGAAATGTGTCCGCACTGTTTGCATTTGCCGGCTTCGAGACGGTAACGCTGAGGAACTTCCCGATGATATCTTGGACTGATCATTTTACCTCCAAAATATGAATTGAAACAAGTAGCATTATCCTATCTCATATGTTTCCCCTGGCTTCATCATTGGTAATTTACGAAGTACAATTGGAATTAAGGGACGGTGGTATTCCAATCTGTTGAGTCGAGCTTTAAGAACTACGACAACTAACTGATACTTTTTAATGTTCTGTTGAAATTTCAGATTCTTGTCAATAGTTATGAAAACTTCAAAACCAGCTTCCGAAGCCAACCTCATCAGTTCACCATTGACAAGTTCCCGACCACCCCAATTCTTGAATCGTGCTAACCTCATGTGATTCAAACTCACGTCTTAATCGCCAGTTCAAACACTCATCAAGCAATATTTTCATGGGTTAATTCGCTTGATGTTAGCATATGTTCTGCCAGTTCGAGAACTTCAATAACTTGTTCCTTTTTGACTGATGGAAAATCGATCAGAAAGTTCTCAATAGTATCGCCGCTTTCAATGTAATCGAATAGATTTTTTATGGGAACCCTGGTCCCTCGAAATACAGGCATACCGCTTAGAATGTCTGGTGAAGAATAAATGACACTATTTTTCATAAGAAATCCTTTCATGAGCTATTATAAATATAACAAAATCTTAACCATTATCTAATAACGAATACACCTAAGGCATGCTTGCGGATAACGTGGCGGTTGGCAAGTTTATGAAATGGCGGATTTAATTGTCAACCGGTTTTAGTGTTTTGAGGTAGGAATATATTGCCTCTAAATCTTCTGTTGTCATTTTAGCATACATTGTCCAGGGCATTACAGTTTGAAACTGACCTTGAGCTACTTTTCCCGGAGTGTAGCTTGTGTCCGCATACATTTTAAACCTGTTTACGAATTGTTCCTTTGTCCAATTCCCAATGCCTGTTGGGTGGGGAGTAAGGTTTGTTGAATATACAACTGTGCCGTCATTAAATTTAAATTCAAATCCGCCAGCAAAAGGCTCACCGACAAATTTTCCTTTCTCTTGTTTCGTGTGGCAGTCATTACATGTTGCAGCAGTTACAAGATATTTACCATAATTTACAATATCCGATTTAGGCGGTACGCGTTTAAGCTCTGCTTTTTGGGGTATGGTGTTGATGATAAAATTCATAGGGAAGTCTGATTGAGACTTTTCTGAATTATACTCAATTGGCTCTAAAGTGCGGAGATATGCAATAACAGATTTAATATCATCCTCATCTAACTTTCCGTAATTAGGATGAGGCATAATGTTGAATAATGCGCTCCCATCTTTTGAAACACCGGTTGTAATAGCCTGGAAAATTTCTCCGTAAGTCCAATTGCCTAAATTATAAGGAGTGATATTGCTTGCAATGTATTTGCCGGGAAATCCAATTGTTTGGTCAAATACTTCGCCACCTTTTCCTTCCGTTCCAGCCAAGGGAGGTCCTGAAAATAAATTCCAGTCCCTTGTTGAATGGCAGTCCATACATACCATTACATGAT
The DNA here is from genome assembly GCA_018829545.1 of Bacteroidota bacterium. GTDB lineage: Bacteria > Bacteroidota > Ignavibacteria > Ignavibacteriales > Melioribacteraceae > JAHJTX01. The sequence continues at coordinate 154 of JAHJTX010000189.1, read as the reverse complement.
TTGCCAAATACTTTCCGCGTTCTATTCGGTCATTATTTATTTCAACTTTCATGTTCGGAGCTTCGCCCACCGAAGGCATCATTGTTTTAACATAAGTAAGCAGTAATGCTATCAGCAATACAACAACACCAAAAACATAAGCGAATATTTTTAG
>JAHJTX010000188.1 GCA_018829545.1 Bacteroidota bacterium | reverse complement strand
GCCGTTCTGCCAGATATTACCGGAGCCGCTCCATATTGTGTACCCCTGATTATTATGCCATGCAAAGAAATGGCAGTTAAACGTCCCAAAATATGGCTCTGGGCTTTGTATGGTTTCAACAAAAGAAAAATTTGTAGCTATCTCATTATTTATGTAAATAATATCATCTTGAGAAAGATCGGGATATGTTGTTGCATTAACTTCCTTTCCATTTGGAGTAATTGGATTTTGTGCAAATATATTCATTGACAAAACAACGAATATGAGTATAAAAATTATATTCTTCATTTTTTTTCTCATTAAATTTTATAAAACTGTTTTTACAACTCTAAATCCTGTATTATTATCAATACCTTTGTGAAGCTGTCCATCAAGTGTGTACAAAACAGCAAGGAATCTTCTAGTAGTTGTAATTTCACGCGATTCCTCATAAATGGCGCTTAGCATATTTTGAACGCCCCTAATTACTTTACTCTTGCCACTGATGGGACCTTTGGGGTCAACTACTGTGCCTTGCTCGCTGCACCATTTATAATATGAACTGTCGCGCCAGAAATCATACCAGTCTTTACAGTATTCAATCGCATTTCCCGAAAAGTCAAAACATCCATCGTAAGATTTCCCGTCAGGATAACTTCCGACGACTCTCATATATCTTCCGTAAGAAAAGAATCCAACATCGTTATATTTTGCAGTATCACTAATATTACCCCATGGGAATCTTCTTCCGGGATCGGGCCCGCGTGCGGCACGTTCCCATTGTGCTTCGGTGGGTAATGAATAATTTTCGCCCGTCTTTTTACTCAACCATATGCAATAAGCTTCGGCTTCCCACCAGGTTATATTACATATTGGCATTCTTGCCTGGTTTGAATATCCGTAGTTTATCCATGGTGTGTCGGTACTATCCCAGTGTATCGGGCAGGTTATATTCAATTCCTTTATCAGTTTCCATCCGTCCGGGGACCAGTAGCTTGAATCCGTGTACCCGTTATCTTTTACAAAACATAAATATTCTTCATTTGTAACTTCATATTTACCAATGTAATATGGGCTCAATTTAACCGTATGAGCCGGTATTTCATTGGCTTCTACTTCTTTTCCCCAGCTATTACCCATTGTAAATGTCAAGTCCTTATTGATTAATATTAGTTCGGGTATCATGATATTGTTTTGTTCGGGTGCGGTTGGATTGTCTTTGCATGAAATACCCGTAAGAATTATAAATAACAAAATTGCGATTGAATTTTTACTCATTTTAATAACTCCTTGCTTACAATTCAGAAGCTCTTTTTAATAAATCGTCTAAAAGTCCTTCCGAGATATTGCTTATGCTTAAATTCTCAATTACGTTTTGATATTCCGGATAAGAGGTTTTTAGATTGATAGCGGAGTTATCCTTCATATTGTTAAGTAAAACCGCTATCAACAATCCTTTTACGTTCAACGGGAACATAGAATATACATATTTGTCCTCGGTAGAGTTCATCTGGATACACAGATTAAATTTTTCAAGCACTTCTTTGATAATGATTTTTTCTTTTCCATGTAGTTGATTCAGTACAGAGGGTTGTGTTAAATATAGTTCGAGAAAAACAAAATTATAAATAAACGCGCCCTTATCAATCGAGGTCTTAATTAGTTCTATTTGTCCGGGATTAAGTTTTTTATAATGATTGATTATTGCTACCGCGGCATCGTTTCGTTTGAATAATTCGCGGAGTCCGTTGAATGATTGCGCCATTGCATCAAGTCCTCCTTTGAATTCGTAAGTAAACAAAATATCGGACATAAATTGATAGTCCAGACATTTTTGCAGCAGTTCTCCGGTAGATAAACTTGCAAGTTCGGTATCCGGAATTTTACAAGCTTCTCTTCTTAATTCAATCGGCAGTTTTTTCCACTCAACGCTTCCCGGTTTCGGCAACTGTTGTGCGAAAGCGTCAGATATATAGATCAGGTTTATTGCAATAAAAAACAAAAAAATCAGTTTTATGCTCTTTTTCATTTTGTTCTCCTAATTTTTTATCGAGATAATATTTTCTTAACTATAACAAATCAATGTAGTAAATTTTATATGCCGGTTATTTTTTGGTGGTCTTAATCGGCAGTTATATCAGGCAGGAAAGATTATTTTTCCTTTCCTGCCGTTTTATCTGGGTGGACTTAAGCATTTCATTTTTTTCACCTCCTTTCATAAAATTTTTATCCATTGTATGTGTACAAACCTTGCCAGAGACTTTCTAGATATTTACTGAGCTATAACCAACGGGAAGGGTTCTTTCTTGAACCTTTCCTGTTCAAAGCGCTTTATTGTTAATGGCGGCGGTTTTGCTTTTTTCATTTATAGCTCCAATGATTGTGATTATATTTTGGTTTCCATTTGGCTGCTTGCCAAGCCGAAATGAATTATTCAAAAATTTCATTTCTATTGTCTTGAACTTGTACTGCCAGTTCCATATCAACTCTCATTACGTTTTCTTGGCCAAATGTGGTTGACGAAGAGAAAAGTAAAAGAATTTGAATTAGTATAAAAATAACGCGAGGGATGGGGAAGGATTATCATAAAAATCTCCTTATTTAAAATAGTTTAATTAAAACTGCGTATTCAAATAGGGAATAATTTTGTTTAAAATCAAGGTAAAAAATAATACACTTTAAAATAAGCT
>JAHJTX010000187.1 GCA_018829545.1 Bacteroidota bacterium | reverse complement strand
TATAAATATTTTTTAATAATTAGATATAGCAGTTTTGGGCGGCGGGTTATTTGCAACGCCTAGGCATTTAACTTAATATGGGAGAAGATATGAAAATTAATATCGAATTATTTTTTGTTCTTTCTTTCACGATAATATTTTTGGCTTGTAGCAAAAGTGATAATCCTATTGTTAGATGCAGATTTATATGAAGTTGAAAAATATAAAGTTTATTCTGAAATTATTAATTCAGAATTTAATGGTGGATTAATTTTCATTCTTGATACTACAGCATCCGGATACTGGATAAGAAATAAAAATCCATCTTATATTCCAGATACTATCCAATCTATTTTCCCATCTTTAAAATTTGAAACTATTGAAGAATATATAACCTTAAATCAAACAAGTACTAGGATAGAAGATAAGTTTAATCTTTCAGTTGACTATAGTTTGATTTCTCTCCAGACAATAATTGATCCATCAGACTCTTTAGCCTTACTAAGTAGTATAATTGACTTTACAAATGTAGCATTTGACCAATTTTACATGCAGGCCTTTGTATATGTTGGTATTATAGAACCTCATGGTGGTTTTGGTCGTTTTTTATATTTAGAAAAAGATTCGGATATCTGGATAATAAAGAATGTAAAATATATGTGGGCATTAAAGTAAAAATGCCTAACAAGGCGGTTCAAGTCGGACAAAAAACGAGGGGCGTGTTTTTCGATTTATTTGCGTATTTAAAGCCGCTTATTTCTGCCGCTTAACCACGTCGTTAGTGTGCTTAGTCAGTTTGTTTTATTTTGAAATTGGATTAAATTAGAGAAAGAATAAATCATTGATAAGGTATTTGCAAATGGAAAGCAAAGGATTTTATAATAAGTTCGAATCTCTCCCAATAGAAGCACAGAGACAAGTATTGGCATTTATAGATCTCCTGCAAAAAAGGTATAGATCAAAAAGCAAAAAACCTAGTGAAAGGAAATCTATTATCAATAAAAAATTCGTAGGACTTTGGGAAAATCGAGTAGATTTAAAGGACAGCTCTTTATGGATAAGAAATTTACGAAGAAAAGAGTGGGAGAAAATTGGTGAATAATCTTCTAATAATTGATTCTGACATACTCATTGATGTTGCTAGAAAAGATAAGACAGCTATTGAAAGGTTAGAAGAAGAACGGAAAAAATCAATTTCAGCGATTAGTTCAGTTACACAAATGGAGTTGATTGTCGGTTGTAGGAATAAAACTGAGTTAAAACATTTAGATGAATTCTTAGAAGATTTTGAAATAATTAACTTGAATTATGTAATTACTCAAAAAGCAATAGAGCTTCTTAAAGAATATAGGTTAAGTCACGGATTATTAATTGCCGATAGTATTATCGCTGCCACTTCATTGATATTGGATGTATCTCTATTATCAAAAAACCAAAAAGATTTCAAATTTATAAAAGGGCTAAGACTCATAAAATACCCATAAGTAATAATGCCGCACACTAACCAGTGCCTGCTAATTAACCAATAAAAATATGACAAAGGGATATATTAAAGAGTTATAGGATAAGCGTGGTTTACAGAATAAGAAGCAGTCTTAAAATTGCGTTGTTATATAAAAAAGTGAGAAAATAGGCATAGCGATATAATGACCGACAAAGGCTTAAAAAATTATCTCAGAATAGAATCAAATTATTTTTTTTTGTGAAACAGAATATACTTATGAAACATCCAATTGGGTAAGCGAATAACCAGAATATCGAGTTTGCTTCCACCAGGCGGACAAGTTGTTCTAATTATAAAGTTATTTAATAAATCCGCCAAAAAGCCCGCCCAACAAGATGGCGGGTAAAACGGCGGGCAAGTGTGGTATTGTTGTTCCTCCTACGCTAAAGAACAGCTTTGGATGACAAGTCTGGGCTTCGGCGCAACACCGTTAACCACACTTGCTTCACACGAGTCGATTTTCTTTCTTTGTTTAATTTTATATATTGATTACATTCAAATTTCATAAATGGTGATTATCCATGCTGAAAAATATAATCATCTCTGTCCTTGTTATCCTGTACAGCTCTTCTTTATACCTTGCACAGGATTTAGAGATTATCGATGATTGGTACTATATAAGTGGAAAAAAATTTTTTGTAAAAGGAATTGGTTATGAAACCCATACCCGGCCGGGTCAGGTTCCCTGGATATATGAATTTGATGCTGACCTGATTACCTATGATTTAGATCGTATAAAAAATGCCGGTTATAATACGATTCGTACCTGGGGTGCGCTTAGTGATGAGGAATTACAGTTAGTGGAATTTTCGGGTTTGAAAATTTTATTCGGAATCTGGATTGATCCTCACGGTGATTTTGGAAATGAAGAGTTTAAGAATTCTGCGCTCAATCATGTTAAGAATGTTCTGAATTATTCAAATAAATATAATTCAATAATCGGCTATATTATAATGAACGAACCGCAAGTAAACCATATTTACGACGCAGGCGCTCAAGAACTTTTCGATTTATGGCAATCCATTATTAATTATATTCATGAAAAGCATCCCGGAATTCCTGTTTCCTTTTCAAACACAATGATAGGCGATTATATCGGGATGGATATATTTGATTTCGCTGCCTACAACGCTTATATCTATAACCCGGTAACAATAAGCAAGTCGAATGGTTACGCCGGTTTCCTCAGCTATTTAAAAACCAAGCGATCGTCCCGGATGCCATTCATAATTTCGGAATTTGGATTGTCAGTTTCTCCGGGTTCATCAGGCACTGAATATGGATACGGAAGCAATACGCTTGAACAGCAGAAGACCGGGGACCTGTTAATGTACCGCGGATTGATTGACGCCGGAGCGCAAGGCGGGTGTATATTCCAGTATCACGATGGCTGGTGGAAAGGCGGCAACGAGTTTGTACACGATCCGGTTGCAGAAGAATGGTTTGGGTTGATTGAATTCTCGGGTCAATCCGACAAAATCGGGCTACCCCGTCCGGTTTGGTCAGCTTTTGATGAATATAATAAAGCAATAATCACAAATCCGAAAAATGAATGCATTTATGATAATATCATTCCATTGGAGTTTTTTATTAATGAGGATGTGTCATCTTATTCGATCAGCCTTAATGATAGCATCCTGGTTTCCGAATCGCTCAATGATACCTATTATACCAGTGAATTAAATTTAAACATTGATGATGAAATTAAAGATATTGAATTAGAATTTTATTTTTTAAATTCGACCAGTGATATTTTAAAAACGGAAACCATATCGATTTTACATTCGAAGAATGAATTAGGATTACCCCAAATCGACTTTGAGGTAATCCCAAAAAATCTCGTCCCCGGTGCACGAAATTATTTAGATATGCATGTTACGATGGATTCAGTATTTTCCATAGAAGAAAATAAAATAGATTATGTACTCCATCCACATATCGGTTTTGACCCCGGAATCACAAAATCAAAAGTGATGATATTTACTTCGAATAAATGGTCTTATATCGATTATTTTGACATACCACAAGACACTAAAGTGGCCACGTTTGCCGCAGGGTTTACCATAAATTACGGGAAATTTAATAAAAGAATTTCCAACCAGAAAATTCTGCTTTATGGAGATTGGGCGAATCCAATTGCCGCACCTGATTTGATTACAAGTATAGGGTCAAGTGATGTCAATTCTAAACGGAGTACGCCCGTGCTTAAATTATTCCAGAATTATCCTAATCCATTTAATCCGACAACTAAAATACAATACTCAATGCCAGCATATGGTAATGTACAAGTAAAAGTGTATGATGTTCTCGGGAAAGAAATTGCTACACTTGTCAATGATAATAAACAAGCCGGAACGTACGAAGTTGAATTTGATGCGAGTAATCTTTCAAGCGGAATATATTTTTATAAAATTGAGAGCGGGATTAATTTCTACATTAAAAAGATGATACTGTTAAGGTAATGCCGCCATATATCCAGTGCATCAAAACGACCGCCGTTAGAAATGGAGAAAATATGGAACATAAAAACATCTTAAACTCAGTAATTTTAGGAACATGTATTTGTCTGGGATTAGCAATAGCAGGAATTAGCATTGGTATTGGTCAGTATAAAGCTCGGACTGCTGATAGATATGTAACTGTCAAGGGTCTTTCTGAAAGAGAAGTTGATAGTGACTTGGCAATATGGCCAATTACTTTTCAGGTTACAGAAAATGAATTATTTGCATTGCAGAAAAATATTGAGGACAAAAGAAATACAGTTAAAACCTTTTTGAAAAATGTTGGATTTGAAGAAGATGAAATTTCTAATTCCGGAATAAGAATTCAAGATGTTCAATCGCCTAGACAAGATGATCGAAGAATGAGATACATTTGAGTCCACTCTGAAAAGTCATATTGTTATTAACCCCACGTTTTAACGTGGGGATAACAAGCTAAAAACAAACTTTCCCAAACGGGTTTTAACCCGTTTGGGGTTTTTCGGAGTGGACTCAATATTGATGATGAAGTTGAACTTGAAGTCAAAAATAATAGTATTATTATTAAGCCAATCCAAAACAAAAGAGGTAATTGGGACAAAGCCTTTGGTCTAATGTCAAAAAACAAAGACGATATTTGGCTAGATGAAGAATATTTGAGTAAACAAAATACTTGGGATAATGAAGAGTGGGTTTGGTAATGGAATATTCTAGATTTAATGTATTTTTGGTTTCTTTAGACCCAACAATTGGAAGGGAAATTAAAAAAACTCGTCCTTGTGTGATTGTTTCACCGAACGAAATGAATAGAAACATTTCCACAATAATTATAGCGCCGCTTACTTCTCGCCTAAGAAACTATCCAACTAGGGTTCCGTGTAAAGTAGATGGCAAGCAAGGACAAATTGTTTTGAACCAAATTAGAACTGCTGATAAATCCAGACTCATTAAAAAAATAGATGCTCTAGAAAAACGTGTGAAAAGCAAGGTTCTAAATGTTTTAAATGAAATGTTTTCGGAATAAACAACTCAACTTGCCGCTCAAAACCTACCGTCGTAACGCGAAGCGTGATTATCAAATTTGGTGGTTTTTAGGTTTTAATTTTGTAAGCTGGTTGAAGTTAGTAAAATAAATATTTAACCCTCCAAAAAGACAGCGGACAGGTTAAAAGGTGTTGCGCTTGCGTCCGTAAAGTTGTTTTAACGACTGCTTATTGGCAAAGCCTTTAGCTGGCATTCTGTTTTGAATGGAAGTCAACATATTAGGAGATAGAAATGACTATACTTGTTTTGGGAGGATATGGTGGAACAGGGAAAGTGTTTTGCAGTGCCATTCTTAAAGAGACCAATTCGAACGTTATCGTAGCTGGAAGAAATCAGCAAAAAGCTAAAGAATGGGCTGAAAAGTTGGAGATGGAATTCTCTCCAGACCGAATTTCCTATCGGTGTGTAGATGCATCTAATCGGAAGAGTCTTTGCGATGCGTTTCTGGATATCGATTTCGTTCTAGTAGCGGCTACCACGACACAATACGCAAAATTGATCGCAGAGGCAGCACTCGAAGCACAAATAGATTACCTGGACATCTACTTCCAGCAGAATGTTTATTCAATACTAGATAAGTTGAAGCACTCTATCAAAGAATCCGGACAATGCTTTATTACACAGGCAGGCTTTCATCCCGGTTTGCCTGCGGCTTTTATAAGAAAAGGCTCTGCTTATTTTGATACCTATGACAGCGCTATTGTTGCTTTTGTAATGAATGCGCGCATAGAGAAACCGGAGTCGGTCTATGAACTTGTGGATGCACTTTCGGATTACAAGGCAGATATTTACAAAAACGGGGAATGGAAGTGTGGGACATACAAGGACGCGGTAAAAATTGATTTCGGATACCGCTTCGGTGTTAAAAGTTGCGTTCCCGTGGATATGATTGAAATCAGAAGTATACCAGAATTGTATCATATCAAAGAAGTCGGAGTGTATGTAGCGGGTTTCAACTGGTTTGTTGACTACGTTATTTTCCCACTTATTATGTTGTCTCAGATAATCCGCAAGAACTCACTTCGTCATTTCTGGGCAAAGATGCTCATTTGGGGAATAAACAATTTCTCGCGTAGTGAAGAAGGGATAGTGTTCATACTTCACGCAAAAGGAAGTAAGGATGGAAAACGCCAGGAGATTTCTTTTCTTGCCGAACACAATAGTGCATATGATTTTACTGTTATTCCAGTTATTGCTTTTTTAAAACAATATATCGAAGGTTCTTTAAGGAAACCAGGTCTCTGGATGATGGGACATATTGTAAATCCTGATAGAATGTTTACTGATATGGAAAAAATGGGAGTCAAGATTCAAACGCAAATAACAACTAAATAAGCCAGCTAACCGCCGCTCAACAGGGACAGCGCAACTAAGTCAGCGAAAATAAATAACCTTTACACTTAGAGATAATTTTGGTATATTTACAGTATGCCAAAATTACCTACAGATATTAGCATCATTAAAGAAGAATTTGATGACATCTTTTATTCATTAGATGAGCGGCGAATTCGTATATGGTGTGCATCCAAAGCTCGGGCTTATAACCGAATGTATGGTCGGGGCGGGGTTACTGCTGTTTATCGGGCCACTAATGTTTCACGTCCAAGAATTTATTATGGTTTAAAGGAAATTGAGTGTGAAGATAAATTGGAGAAAAACCGGGTCAGGAAGTCAGGTGGAGGTCGTAAAAAACTTACCGAAAAACAAGTTACCATACTGAAAGATTTAGAACTTTTATTAGAGCCTTCAAGTAGAGGGGACCCAGAGTCCCCACTTCGTTGGACATGTAAAAGTACGTATAACCTTCGGGACGAGTTAATTGCCCAAGGGTATGTTGTGAGCCAACCTAAAGTCGGAAAGCTGCTTTCAGAATTAGGTTATAGCTTACAGTCAAACAAGAAAACCAAAGAAGGGAGCAGTCATCCTGATAGGAATGCGCAATTTGAATATATTAATGAAACAGTAAAATTGTTTCAAAAGCTCGGCTTACCTGCGATTTCAGTTGACGCAAAGAAAAAAGAGAATGTTGGGAATTATGCCAACAAGGGCAAAGAATATAGCAAAAAAGGACAGCCTGAGGAAGTAGAAGTTTATGATTTTATTAATAAAGAATTAGGGAAAGTAGCGCCTTATAGTATTTATGATCTTTTTAGAAATAAAGGTTTTGTCAATGTTGGAATAAGTAAGGATACAGCAGAATTTGCAGTTAACTCTATAAAAAGCTGGTGGCATGATATGGGAGAAGCTGAATATCATAATGTCAAAGAGCTTTTGATTACGGCAGACTGTGGTGGTAGTAATGGTTACAGAGTCCGGCTTTGGAAGGTAGAATTACAGAGGTTTGCCAATGAAACCGGACTAACCATAAATGTTTGTCATTTTCCCCCAGGTACAAGTAAATGGAATAAAATTGAACATAAAATGTTTTCTTTTATATCAAAGAACTGGCGAGGAAGACCTTTGATATCAAGAGAAACCATTGTTAATTTAATTGGTAATACCCAAACTAAAACCGGATTAAAAATTAAAGTAAAACTTGACGAGAATATTTATAAGAACGGTAGAAAAGTAACAGATAAAGAATTAGAAAATGTTTACATCGAGAAGTCAAATTTTCACGGCGAGTGGAACTATAAAATCAAACCAGAAAGTTGATAAAGTGTAAAGGTTATTTATTTACGATTCCTTACACGCAAAATAAATTAAAACCATGAAAAAAAATACAAAGATGCTTTGGTAATGGGCTTTTTATTTGTTACATTAAGAAAAAAGTATTAACAAAATGAGGTGAAATAAATGCGTTTTAATTTTCTAATTACACTTCTTTTTTTCTTTACTACAATAAATGCCCAATGGTCAAATGATCCTTCTGAAAACCTACAAGTCTCTTATAGCGGTATTTGGTCTGAAGCATGCTCTGACGGTGCTGGCGGAGCTTATGTGACTTGGCTAAGTTACGATTATAGCAACAGCAAAGTTTACCTGCAGCATATTGATAAGCTTGGATATTTAAGCTGGGAACAACCCTTGTTAGTTGGCCAGGTAGGTAATTTTCAAATTGGCCGGACGCACATTTCGCCAGATAAAGAAGGAGGGGTTTATGTTGCTTTTGACCAGATGACACCCATCGATACAGTTGATGGACATATTGTTATTTGGGACTCAAAAGGCATTATTCAACGGGTAGGACAAAATGCTACTTTATTATGGGATTCACTCGGTATTAATGTTAGTACAGATACAACACAACAACATCAAATTGAAATATTTTCTGAGAATGATGGCAATGCAATTGTTAGTTGGGGGGCTACAATAACACCAACTGCTAGATTTGGTTATTTTGCGCAAAAGTTTGATAAAAGTGGTCAGCATCAATGGAATAATAAAGGTGTTCTTATAGATACATCCGGAAGCTCATCTCAAAATAAAATAGTCAGTGACAAAAAAGAAGGGCTTATTGCAACTTATCAGAATCATAAAATTCCCTATCAAATGCTTCGTAGGATTGACTATACCGGAGAGATAAGTTGGACAGACTCCATTTATACTGATTATTTCTGGATATTTAGGAATATTCAAAATGACCGTAAGGGAAGTGCAATATTAGTTATTGATTCTGACATCAACTGGCCAATTGATCAATTACAAGCAATTAAGATTGACTCAAACGGTATTTTTAGCTGGGGAGAAGTAGGAATTATTCTATCTGAGGGAGAAAGGGATTTCGATACCGGAGGCCTGATGACTATAAATGAGAAATCCGAGCCAACATTTATATGGTCAGATATCTATGATTCGACAAAAACGCAATTTATTCAAACACTGACAGTTGACGGCCAAAAAAAATGGACTGGGAATATTATCATCGGTACTGATTCATCAAACAAAGAAGTATTTCGCGTATTAGCAAGTAATGATTTAAGTAATATATTGCTTTATAAAAAAAACGGGGATGACAATATATTTTATGCTGAAAAAATTGATTCTTCAGGAAATATAGAATGGTCAGACATCATCATTACCAATGATGCTGGTGGTGAAGTTTCAGTAATCAGTGATGGAAATGGCGGTATGGTTGTGATCTGGTTACGGGAATATTATGAAGGCATTTTTGCCCAGCAAATCAGCAAAGATGGTAACTTGGGTGATATGGTAAATTCTGTTAGGAGCAAATATTTATCGAAGACACCAAATGTATTTGAAATAAACCATAATTATCCAAATCCATTTAACTCCTCAACAATAATCGAATTTAACATTCCGCGTCCCGGCAAAATTACATTTAATGTGTATACTGTTCTTGGTGAAATGATTTATTCCAAAGAAACATTATTTAATTTTCCAGGGAAAAACTCAATTCAGTGGAACAGCAAAACAACAAACGGAAAGGAGGTTAATTCAGGTATATATTATTTCGAAATTACATTTGCTGGAATGCGCCAAACCAATAAAGCTGTATTAATCAAATAAACTGAAGGAGTTTACGATGAAGAACTTTGTTTTCATTCTGACATTACTTTGCATTTTTTCCCTAAAACTGCATGCAGACTATTATGATTCAGGAATGATTGAAATGAAACAACCCAATGGCGTTATATTTACTGGCCGCGGATGGGGTGATGAATTTGCTTTTCAATATGAAACAAACAATGGTTACCGTTTTGTTAAAGCCATTGATGGATACTACTATTTTGCCACGCTTAACGCCAAGGGCGAATTTGTAAAAACCAAATTAAAAGTTGGTATTGATAGCGCCCCGGCTGGTTCTTATAAATTGGATAGATCCGCAGACAGGTTAGCCGAAATAGATTCGGAAAGGGTAGCATTCAACCAGGAGGTTTCCTCAAATGCAGAAAGTTTTAAAGCAAAGATGTCTGCATTAAATGGTTTAAAATCTGTTACAGCAGAAATCATTAATTTAGCAGTAATTTGTGTTAAATTTTCTGATACAGATGATAATATTATTTCACATGACACAAGGTATGAAAAGGCAAATTTCGAAGATATGCTTTTCTCTCAAGATTACTGGTATGAGACAAATCCCGATGGAGTCAATGACATCCATCCTGATGGACATCAAATTTTTGGTAGTGTAAGGGATTTTTATTGGCAGCAGTCTTTGGGCAAAAAAGAGATAATAGGAAATGTAGTTAATTCGGCATTTCATGTTGAATTTGTCGACTGGCTTGAACTCCCTTTAGTTAAGTTGGAGTACCATAATAATTATAGTGAAAATCAATTTGCTGACACGGTCATGACAAGGGCTGTAAATGCCGGATTGTTTGATCCTGCCGATTATTCTTACATTGTAATTATATATGCCGGGAAAAGGGAAGATGGCGGTGCATTAGGCCCGCAGAATTTTTCTGAGATTGCTCCTTATGGTAAAAGCGGCTATATAATAAATGAAACTTATGGAGATACAGAGGCGAGTGCGGAGTTCGGGCATATTGGCGTTCATGCCCATGAGCTTGGTCATAAGTTTGGAGCATCAGATGCTTATGTATATTATCCTGATCCACGTCAATGGTCACTGATGTCAACTGGTAGTCATAATGGACCAAACTTTGGATCATGCCCTGCCGGGATTGCCCCACACTATAAAATTGACTGGGAATGGGTCAACGTATCCAGTGAAATTACTTCTGCCACATCGGATTATTCCATTGCATACAACTATGACAATCCGGTTTATGTAAAGGTACCAATTCCCGGAAGTTCAGAATATTTCCTGTTGGAAAATAGGTTGAAAGATAGTTTTGACAAACATACACCAAAGGTTTATGGCTCTGGTACTGTTGATCCAAATGACCCAAACCGTTATTACGGAGGCCTGTTAATTTGGCATTTCAAACCCGGGAATGGAATATATATTGAAGAAATCGAACAAGCTGACAATGAAATTAATCCGAATGAAGGCGACCCTTTTCCATTTTTAGGTCAAGGTCAAGATTTTAATGACACTTCAATTCCAGCTTCTCATGCAAGAGATGGTGACTACTCAAATGTTTCTATAAATAATATTAGATGGATTGAAGATGGCTCTCCCTCAAACGGTTACTCCATGGTGGATATTGAGTTTTTTGAAAATGCTACTGAAATAGAAGGTAATACAACATGGAATTCTGATATGACATTGTCTGGCCCTGTTTATGTCCGCAGTAATGCACAACTAATAATTAATGCGGGTGTTGATATTGATGTGTCCGGTCCTTTCAATAACCAGATTAAATTTATTGTTGAAGATAACGCATCACTTAAATTCAATGGATGGAAATTATGAGTGAAGAATTAAATCCAATGGATAAATTTAATTTTTTACTTGGCGTTTGGAAAATAGAATATCAAGTGCCGAAGAGTCAGTTTAGTGAGTATGATAGTGGAGGGGGCGAAGGTGAATTTAAGCGTATTCTGAAAAATAAATATGTTACTTTTGATTACTATGCAAAGTTATCAAAAATCGAAGATGCGGCGCACGCAATATTTGCCTGGGATGAAAAAAGTAAAATTTATAGGTACTGGTGGTTCGAAGATTCCGGTGAATTTATGAAAGCCACTTGTAATTTTATAAATGAAAACACGCTATGTTTTAATTGGCATAATAGCCTGCTAGTTCAAACATTTCAACCGATAGAAAATGGAAAGATTGTTCTTCAGATGAGGTATCCATCAAATAAAAACGATTACGAAGTAATATTAGAAGTAGTTTTCACTAAAATGAAATAAATAGTAAACATCCGGCAAATCAAGCCGCCTGCCGCTGCGGTTCGGCAGTAGCGCTGTTTGTAGGTTGGTAGTTTTCGTTCAGCATAATGTTCTAAGTACGTCTATGGCTTTGAAAAGCGGCGTTGATGTAGACCATAAAAAGGACTATATTATGGTCGAGCAAATTAAAGGTGTAAAATGAAATTCAGTGAAGCCGTAAAACCAATAAGTTATCTTAAAACTCATGCTTCTGAAGTTATTCGAGATGTCTCCGAGAATCAGAAGACTTTAATAATCACGCACAATGGAGAAGCGAAAGTAATTCTTCAAGATGTTAAAGTGTATGAAAAGACTCAAGAAAGTATTGCATTGTTAAAAATATTGGCTTTGAGCGGAAAAGAAGTCAGAAAAGGAAAATATAGACCAATAGAAAAGTCATTTGCTAACGTTAAAAATCGAATAGATGACTTTAAGCGAGGTCAGAGTGAAGTACAAAGTTAATCTCACATTTTCCGCTGAAGATGATTTATTCAAAATCTATCAATACATATATTTGAATGACTCTGCGGAAAAATCTGAAAAACTTTATTCAAAATTATACGAAAAATGCATTGCTCTTCAAGAACATCCGCATCGTGGTCATATCCCATCAGAATTATCATTACTCGGAATAGTTGATTTTTTAGAAATAACTTATAAACCATATCGAATAATTTACCAGATTATTAAAAAAGTGGTTTTTATCCATTGTATTTTAGATGGTCGCAGAGATTTGCAAAAATTATTATATGAAAGACTTTTAAGTGAATAGAAGATCGCCTTATATTGAGCCGTTACGCGGTTAATAAAATGAATTTTAGCTTTGCTTTTGAATGAAGGTTTTATTGTACTTTTGGAGTGTTTATAGCAACACTATAATAATTGTGGAGAAAACGACTGTGAGCCAAAATGAATTTTTAAGACATACTATTTCAACAATAGCCTACCGATTTCAAAAATCAGTTAGAAAGAGAAATAGAAACTTTGGAGAATTCAATTTAGGCAAAGGCGCTCGAACTCCAATTGAAATTATTAACCATATATATCACGCATTAAATGCTGCAAAGCTATTTATTCAAGATGGAGAATTCCAAAAAAGTGAACCGAAAAAGCTAAGTTTGATTTTGGAAATCGAGAGATTTAATTCGGAATTAGATGAAGTAGAAAAGCTGCTGTCAGAGAAAAAAATAGAATTGAACTTTTCGAAAAAACTATTGCAAGGTCCGTTTTCAGGCATTCTTAGTCATATTGGACAAATATCTATGATAAGTAGATTAAATGGCAATCCAATCGATGGAGAAGACTTTTCATCATCGGCAATTTCGACTGGAACAACTTCCTACTTTGAAAACGAAAAAATCACTTAATTCTATTGCAAATACTGGACAGAAATTCCAGCTTTTCCATATGACCGCTTCGACAAATCGGAGTAAACTACTGTTTATGGCGCTTAATAGTTTGTATCGGCGTTGCGTCCGGCTTCTGCCGGATCTTTTCGTTCATAAAACAATTATGAATATCTGCATAATCGGTGATATCTTTTTCCGCCGTATCTCAGCTTCTATATTTTTCGCTTCTTACTTTTTATTTACCGAAACCTTCGAGGTTTAAGTCAAAACGGGGAAGTAAAACCTCGAAGGTTTTAATGAGTTTATGGTGCTTAATAGTTTGTATCGGCTTTGCGTCCGGCTTCTGCCGGATCTTTTCGTTCATAAAACAATTATGAATATCTGCATAATCGGTGATATCTTTTTCCGCCGTATCTCAGATTAGTAATCTGAGAAAAATTCTTGCCAAATAGCCTTGGTCGCAGATTGATAATCTGCGGTACGGTGTATTATAATTCATAATCTGAGAAAGTTTATTAATTGACAAGGACGAGGACAATGATAAAGATAAAATAATCAACTGGCTGCTTGAATGTGATGTTTCAATTCAGTGTCAAGTTTATCGTGATTTACAATGCTCTATGTGCAAAAATATTTTAGGCGTATTACTATTGTTTTGTTAGTATATTTCCCACAACACAATATTTGGAAATCTCATGGATCTAAAACTTGCAGTATTAATCGACGGTGATAATATTCCTTCCGCTTATGTGAAAGAGATGATGGAAGAAATCGCTAAGTATGGCAACCCTACCATAAAAAGAATTTACGGAGACTGGACGCATCCAAGTCTATCTAAGTGGAAGAATGTTCTTCTGGAAAACGCCATTACTCCAATCCAACAATATGGCTATACAACAGGAAAAAATGCCACCGATTCCGCGATGATTATTGATGCGATGGATATTCTTTACTCCGAAAAAGTAAATGGTTTTTGTCTGGTTTCCAGCGACAGTGATTTTACACGTTTGGCTACGAGGCTTCGTGAAGCCGGAATGAACGTAATTGGAATTGGCGAGAAGAAAACGCCGGATCCATTTATCGTTGCGTGTGATAAATTCATTTATATTGAAATTCTTAAACAACAATCTGATGGAAGTGAATCGGAAGTTACTAAGAGCAAGTCCGCATCTAAAAACGATGTCGACAAAATAACTCCAAAGGTGATTAAACTGATTGCGTCAACTATATCCGATTTGGCAGATGATGATGGTTGGGCTTTCCTCGGAGATGTTGGAAATCTTTTACAGAAAAAACAACCCAATTTTGATTCCAGAAACTATGGCTTTCAAAAATTGACTCCGCTTATTAAATCGACCAAGCAATTTGAAATTGAAAACCGTGAAGGTTCAAAGGGACGATTTAAGCTTGTTTATATCAGAAACAAAGAAAAGATTTGATAGTGCAATTTCACGAATTATTAATGTAAATCTCTTCTAATAATTATAATCATGCCGGTCGTTCTTAACTGATCGGCGATTACAGAAAGAGATTTTGGATCTTGTTCATAGTTACTCTGCCAATTTTAATTTTTCTCCGATGGTCCAACACTTTACAGTAAAATCAAAAACTACGGTTTAGAAGAGCTTTCTTAAATAAATTAAAATTTTTTTGAGAAACTTAATTATTTCCTATAAGCTAGTTCAGAAACAAGAGCAAAAACGCAGTTTTTGAACCGGCACAATCTTTGTGAAAAGAAAAGAAGTACTAAATAATAATGAAATATCACTTATAGGAGTAAAAACCATGAAAACGCAACATGTAATTATTATCGGCTTGTTGGCAGGGGTTATTCTTGCAGGCTGTGGGACAACAATTCCGGGTGGTTATGAAGGGCTCCATTGGGGGCGCTATAGCAGGGTTGACACTACGGTTTACGGTAATGAATTCAAATGGGAATGGGCATGGAACAGTGTCATCTTGTATGATGTCCGCTGGCAAACCCAAAGTGAGAAGGTGGACATTCTTTCGAACGATGACCTTCATATGGAAGTGGTGGTGTCACTTCGGCTGAGACCCAAACCTAATGAGTTGTATTTCCTACATACAGAAATTGGAGAACAGTATTACACGGAAGTAGTGCAGCAGGAATTTCGTTCTGCCTCCAGAGCGGTGTTTTCTCAGTATAGATACATCGACATTCCCAAAAAGAGTCTTGAGATTCAAAATGCAATCTTAACAGAACTCACGGAAAATTTGAAGGGTAAACATTTAGACCTGGATGCAGTACAGATTAAGCATGTAGATTATCCTGAGCGAGTTAAACAAGCTGCAGATATAAAACTGGCAACTGAGCAGAAACTGCTGCAGAAGGAATTCGAGCTAAAGATTGCCGAGAAAGATGCCACAATCAAGATCATCGATGCAAAGGGTCAACAGACAGCACAGAAAATTATTGACAGCACACTGACCGCGTCATATCTTCAATATCGCGCTCTTGATATTCAGAAGGAATTAGCGAAAAGTGGCAATGCGTCTTTCTATTTTGTGCCAGTAGGTGTCAATGGTATTCCTATTATTCTTGAGACTGGAATTGAGAACAAGAAATAGTGTGGGGTATGCAAAATTTTTGCGGGGCGCTTTCCGTAAAAGATTGCGCTAACACAATAATTTTGGTAAATGTCATTCTGGTGCCGACAGAGTCGGCAGAAGAATCTAAAAAGTAATTTTTTCTCGAAAATTAGATTCTTCATCCGGCAGATGCCGGATTCAGAATGACATCATGCGTAAGGTGAATTTCTAAGTTCGCTAAGAAGTGAATATATCATTTGCTTTCGGCTTGAATCGTATAAATAATACTTCCAATTTCAAATAATCCAAAACTCAATATCCACTCGTCCTTCCAAACAAATAGGGTACTAAACTATATTTGAGTAAATTACACATCAAAATATTTACTAATAAACTAATATTATTATTCAGGAATTGATACAATGACTTTTGAAGAGATTGGAATTGAAAATAAATATATCCGCGCAATCGAAGAATTGGGATTCAAAAATCCCATGCCGGTTCAAGAAAAAGTAATCCCTCATTTAATTAACAATGATAGCACTGATATTATTGCTTTGGCTCAAACCGGTACCGGAAAAACAGCCGCGTTCGGTTTGCCTTTAATTCAAAAAACAAATACTACTGTGAAGCACGTTCAGCATTTAATACTTTGTCCAACGCGCGAATTATGCTTGCAAATATCGGACGACTTAAATTCATACGCCAAGTATGACAACGATATAAAAATAACCGCTGTGTTCGGCGGTGCAAGCATCGAAAGACAAATCAGCATAATTAAAAAGGGTGTGCACATTATATCCGCTACGCCTGGCAGACTACTCGATCTAATAAAAAGGGGAGTAGTAAAAATATCTAAGATAAAAACTGTTGTGCTTGATGAAGCAGATGAAATGCTCAATATGGGTTTCAGAGATGAGCTTGAAGCAATCCTAAGTGAAACCCCTGCAGATAAAAACACATTACTTTTTTCAGCAACTATGCCGAATGAAGTTCGCAAAATGGCAAGCCGTTTTATGAATAATCCTGTGGAATTTACTATTGGGAAGAAAAATGTTGGAGCCGAGAATGTAAACCATGTAAGCTATATGGTTCATGCGCGCGACAGATATTTTGCGCTAAAAAGAATTGTCGATTTTTATCCGGGAGTTTACGGCATAGTCTTCTGCAGAACCAGGAAGGAAACTCAAGAAGTTGCTGAATGGTTAATTCAAGACGGATATAATGCGGATTCTCTTCACGGAGATTTATCCCAGCCTCAAAGGGATAAGGTGATGGCAAGTTTTCGCATAAAGCATTTGAAGCTTCTGGTTGCAACAGATGTTGCTGCCCGCGGGCTTGATGTTGAAAGTCTTACCCACATTATAAATTATAATTTGCCCGATGATTTGGAAGTTTATACTCATAGAAGCGGAAGAACCGGAAGAGCAGGCAGAAGCGGAACTTCAATTGTTATTGCCAATCTAAAAGAAAAATATAAACTACAATTGATTGAGAAGCAGATCAATAAAAAGTTTGAGAATAAAACCGTTCCGCTTGGTAGGGATATTTGCGAAAAACAACTTTTTCACTTAGTTGATAAAATGGAAAAAGTTGAAGTAGATAACGAAAAAATTGATTCTTTCCTTCCTGCCATTATGCAAAAACTTGAATGGATGGAACGCGAAGAATTGATCAAGAAATTTGTTTCAATTGAATTTAACAGATTCTTAGAATACTACAAAAAAACTCCCGACTTAAATGTGCCGGAGAGTCAAAAAAAGCGCGGCGAACAAAAAAGTTCACGAGGAAGACGAGATAACGCAGAATTCACCCGCTTCTTTATTAATTTGGGAAATATGGACAATCTAAAGCCAGTTGATGTTATTGGAATGATTAATGACTATACAAATAATCGTGACATAAGCATTGGTGAGATAGACATCAGGAAAAACTTTTCTTTCTTTGAAGCCGATAAATCATTTACCGAAGCGATAATGAAGGGATTTAAAGACAAAGCATTTAAAAAGCGTAGTATTAATCTGGAAGTTGCGGAAGCTAAAAAGCATGACGAAATATCTGATTTTGGAAGAAATAAAAAAAGAAGCAATTTCAAGAAGGAATCTGCAAAACCAAAAGAAAAGCGAAAAAGACGGGAAAAAAGATACTAAAATGGAGCGACCATCTATATTTCGGTTGGGCCAAGTCCTTCAAACAAAAAATATTAACAAACAAGATTCAAGAATTACTATTGGGACACATAAATTTAGAATTTATTGTCCCTTTTTTTTGGATTTCAGAATTAACAAATGTAGAGCGAAACGCTGTTTCGCTCATTTAATTCACAGTTTAAAGTAAATTACTTGAGTGATTCCCCATAGGGGCAAGTAGCGAATTGCTCTACAATTCTTATCGCTTTGCGTAAGGTAAGTAAGTAAAGAACAGTGTACTCTGGTTACATTATTTGTGAGTCAATTCGGAATCATAAATTATATTTAAAATGATTTGACTATTGTTTTTTTTTCTTGCATCTTTGAGGCAGGAAGTTCCTGTTCTTCCTTACAGTCAGTAATTTGTCAATGATTACATTATATTTTGGACTAAATAATAGTTAAACTAATATAGATTCATAATCTTCGAAATCTTTTATGGTGACTACAACTGTCCAGTATTATACTAACAAAAGGGATCTTCTACATATTTCCCCCCCCACCATTATTAATCTAATATTAAGCGAATTGGCAGGTTTATCATGAAATATAGAACCGACCCTAGCTTATTGTCTGAAGTTCGTAAGTATGGAAGGTTCGACACAAATGCATGTCTTCAGTGCGGAAGTTGCACTGTTTCATGTGATCTAACCAATAACACAGATTCATTCCCGCGCAAGACACTTCGATATACTTTGATTGGTTTAAGGGAACAATTAAAAAGCAGATTAGAACCATGGTTGTGTTACTACTGCGGCGATTGTTCTACAACCTGCCCGCGGCAAACCGAGCCTGGTGAAGCTATGATGACTCTCCGCCGCTATTTAACTGCACAATATGATTGGACCGGTCTTTCCGCTAAAATTTATAAATCAAAATTTTGGGAAATTGGCTCTCTCCTTTTCTTTGGAATAATCGTTTTACTTCTGGTTGTTTATTATCATTTATTTTATGCTGAACTTGAGTACGAGGTGTTCATCTCAGAGCCGATGCCAATGGAACATATGTTTGGTTTAATTGGAACATTTACAACGGTTGTATTCCTAATTCCGCTCTTCTTTTTACTAATTAACTCTTTGCGGATGTATTGGCTTACTATGAGAAGCGGTGATAATCTCAAGATACCCTTCCATTTATATTACACCGAAGCTAAAACTTTTTTATTACACGCTATTACTCAAAAACGATTTAGAGATTGTGCCGTTAGGAACCGCTGGATAAAACACTTGATTCTGGCTGCCGGCTGCGGGTTGATGGTTTTTATAAAATTTTTCTTTCTTGAATGGTTTCAGACTGATAGTATCTACCCTGTCTACCATCCGCAGAGATGGTTAGGTTATTTTGCCGCAGGAGCTTTAATTTATACTACCGTAGAGATATTGATAAGCCGAATTAAAAAACGTGAGGAGATACACAAATTCTCCAACGCTAATGATCTGATATTCCCAATTATGCTATTGCTAACTGCTGTCAGTGGACTTGCAGTTCACATATTCAGATATTTGGGATTGGAACTTACTACTCATTTCACTTACGCAATTCATTTAGCCATAGCCGTCCCGATGTTGATAATTGAAATTCCGTTTGGTAAGTGGAGCCATATGATTTATCGTCCTCTGGCGATTTACTTTAAAGCGGTTAAAGAAAAAGCATTGCAAGTAGAAATAAATAAGGAGCCAGTTTTAGAAAATGTTTGATGATAATAAATCTAACGGAAAGATCGGTTCTGCGTTAGTAGTTGGCGGCGGAATCGGCGGTATGCAGGCGGCACTTGATCTTGCTGAATCGGGGATTAAAGTTTATCTGGTTGATAATAAACCTTCTATCGGCGGAGTTATGGCTCAACTTGATAAAACTTTTCCAACCAATGATTGTGCTATGTGTACTATGGCTCCACGGTTAGTTGAAATTGGAAGGCATAAAGATATTGAGAAGATCACTCTAAGCGAAGTTGAGAGTATTACCGGACAACCTGGAAATTTTTCTGTAAGATTAAATAAAAAACCCAGGTACGTTGATGAAAAAAAATGTACCGGCTGCGGAGCTTGCGTTTCAAATTGCCCAACGAGAAACAGCGTTCAAATTGTTGAGAAAGAAAAAATAGAAATTCAACCTATATATGCTGAAACAGTAACTGAAATCCTGAAAAAACATCGGAACAGAAAAGGTCCTTTAATGCCGATTCTACAGGAGATTAATTCAACATTCAATTATTTCCCGGAAAGCGTGCTGCGATATGTTTCTCAAGAAACCGGCTATTCCTTAACTCATATTTACCGGATAGCTTCATTCTACAGTGCCTTCAGTTTAAAACCTATCGGAAAGTATATTATAAACGTCTGTTTAGGAACTACATGTTACGTGAGGGGTTCTCAAAAACTTTCCGATAAACTTAATGAAATGCTGGGTATAGGCGTAGATGAAACTACAGCCGATATGCAATTTACTTTTAAATCGGTTAGATGCGTCGGATGCTGCGGGCTGGCTCCGGTAGTTACAGTTGGAGACGAAGTATACGGAAAACTCTTTTCGAGAGATATTCCGGGCATAATCAAAAAATACAAGAGCAAATGAGATGGCTAAATTGACTATAAATGATTTAAAAAAGTTGCGTGAATCTGCCAAAAAAAATATTTACTTGCGCGAAGGGAATTTTAGAGGAAAGGTTATTGTACATATGGGCACTTGCGGTATTGCCGCCGGAGCCAGAGAAATAATGAATATTTTATTGGATGAACTTGCAAGCAGAGACACTACCGATATAATGCTGACTTCATCAGGATGTGCTGGATTGTGTTCGGAAGAACCTATGATTACTCTGGAGATTAGTGATTCCGCCCCGGTGAAATATGGAAAACTGACTCCGGATAGAATCAAAAAAATATTTGAAGAACATATTATCGGGGGAAAGGTAGTGAAAGAGTTTGTATTTGCTATCGGATCTGAGAGAATAGGCTAATGGCTGAAAAGAAGCGAATAGAATTAATGACGTGTGCCGGAACTGCTTGTGTAGCCGGCGGTTCGTTCCATATTATGGAAGCGCTAAAGCTGGAGATAAAAAATCGTCATCTTGATAACGAGATCTCTGTTGTCACTACGGGATGTAATGGTTTCTGCGGTCAAGGGCCTCTTATGGTGGTTATTCCAGACAACATCTTCTATGGTTGGCTTACTCAAGATGATATTCCTATGCTTGTTGAAGAACATTTTCTAAAGGGTAGATCCGTAAAAAAACTTATGTTCACTCCTCCTGCGGAGAAAGAACCTCTTCCATTAATCTCCGATATACCTTTTTTCAAAAAACAGCTTTTGGTTGTGCTGAGAAATAAAGGGATCATAGATCCCGAAAAGATTGAAGATTATATAGCAAGGGATGGATATATCGCCTTAGAAAAAGTACTTAGTTCTATGAAACCGGATGAAGTCATAGAAGAAATTATTAAATCAGGATTGAGAGGCCGCGGCGGCGGCGGATTTCCGACTGGAATAAAATGGAAGATCGCCAGGCAGCAGGAAAAGACACCTAAATATATAATTGCAAATTGCGATGAAGGAGACCCGGGTGCTTATATGGATAGGAGCCTGGTTGAATCTGATCCCCACTCGGTTGTAGAAGGATTAACAACCGCTTCTTACGCTATCGGCGCATCAAGTGGTTTTATTTATATAAGATCGGAATATCCTCTTGCGATCAAAAGAATGAAAATCGCCATTTCGCAAGCCAGAGAGTATGGACTTCTTGGAAGCGATATTCTATCAACCGGTTACGATTTTGATATTGAAATACGAGAAGGTTCAGGTGCGTTTGTTTGCGGCGAAGAAACATCGCTCATGCGGTCTATTGAGGGGAACATTCCTGAACCCAGACAAAGACCACCTTTCCCGGTTGAATACGGACTATGGGGTTTTCCAACTGTAATAAACAACGTCGAAACGCTGGGGAACATTCCAATGATCATATCCAAAGGTGCAGACTGGTATTCAAAAATAGGAACGGAAACAAGTAAAGGAACAAAAATATTTTCACTCGTTGGAAAGATTAATAATACAGGTCTTATTGAAGTCCCGATGGGAATAACTCTTCGTGAAGTTGTTTACGAAATCGGCGGTGGTATTCCTAATGGGAAGAAATTCAAAGCTGTACAAACCGGCGGTCCATCCGGAGGTTGTATTCCTACCAGTCTGTTAGATTCGCCTATCGACTACGAGTCCCTCAAAAAAGCCGGTTCAATGATGGGATCCGGCGGAATGATAGTCATGGATGAAGATACATGCATAGTTGATGTAGCCAAATTTTTCCTCCAATTTACAAATGATGAATCGTGTGGAAAGTGTGTTTCTTGCCGGGATGGAAGCGAAGCATTGCTTGAAGTACTAACTCGCATCTCGGATGGAGAAGGTAAAGAGGATGACATCGAGTTTCTTGAAGAATTATCGCTGGGGATAAAGGATGCTTCTATGTGCGGACTGGGTCAGACTCTCCCGAATCCGATTCTATCAACACTTAATTATTTCCGGGATGAATATGAGGCTCATACTAAATTCAAAAGATGCCCGGCAGTCGTTTGCAAAGGAATAATATCATCAGCATGTCAACATACTTGTCCAATAGGGCAGGACGTCCCCTGTTATATAGGTCTAATTGCTCAGGGAAAATTTGAAGAAGCTATTAAAGTTGTAAGAAAAGAAAATCCGCTTCCGCTTGTTTGCGGACGTGTCTGCCATAATCCTTGTGAAAAAAATTGTAAGGCTGGAGAGGGAGGTGATCCCGTATCAATTAGATTGCTAAAACGTTTCCTGGCTGATTATGAGATGAAATATAATATTTATGAAGAAGAGAAGCCCAAACTGCGAAGAGAAGAGCGTGTTGCAGTTATCGGCTCTGGTCCCGGTGGACTCACTTGCGCATATTATCTTGCTTTGGAGGGATACACAGTTGTTATTTACGAAAGCCAGCCTATTGCCGGCGGAATGCTTTCTCTGGGAATTCCGGAATTCAGATTACCCAAAGATGTACTAAAATATGAGATAGAAAGAATTAAAAAATTAGGAATCGAAATTATAACAAATTTTACTATCGGAAAGGATATTCAACTTTCTGAATTACAGAAAGAATATAATGCAGTTTTTATTGCAACCGGCGCCCATAAAGGTTTGAAAATGGGAATTCCCGGAGAAGAAACTGAAGGCATTATTCATGCAGTAGAGTTTTTGAGAGATGTCAACTTAGGACGAGAAGTAAAACTGGGAGAAAATGTAGTTGTAATCGGTGGAGGATTTTCGGCAATTGATGCCGCGCGGGTAGCAAAACGGTTGGGGAAAACAACAAAAATTTTATACCGAAGAACAAAAGCAGAGATGCCCGCAATTCCAAGTGAGGTAAATGAAGCTTTGATTGAAGGGATAGATATACAATTTCTAGTTGCCCCGGTGAAGGTAATTTTGAGTAATGGGAAGATTAAAGCAATAGAGTGTATTAGGATGGAACTAGGTGACGTTGATGAAAGCGGGAGAAGAAGACCCATTCCAATTCCAGGCTCGGAATTTATAACCGAAGTAGATACTCTCATTCTTGCAATAAGCCAGGAACCGGATGTGGCTTCTATAATAAATGGGGATGGGATAAAAATTTCAAAGTGGAATTCCATCGAAGTAGACCCCGAAACTTTATCTACAAATATTGCCGGAATTTTTGCGGGCGGTGATGTCGTTACTGGTCCCAACACCGTTACCGATGCGATGGCTCATGGAAAACTTGCAGCGAAAATGATAGATAAATATATAAGAGGGGAAAAATTAGAAAGAAAGTATGAAGTAACCCGCCCTGCAATGTACGTCGAGCCCGTACAACTATCAGAAGAAGAAATAGAAAATCTTAAAAAACCGGAAATACCTACGCTTCCACTATCCAAAAGGATTGAGAGTTTTGATGAGGTTGAAATGTGCTTTACGGAAGCTGAAGCAATCTCTGAGGCGAAGCGCTGCCTTAGGTGTGATTTAGAAAAAAAGAGAGAATAATAATTAAACAATTTTGAGCGTTGATTCGCTTTCGAATAAATATGATAAGACTTAGTCAAAGGAACAACAGTGAATATTCATAAAGTGAAGCAGATAATTGATGCAGAGATTATTTGCGGTGAAGAATTATTAGGCATGGAAGTAAAAATGGGTTGCGGCTGCGATTTGATGAGTCACGTTCTTGCACATATTGAACATGAAAGCACTTTACTCCTGACCGGACTCACAACACCGCAGGTTATTTATACAACAGATGCAGTTGATATTAAAGCTATCTGTTTTGTTAGAGGAAAACGACCGGATGATGATGTTGTTAAACTTGCAAATGAACGTGCAATTGTTCTGATGTGTACTCAACTTCCGTTATTTGAAAGCTGTGGTAAATTATACAAAGAAGGACTTAAAGGGATCTCGGAAAATGAATGAAGAAGTGAGATCTTTAAAAATTCAAGAAATTGCTTATGAATGTAAAGTTGAAGAAGCAATGACAAAAGATGTTATTACAGTAGCACCCGGCGATACAATGGTTGATGTATGGATGAAACTTAGAGATAAACGGATTTCTGGATTACCGGTAGTTAGCGAAGGTAATCTTATAGGGATAATAAGCGTTGAAGATTTTATAAAATGTATCATCAAAGGAAGAAAGGATGAGCAAGTAAAAAACAATATGACAACTCATATAGAGTCAATTTACAGCGATGAACCGCTAATTCATGTTATTAAAAAATTTGAGAAACATAGATTTGGAAGATTTCCTGTAAAAGAGCGAGATACGAAAAAACTCGTTGGAATAATCACAAAAGGAGATGTGATTAGATGTATCCTGAAAAGATTTGAGAAAGACTATTATGAAGAAGAAGCCCAAAAGAATAAGATGAGCAACATCTTTAAAGATATTAAATCAGATAAAACCACTGTCATACTTAAATATGATGTTAAGGGGA
Organism: Bacteroidota bacterium; assembly: GCA_018829545.1. Classification (GTDB taxonomy): domain Bacteria; phylum Bacteroidota; class Ignavibacteria; order Ignavibacteriales; family Melioribacteraceae; genus JAHJTX01. Next base: position 3,566 of record JAHJTX010000187.1, on the reverse strand, counting down.
AAGAATTTAAAAAAGCAGGTGAGAAAAGTAGTTTTCTAAAGAATGCGTTATTAAGACTTGGAATTGCTGCAGAGATTACAAGGAGAATAGTTATAGCATCTATGGAGACAGAAATGAATATCATCATCTTTACTGACGGTGGAGAAATTACTGTTTGGGTAGAGGAAGATAAAATTAAAGTAAATGCGGTTGATTCGGGACCGGGTATTCCCGACATCGAAAAAGCAATGATGCCGGGATATTCCACTGCTCCTGACTGGGTAAGAGAAATGGGATTCGGCGCTGGAATGGGGCTTCCGAACATAAAAAATTGCACAGATGAATTGAGGATAGATTCAAAAGTTGGCGAAGGAACGAATTTAGAATTTACAGTTAATATAAAAAAATAAATAGAGCTAGAGAAATGAATCTCAAACCATTAACGGAAAAAGAAGAAATTGTAGGTAAAGCTATTGTTAATGCGGCGTTCACAGTTCATAAAAGTTTAGGACCGGGTCTGTTAGAAAAGGTTTATGAAGTTTGTTTCTGTTATGAACTGAAAAAACTTGGGATGAATTATCAAAGACAAGTTGATATTCCGATTGTGTATGACAATATCACTTTTGAAGAGGGCTTACGTCTTGATGTATTAGTAGAAGAATTAGTTGTTGTTGAACTTAAAGCTGTTGACGAAATGAATCCGGTTTATCAGGCGCAAATATTAAGCTATCTTAAATTGACAGGAAAACGTCTTGGCTATTTGATTAATTTTAATGTGCCTCTGATTAAAGACGGAATAAAAAGGTTAATCCTTTGAGTCTTAGTGTCTTTGTGGTGAGAAGTTTTTTACCACAAAGGCTCTAAGGCACAAAGTAACACAAAGAAAACGTTAAAAAAGTATGAGTCTTGGAATTTATAGTGAATATCAAAAAATGAGAATCTCAGAAATTATAAAGAAACTAAACCTCACCGTTTTATCGAGCGGGGATTTTTTAGACAGAGAAATAAATGGTGGTTACGTAAGCGATATGCTAAGCGATGTGCTCGCAAATTCTAAAAAAGGAAATATCTGGATTACTTTACAAACACATCTAAATGTAATTTCCGTAGCGAGTATAAAAGAACTTTCAGGAATAATTATTGTAAACGGAAGAAAGCCGGACGAAGATTCACTGAAAAAAGCTGAAGAGGAGAAAATAATTGTTTTAAGTACCGATGAGAGAGCTTTCCAGATTGTTTGTAAGCTGTATGAATTAGGTATCGGTAAAAATGATGAAGACATTTAAAGCCGATTTACATATTCATACCTGTCTTTCTTATTGCGCCGAGCTTGAAATGACTCCTAAAAATATTGTTAATGAATCGGAAAAGCGCGGACTAAATATTATTGGAATTTGTGATCATAACTCTTGTGAAAATGTGATAAGTGTAAAAAAATGTGCGGAAAATATGGACTTAGATATTATTGGCGGAATCGAGGTTACATCAAAAGAAGAGGTTCATGTGCTTGCATTATTTGATAATGAAAAGTCTCTTCATTCAATGCAGCAAATTATCTATGATAATTTAATCGAAACAGACGATGAAAAAATTTTTGGCGATCAAGTTATTGTTAACGAAAACGACGAGGTTCTTGGTTTTAATAAAAAATTATTAATCGGCGCTGCTGAACTTTCGGTAGAAAGTATAATTAGTTACATCCACGAATTAGGTGGAATTGCAATTGCTTCTCATGTTGATAGAGAAAGGTTCAGTTTGATCTCACAGCTCGGGTTTACACCGGAAGGATTAATACTTGATGCATTAGAAATATCCAATAAAAATCAGATTCAAAAATTTAGCGACAGATCATTACCCATTGTAACATTTTCGGATGCACATTCGCTGAAGGATATTGGCAGGAACTATACAAGTTTTTCTATGGAGAATTCAACTTTTGATGAGATAAAAAAATCTTTACGAGGTGAAGAAGGAAGGAAAATTGAGATATAACAATGGAAGATCTATCACTTCATATTTTGGACATAGCAGAAAATTCCTTAAACGCCGGTGCGAAAAATATACGAGTAATGCTTGTGGAAAAGAATGAGACACTGATTTTAGAAATTGAAGATGATGGTAAAGGAATGAATGAAGATATTTTATCAAAAGCCAAAAATCCTTTTTTTACAACAAAAAAAGGGAAGAAAATCGGTCTTGGTCTTCCATTCCTTTCACAAGCCGCTGAAGAAACCGGCGGGAATTTGAAAATTGAAAGACGGACGGAAAAAGGAATTCGAATCATTGCTTGCTTTAATAAAAATAATATAGATATGAAACCTTTCGGAGATATAAAAAAAACAATGCGCGTTCTTAAAGCTTCTCATCCTGAAGTTAATTTTGTATTCGAACAGATAATTGAAAAGGGAGATACAGCGTGATTCAGTTAAATATAAATGGGAACAAATTTGAATTCCCTGAAGGGAAAACTCTTCTAGAATCTATCGAAAGTGTTGGGCATAGCGTACCCAAGTTATGTCATCATAAAGCTCTGCTGCCTTACGGCGCTTGCAGGTTATGCTTGGTTGAAGTTCACGAGGAAGGAAGAAATACTTCAATTCAGGCATCGTGCTCATATCCCGCGTTAAACGGTCTCTCTATTTTCACAGATACCGATAGAGTTAAAAGAGCGAGAAAAATTGTTGCAGAACTTCTCCTTGCGCGCTGCCCTGATTCAGAAAACATACGGCGAATTGCTTTCGATCTTGGAGTCGGCGAGCCAAGAATAAAGAAAAAATATGATGACTGCGTTTATTGCGGACTCTGTGTTAGAATTTGCGAAGAAAGAATGGGAAGAAATGCGGTCAGTTTTTCCGGAAGAGGACCGGGTAAAAAAGTTGAACCTCCGTTTGGAAAACAAAATGAGATGTGCTGGACTTGCGGCGCCTGCAATTTCATTTGTCCGGTTGGGAAAAAAGTTTCCGACCTTACAAGCATGAATGTTCCAATACCAATTCCAAATCTGTTTAATTTAGGTTTAGACTCGAAACCGGCAATACATATTCTTTATCCTCAAGCAGTTCCTAATACTCCTATGATAGATAAGGAAAAATGTATTTATCTGAATCATGAAGCGTGTAAAATCTGTGAGACCGTATGCGAAGCCAAAGCAATTAATTATGAACAAAAAGAAGAAAAGTTAGAACTGAACGTTGGAGCTATAGTTTTATCGCCGGGCTTTGAGTTATTCGATCCAAAAATAAAACCGGAACTTGGATATGGACTTTTTCCCAATGTAATTACTTCACTTGAGTTCGAAAGAATATTATCTGCATCGGGACCATTCTCCGGACACGTGTTGAGACCTTCAGATCGACAGCCACCTAAAAGAATTGCATTCCTCCAATGTGTCGGTTCTCGCGATTTTGAAAGGGATTATTGTTCATCGGTTTGTTGTATGTACGCAACAAAGGAAGCGTTAATAGCTAAAGAGCATGTCGGCGGGAACTTAGAATGCGACATATTTTTTATGGATATCCGCGCTCATGGCAAAGGATTTGATGAGTATTATCAAAGAGCAATTAATAATGGTGTGAATTACATAAGAT
>JAHJTX010000186.1 GCA_018829545.1 Bacteroidota bacterium | reverse complement strand
TCACCTTACCCGTTAAAGCTGAATGATAGGTAAGCATCCGATTAATAAAATTGAGTCCACTCTGAAAAGTCATATTGTTATTAACCCCACGTTTTAACGTGGGGATAACAAGCTAAAAACAAACTTTCCCAAACGGGTTTTAACCCGTTTGGGGTTTTTCGGAGTGGACTCAAAATTGAATATTGTTTTTCAATAAATCACGACGGTTTTCCTTTACTTCAATGATTTTCATGTGTCCATATTAACTCCGTAAATAAAAATCGAACAACATTATGCTGTTTTTTCTAATAATTTGTGTTTGTAATTTGACGGTTTCTATTAGCTGAACATCATTTAAATCCATAATTACCGACTTGCTTCTTTCTGATCTTCTGTGCCCATAATTAAAAAGATAAATTGTAGAGCGTTTTAATTGATGGTTAGAGAGTAATAATGTGTATTTTAAGAAAAAAAAATTTTTAGATTATTTGAAAATATTAAAGAAACTAAATCTGAGAATGAGTGAATGATCCAAATAATGAATATTGTTTTTCTTGTATCAACTATAATTTCCTCGTTAGGTTTAATTTATATCATATATTCTAGAAAAGCCTTTGGAATATCGAGAAAGCTTTACATACTCGCATTGTTCTTAGTGATTGGATATCTAATCTCACATGCAGTACACTTTATTTTGATGACCTCTGGAGATGTAACAATACTTGATCAATCGTGCCATTCGTTTTTGCTTTTAATTATTCTTGTCTTGTGTTTTTTCTCTTACTATTATCCAAACGAAAAGGAAATGAGTTTTGGTTTAAGAGTAACACTTGTATTGCCTAGTGTAATTTTAATAATTATGTTATGGAGTGGAAACTTAATTGAAGAATCTCACGTCCATCACTCACATTTTGAAGCGCATTACAAGGAATATTATGCCGGTTATTTGATTTGGTATGTTTTTTTATTAATGGCAAGTATCTACTTTCTTATTAAAAAAATTTTTGATGATAAATTAATTGAGTACAGATCGCTTTTATTAACAATTTTTATTGGTCTAATTATAACAAATTCAACAGTGTTTATTTTTGGATTGTATCTGCCTTGGATATTGGGCTTCTATTATCTTGTGGAAATAAGTCCTTTGGCATTTTTTATTGGGGTAATTTTAACAACTACAATTGCTATTACAAAGTATAATTTATTTCCTGTTGTAATAACAAAAATTCAATCATTTTCTCTAAATAAAAAAGTATTCTTCACCGCTCTAATAGTTGTACCGGTGATTATTCTTTTAATTCAAATACCGTTAGGGCGATTAATCTTAAATATTCAAACAGCACATGAGTGGCAGAGATATTTCTTTAGTAGTTTGGCTGGGGGAATACTAGTAAGCAGCGCTATGGCGTTTATAATTTCAAGAATAATTGCCAATCCGTTAAATAAATTGACTGAAAAAACGAGTGAGATTAAAGAAGGTAATTACGGTATAAAAGTAGATATTAATTCAAATGATGAAATAGGAAAATTAGCCGAAACATTTAATGAAATGTCGGATACATTAAAAAAAGACACACGCGAACTAAAAGAGAAACAAGAAAAAATAGAATTGCTTTTAAATGCGTTTGAAAAGTCTAATGCAGCAATCTGCGCATTTGACGAATATGGTGCAATTTTAGAAATCAATTCGCAATTTGCCAAACTTTTACGCAGTGGAAAACAGAATTTATTGGATCAAAATATCTTTAAGGAAGTAGAAGAAAAAACAGAACTGGAAGAATTGGCGTTATCATTAAAAAATTATTTTGAGCAAGGTATTTACAAAGAAGAAATAGTAATTGAAACGGACAAGCCATACACTTATCTTATAAATATCTCGCCGTTTACAATTCTCAAAGAAAATGTTGCCGGTTATTTTTTGATAGTAGTAGATATTACCGAAATAAAAAAACTTGAAAATGAATTAGCTCATAATGAAAAACTAGCTGCATTGGGTAAAATGGCAGCAGTGTTAGCGCATGAAATTAAAACGCCGCTTACTTCAATAAAGATGAACAGCGATATGTTGGCAGAAAGCCTCCCGTTGAACGATGAAGATAAATACTCGATGCAAATTATCAATCGAGAAATAAATAGGTTGAATAACTTAGTAAAGGAAGTTTTACAATTTGCACAGCAAGTTGAATTGAACAAAGAAATGTTTAATATAAAAGAACTTCTAAATGAAATAATTTTCCAAACAAAACAAAAATATGCGCAGAAGAATTTCGAAGTTTTAATTAAATGCGAAGATAGAGTAATTAAAGGTGACAAAGAAAAACTTAGGCAAGTATTTCTAAATATCATCGATAACGCATATGAAGCATCGGATGATAAGGGATTTATAGTTATCGAGGGGCAAACTGTAAGGGACAAAATTGAGTTACTGTTTAACAACAATGGGGTCGGTGTCTCCCAAGATGTTGCAGATAAAATATTTGATCCATTCTATACAACTAAACCATCAGGCACAGGTTTGGGTTTAGCAGTTGCGCAAAAGATTGTTACACAGCATAACGGTAATATTACGTTAGAATCGTCAGAACCCGGGGAAACAATATTTAAAGTGGTTTTAGATATTAATTGAAGGTGGTTATGGAGTATATAGTTGTAATTGACGATGATCAGTCGATTAGAGAAACAATAACAAATTTTCTTAAAAGACAGGGTTATTACGTTGAATCGTCTGAAAACGGAAAGGAAGGACTTGAACTAATCAAAAGAAGAACTCCTGATTTAGTAATCAGCGATTATAAAATGCCCGGAATGACCGGAGTTGAATTGCTCGAAAAGACTAAAGAAATAGATTCGAAGATACATTTCATTATTATTACTGCATTTGATGACATGAAAACAACAGTTGAAGCGATGCAAAAAGGGGCATATGATTTTATTGAAAAACCCCTTGAGACTGAGAAGCTGAAAATTGTAATTAAACGGGCATTGGAAAATAAAAAATTGAGTGAAAAGCTTGATGCAATAATTGAGGAAAATGCTGAAAATTACGATTTGAATAATATATTAGTCGGTAAAACTGCTTCAATGAAGGAATTATATAAAAAGATCGGCCAAATTTCATCCAGCCGGGTTACAGTATTAATTCAGGGCGAAAGCGGCACAGGAAAAGAATTGGTAGCCAGGGCAATCCATTACGGCGGTGAGACAAAGAATTCTCCATTTGTGCCGGTTAATTGTACGGCGCTAACTGAAACATTACTGGAAAGTGAATTATTCGGACACGTGAAAGGAGCGTTTACGGGGTCAATAAAAGATAAGAAAGGTAAATTTGAGCTTGCGGGTGAGGGAACAATATTATTGGATGAGATTTCAGAAATTTCGCCAAATCTGCAGGTTAAGCTTTTAAGAATATTGCAGGAAAAAGAATTTGAACCGGTAGGCGGAGAAAAAACAATTCCAATGAAAGCACGTATTATTGCTGTAACTAACAAAAACTTAGAGAAACTTGTAAAAGAGGGTAAGTTCAGAGAAGACCTCTATTATAGATTAAATGTTATTACGATAAATTTACCTACGCTGCGAGATAGAAAAGATGATATTCCGCTTCTTATTAATCACTTATTAAATAAAATAAATCGAGATCTTCACAAATCTGTTACTAAAGTGCCGGATTCCGTAATGAGGGCGTTAACTGATCACGAGTGGATTGGAAATGTAAGAGAATTAGAAAATACATTAATGCAGGCGGTAGTTCTTTCAAATGGTGATGTCCTTGAAGAAAACAAATTGATGCTTAAAAATGTTGAATCGCGTCTGTACGAATTTGACTCTTACTTAAATTACTCCCTGAACGATATCGAGAAATTGCACATTGAAAATATGCTAAATCATTTGAATTGGGACAAACCTAAGACAGCTAAAATATTAGGTATTTCTTTGCCGACTCTTTACAGTAAGATAGAGAATTATAAGATTTCACAAAAATGATGCATAACTCTTACAATACGATTAAAGAAAAATAACTTTCGGAAATTTAATAGATACTTGTTATAAACTTCCTCGGTCGAACAATATTTCCGCAAAGATCTGTTATAAATATCAGACTTTCCGATTTTAATTTTTTAAAAATGCTTAAGAAACTTAAAAACGTTATTTTACATTCTGCTAAAATAGGATACAAAGCTGCATTTTTCTCTGGCACATTATTTGCCTTTGTAAGTGAGATAAAAAATGAATGACACAATAATACATATCGTAGCATTAGCAGTATATTTTGGAATAACCATTGGGATAGTACTGTTTTTACACAAAGTTCAAAAACATAAAAAAAGATAAGAAGGATTGAATGATTATAGTCAAGAATCCTGTAATTTAAGATTCACAAGAGAAGTAATCTAAATTTCTAAAACAATTAAAAATTATTTTAAAACATTACTCAAGTTGTAAGAATAAAATATTCTGTTTCTTCAACAAGTCAGTAAAATTTAATTCAGATAGAAATGGAGTTAACAAAAATGTTGGGTAAATTAAATAAATATAGAAGAAAGGGAAGAGTTTGTTCCACTATTTTGGAATCCAATCTTCTTTAAGAACATCAACAAATATTGCAACAAAAGATGTTTCCGAATTGCCGGAACAAAATATCGTTTTCGATGATTTGCTGAAAAATTGAAGTAAACGGACCATCTTTTAGGGAATAAATAGCGAAGAAATTGATTCTTTGAAATTTTTATTTTGAAAAGAAATATTAGGAGAGAAACGAATGCTAAAAAAAATATTGACAGCATTATTAATGATTTTCGGATTAAGCTTTGCGGTTTACGCCCAAGAATCTTCGTCTATCCGATTAGAAGATTTGATTAAGGAAGCACTGCAAAACAATCCTCAACTAAAAGCTGCAAAAAATCAATTTCTTAGTAAACAGACAAAAGTGAAGCAAGTAACCGCATGGGATGCACCTCAAGTTGGAATTGAATTGTTTCAACTTCCGGTTCAATCATTTCCCAATCCATTAAAAAACAATATGGAAACCGATTACTTTGTTCAGCAGATGATTCCATTCCCGGGCAAACTAAGCGCTATGGGTTTATCGGCTGCTAACAATGCTAAAATGTACGAAGAACAATTCTACGCATTAAAGAATAGAATAATCCGAGACTTAAAAAGCTCTTACTTTGAGCTTTACTTTGTTCAACGGAAGATTGAAATAAATAAAGAAAATCAAGAATTACTTAAGCAGTTTATCGAGATTGCGTTAAAACAATATCAAGTCGGAATGGGAAAACAGCCGGATATTATCCGTGCACAAACAGAATTGTCTTCTCTTTTAAATGAAGAAGTAAATCTTTATAAAGAGAAAAAAGACGTTGAAACCATGCTTAATACAATTCTCAATTATCCCCCATATCAACCATTCGATGAAGTTGGTGAAATTTCAGAAGAGATTCCGGGTTTCACTTATCAACAATTGCTGCCTGTAGCGGTTTCAAACCGCCCCGAATTAAAAGGAATGAATTTCAATATCGATATGTATAAAAGCGAGTTGAAAGCATCCGAATTGGAATTTTACCCTGATATAATGACCCGGCTGATGTATAAAAATATGACCGATACAAGAAATGATTTTTGGTCAGCTATGGTTGGTGTAAATATTCCAATTGCATTTTGGTCTAACGATAAATACGGTGGAAAAGTTGAAGAGAATGAATTGAACATTAAAACCGCAGAAGAGCAATTTAATTCGATGAAAAATATGATTTCTTACGAAGTGCAAAATGCGGTTGTTAAATTAGAAACGAACAGAAACCTGTACAACCTGAACAAGAACACTATAATTCCTCAAGCCGAACAAACTCTTCAATCTACTTTAGCTGCTTATAAAACAGGCAAAACGGAATTCTTAATGTTAATAGACGCTTATCGAATGCTTTTTATGGCAAAGTTAGATTTTTATATGAGTGAGATGCATTTAATGCAAACAAAAGCTCAGCTTGAACAAGCTGTAGGGTTACCAATAAACGCAATTGTAGAAAAAATTAAATAGAAAATAGGAGTTCAAGAATGAAAAAAATAATTATCACTGCCGTTGTATTTCTTGTAGTTGGATTAGGAATCGGCTGGCTCGTATTCAAATCAACCTCGACTTCCGAAAATGAGAAAGAAAGAAAAATTCTTTACTATCAGGATCCGATGAATCCGCAGAGCACTTCGCCTACTCCTAAAAAGGCTCCAGACGGAATGGATTACGTTCCGGTTTATGAAGAGCAAAAAAGCGGAAACGGTGAAAAGAAAATTGCTTACTACCAGGACCCGATGCATCCGTGGTTCACTTCGGATAAGCCGGGAACTGCGCCCGACTGCGGAATGGATCTAGTCCCCGTTTATGAAGGTGAAGGAAATGCAGAAGGTATAAAGATTGACCCCGTTACTGTTCAGAATATTGGCGTAAAAATAGAAACAGTAAAAAAACAAAAACTTCAAAATGTAATTAGAACTACCGGCAAAGTTGATTATGACGAGAGAAAAGTTACTACCATCACTACAAAAATTATGGGCTGGGTAGAAAAACTTTTTGTTGATTACACCGGCAAATATATAAGCAATGGACAGCCGCTGTTTGAAATTTACAGCCCCGAACTTGTTAGCACGCAGGAAGAATATCTGCAAGCAATTCGTTACTTAAAGAAGGTTTCGAACAGCTCCGATGATGTTAAAAACGGCGCAAGAGAATTAGTGAACAGCGCCAAAAGGAGATTATTGTATTGGGATATTTCGGAAAAAGATATCGATGAGATTGAAAAAAATAATACGCCGAAGAAGACGCTTACAATTTATTCGCCTGTAAACGGAACGGTTGTGGAAAAGATGGTTTTTCAAGGTCAGCAAGTTATGGCTGGAATGGGATTGTATAAAGTTGCCGATCTTTCAAATGTTTGGGTGATGGCAGATATTTATCAAGTTGATTTACCCTGGATCAAGCTCGGTCAAAAAGTTGATTTAGAGCTTTCATATCTGCCCGGCAAAACTTACAAAGGAACGGTAACTTACATTTATCCATACTTAAACGAAGAAACTAAAACGATAAAAGTAAGAACCGAAGTAACGAACACTTCAAATTACGATTTTAAGCCGGGGATGTTTGCAATCGTAAAACTTGTTTCCCCAATTTCCGTTGAAGCTGTTGTGGTGCCGGATCAGGCAATTATCCGTACAGGTGAAAGGACAATTGCAGTTATGTCTCTTGGCGGCGGCTACTTCGACCCGCGAGATGTTAAGCTTGGCGTTGCCTCCGCTGGATTGGTTCAAGTGCTTGAAGGTATTCAAGAAGGCGAAAAAATCGTTGTCTCTTCGCAATTCCTAATCGATTCGGAAAGCAATCTTAAAGCGGCAATTCAACAGATGAGAGGTCACGAAGGGATGGATATGAGCAAACCTATGGATGAACAAAAACCGCAAGATCATAGCAAGATGGAAATGAAAGGCAAAGATGAACCGAAGAAAAACGAAAAAACAAAATCTAAAAAATCCGACATGAAAAATATGGAAAGTCACGATATGAAGAATATGGAAGATCAAGATATGAAAAACATGGATCACCAAAAGAGCGCGATTGTTCGCGAAGGTTTGATCGACCTAAATGCAATAGATGAAAATAAAGACGGAAAGGTTTTTCAAGATCAAATGGATTGGAATGTTATATCAGATAAGCCGGGCAAATGCCCAATTTGCGGGATGGCTCTGAAAGAATCGTCATTGAACGAAGCAAAAGAAAATCTGATTAAACATGGATTTAAAGTAAAATGACTTTGATGTCCGCCATAGGCGGATTGAATTGGTGATTGACGATTGGGAATTTGAAAATCATCAATCGAAAATCATAAATCAAATTGGAGTAAAGAATGTTAGAAAAAATAATAGAGTTTTCCATTAAAAATAAATTCATGGTTATCCTTGCGACTTTATTTTTAATCGGTGTCGGGATTTATTCAATGCTAAGTACGCCTGTAGATGCGATACCGGATTTAAGCGATGTGCAGGTAATTATTTATACACAATATCCCGGACAATCACCAAAAACAGTTGAAGACCAGGTAACTTATCCATTAACAACCGCAATGGTTTCGGTTCCCGGTTCAAAGGTAGTGCGGGGATATTCCTTCTTTGGATTTTCACTTGTTTATGTAATCTTCGATGACGGAACTGATATTTATTGGGCAAGAAGCAGGGTGCTTGAGTATTTGAACTATGCTCAGCAACGACTCCCCAATAATATTGTTCCAACCTTAGGACCCGACGCGACCGGTGTGGGCTGGGTTTATCAATATCAACTTACCTCAGATACAAGATCGCTTCAGGAACTTCGATCCATTCAAGATTGGTATCTCAAATATGCTTTATCGGCTGTAGATGGAGTTGCGGAAGTTGCAAGCATCGGTGGATATGTTAAGCAATATCAAGTTACTGCCGATCCTGCAAAATTATTAGCTTATAACATTCCGCTTTCTATGGTTGAGATGGCAATTAAAAAATCAAACAGTGACGTGGGCGGCGAAGTAATTGAAATGGGTGAGATGGAATTTATGGTACGCGGACTCGGGTACATTAAATCTATCGAGGATATCCAGGACATTCCTTTGATGGTAGATAAGAAAACTAATGCCCCAGTTTATCTAAAAGATGTTGCCGATGTTACTCTTGGTCCTTTGATGAGAAGAGGCTTGACTGAATCAAACGGTGAAGGTGAAGTTGTCGGTGGGATTATTGTTATGAGGTACGGGCAGAACGCTCTTAAAGTAATTGAAAATGTAAAACAAAAAATAGAAGAGTTAAAAGCGGGAATTCCCTCGGATGTAAAAATTGAACCTGTTTATGACCGTGCCGGATTAATTGAACGGGCGATAGATACTTTAAAAGAAAAACTTATAGAAGAAATTTTCTTTGTAGCGTTAATATGTATTTTATTTTTGCTTCATGCCCGAAGTGCTTTTGTGGCAATCATTACGCTGCCTACAGCAATACTCATGGCATTTATCGTTATGCGCTGGCAGGGTATTAACGCCAATATTATGTCTTTGAGCGGAATTGCAATTGCGATAGGAGCGATGGTGGACGCCGCAATAATAATGGTTGAGAACGCCCATAAGCATATTGAACATGATATGCTTAAACCACCGGATAAAAGACGTGAGCGCTGGCAGCTTATTCTGGATGCATCCAAAGAAGTTGGACCTTCTCTCTTCTACTCTTTGTTAGTCATTACTGTTTCGTTCATCCCGGTATTCACACTCGAAGCGCAAGAGGGAAGATTATTTAGACCGCTGGCATTTACAAAAACATATTCAATGGCAGCAGCAGCAATTCTTTCTGTTACACTTGTTCCTATTTTGATGGGATATTGGATTAAAGGCAGAATTTTACCCGAAGAAAAAAATCCTATAAACAGATTTCTTATTAAAATTTATCACCCTGTAGTTGATTTTGTAATCAAGCACAACAAGAAAGTTCTTGTTGCTGCACTCATCATTCTGGGTTTAACAATAATTCCTTTCCAGAAAATTGGTTCTGAATTTATGCCTCCGCTTTATGAAGGCGATCTACTTTACATGCCTACAACAATGCCCGGTATGTCAATCACTAAGGCAAAAGAAATATTACAACAGACCGATAAAATCATTAAAACATTTCCCGAAGTTCACCACGTATTTGGAAAAATAGGACGTGCAGAAACTGCCACTGATCCGGCTGGACTCGATATGATTGAAACAACAATAATGCTTAAACCGGAAAGCGAATGGCGACCGGGTATGACTGTTAAGAAACTGATTGATGAGATGGACCGCGCTATTCAATTCCCTGGTGTTACAAATGCCTGGACGATGCCAATCAAAACAAGAACGGATATGCTTAGTACGGGAATCAAAACTCCGGTAGGAATAAAAATATCCGGACCTGATTTATTAACGTTGCAGGATATTGGAAAAGAAGTTGAATCTGTAATGAGAAAGGTCCCGGGAACTTTAAGCGCGTTTGCTGAAAGAGCTGTCGGAGGAAATTATCTCGATATAGAAATCAATAGAAAAGAAGCAGCCCGTTATGGATTAACTATTGAGGACGTTCAGAATGTAATCCAAACTGCTATGGGCGGTATGTCTGTAACCACTACGGTTGAGGGATTAGAGAGATACACGGTTAACCTTCGTTACAGCAGAGAACTTAGAGATAATATCGAAGCAATGAAGAAAGTGTTGGTCCCTACGCCAATCGGTGAGCAAGTCCCAATGGGGCAGCTTGCAACTATCACTACACGAAAAGGTCCTATGGTTATAAGAAGTGAAGATACGCGCCCCAACGCCTGGGTTTATATTGATATAAAAGATATTGACGTTGGCACTTATGTTAAAAATGCACAAAAAATTGTATCGGAAAAAATTAAACTGCCTGCAGGTTATAACATTACATGGAGCGGCGAATACGAATATATGCTTCGCGCACAAGAAAGAATGATGTTAGTTATTCCGATGACTCTCTTTATCATCTTTGTAATTATTTATCTAAGCACTAAATCTTTAGTAAAGGTTGCAATCGTATTCCTTGCTGTTCCCTTTTCTCTTGTTGGTGCTTTTTGGCTGCTCTACCTGCTTGGCTACAATATGAGTATCGCTGTATGGGTTGGAATAATTGCACTTGCCGGGTTAGATGCAGAAACAGGCGTAGTTATGTTACTTTACCTTGATGTCGCCTTAAAAGAATGGAAAGAAAAAGGATTACTAACCGGATT